>JANXXC010000009.1 GCA_025350765.1 Holophagaceae bacterium | reverse complement strand
AGCCCGAGGCGTAGACATCGCTTCCCGAAACGACCATGGCGGTCGCGTAGGCATCATTGCTTCCATCTGTAAGCGAGGTTGCGACGCCATTCTTCCAGACTTTGGCCACGTATTTCGTTCCGTTGGACTCTGAGCCAACAGCGTAGACATCGCTCCCGGAAACGACCACGGATTGCGCGAAGGCATCCTGAATTCCATTGGTAAGCGACGTGGCCACGCCGTTCTTCCAGACCTTGGCGATGCCCTTCGTCCCATTGGATTCCTGCCCCGCAGCATAGATATCACTTCCCGAGACGGCCAAGGAGTAGATGTTGCCAGTTTGGGTTCCATCGGTGAGCGAAGCAGCCACGCCATTCTTCCAAATCTTGGCGACGTTTTTCGTTCCATTGTTTTCAAACCCCCCGATGTAGACATCGGTGATCGCTGGGGTCATTGAAGTGGAGGTGTATCCGGCCCCGCTCCCGCCGCTACACGCAAGAAGCGTCAACACAGCGCAGGCCGCCAGGGATTGGCGCAGGGATCGGAAAGCGATGAGGGTGGAAAGGGTGTGGCGCATTGGAACTCCTCTTTGATCTGTAATCGTTTTCATCCAGGCTATCTCAGTGGCCGCTATCACCCTTCGGGTATAAGCGGCCCTAACGGACTGAGCGGAAAAACACCGCTCACTCCGAAACGGCCGCTAATGTACGTTGACAAAAACTGCCCCTGCGTAGGCCTCCTGGTTTCCATCTGTGAGTGAAGTGGCGACGCCGTTCTTCCAGACCTTGGCGATGTTCTTCGTTCCGTTGGATTCATAGCCCGCGACATAGATGTCGCTTCCGATCCGAGCCATGGAGTAGGCACGGGCATCCTTGGTTCCATCCGTGAGCGAGGTGGCGACGCCGTTCTTCCAAACTTTGACGGTATAAATCGAATTGGTGGCGTTGCTTTCACTTCCCTGGACATAGACATCACTTCCCGACAGGGCGATGGAATAGGTACGGGCAAACTTGCTTCCATCCGTAAGCGCAGTAGCTACACCGTTCTTCCAGGCCTTGGCGATAGCTCTTCCCATCGCGCTGTACTCATACCCCGCGACATAGACATCGCTTCCCGACACTGCCAGGGACTCCGCGAGGCCATCCGCCGTGCCATCCGTCAGATAGGTGACTGCGGAATTCTTCCAGTACATGGCTCGGTACTTCGTTCCAAATTCATACCCACTGACATAGACATCGCTTCCCGAGATGACCACGGAGGATACATAGGTATCCTTGCTCCCATCTGAGAGCGAGGTGGCGACGCCGTTCTTCCAGACCTTGGCGACCGCCTTTCCCGCCACGTTGAGTTCATACGCCGCGGCATAGACATCGCTCCCCGATACGGCCACAGCGATCACGCCGGCATTCTGGGTTCCATCCGAGAGCGATGTGGCAACGCCATTCTTCCAGACCTTAGCGACGCCCTTTCCCGCTGCGTTGGTTTCATACCCCCCGGCATAGACATCGCTCCCGGATACGACCACAGAGGACGTATAGGCATCATTGGTCCCATCCGTGAGCGAGGTGGCGACGCCATTCTTCCAAACCTTGGCGACGGTCTTCGTTCCATTGGATTCATAGCCCGCGACATAGACATCGGTGATGGTGCTGGGCGTAGGCACGGGCGACGCGGTCGTCACGCTGCCACCGCCACCACACGCGATCATCACGGCCAATCCAGCAGTGGCAAGGAACAACACGGAAAAACGATTCAGAAGCAGGCGCATGGGAAGTTCTCCACTTCGATGTGTACAATCAATTCAATCCCCGTCACTAGTCCGGTTTTGACATTCGCCACTAGACCACTTGCGTTTGGAACCCCAACACTCATGCGCCTTCGCGATCTCGCCATCAGCCTCGACCCGAGCGCCAAGGAATCCTTGCAATTGCAGATCACGCGGGTGCTGGGCTTGGCCATCCGCAACGGGCGCATCAAGCCCGGCATGGCCTTGCCAGGTTCCCGCCTGCTCGCCGAAGAGCTGGGTGTCCACCGCAATACGGTTCTGGCGGCTCTGAGGGAATTGGAAGCGGAAGGCTGGATCGAATCCCGCCCAGGCAGCGGCACCTTCGTCACCGGCACTTTGCCGGACCTCACGCCGCACGCTTGGGGGGACTTGAGCAAGGAAGCGCATCTTCCCCCTTCGGATCCGGGATACGACATCCCCGCTCAACTGAGCCCCCTCACGGAGCCCTTTCTTGCGCTTATGGATCTGTCCGAGGGTTTGGCGGACGCAAGGCTAGCGCCGTCGGAAGCCATGGGCCGCGCCTATCAGCGCGCCATCCGGCTCCATGGCGAGGAGTTGTTGCAATACGGCGAACCTCAGGGCAACGTGATGCTGCGCCGGGCCCTCTCGGACATGCTCTCGGAGCGCCGAGGCCTGACCGCGGACCCGGACCAGATCCTGGTGACCCGCGGCAGCCGCATGGCCCTGGATCTGGTGGGTCTCTCACTATTCAAAAAGGGGGGCGTCATCGCCGTGGAGGACCCGGGCAACCGGGCGGCCTGGGAGACTCTGCAGCAGGGCACCAATGCGGTGCTGCGGCCCGTGCCGGTGGACGAAGAAGGCATGGACCTGGACGCATTGGAAGAACTGCTAAAGCAGCAGCGAGTGGATCTCGTCTACCTCACACCCCATCACCAGCACCCCACCACCGTGAGCCTGAGCCCGGGCAGGAGGATGCGCCTGTTGGAGCTGGCCCAGCGCTACCGCATGGCGGTGCTGGAGGACGACTACGACTTCGAATACCAGTACGATGGCCACGCGCTGCTCCCGCTAGCCAGCGGGGATCCCACGGGTCAGGTGATCTACATGGGTTCCTTGAGCAAGCTCATCGCGCCGGGCGTTCGCCTGGGCTTTTTGGTGGCGCCCAAGGGCCTGGTGGAGCGGCTGACGCGGGTCCGGCTGCGCATGGATTGGCAGGGTGACCGGGTGTTGGAATGGGCCGTGGCGGACCTGTTTCGGGACGGGGACATGGCCCGTCATGTGCGCAAAGTCAGAAAGGCCTATGAGGAAAGGCGGAACCACCTCGTGGCCTGCCTGCGGGAGCACCTGGGGGATTCTCTGGATTTCCGGGTGCCCGACGGCGGCCTAGCCCTGTGGGCTCGCGCCAAACCGGGTTTCGATCTGGCCGCCTGGGTCCTGCGCTGCAAGGCCCAGAGCCTCATCATCCAACCCGGCAGCTTTTATTCCTTCGATCGCAGCCCCCTGCCCGCCACCCGCCTAGCCTTCTCGCAATTCGAGCCCCATCAGCTAGAGACCGCCGTGCGGCGGATGAGGGACTCGCTGTAACTCAAACCGTCCGGCAACCGGACGCTCAATCTGCCTGGACAGGCTTCATCCACTCGCCAAAGGCTACCTGCAGGATGGCTTCGGCGTGGTCGCCGCGGCGGGCGCGCCAGGTGGCCTCGGTTAGGTCCAGGCCGACGTTGTGGCCCCAGCCGTGGCCCTTCAAGTCCAGGCTGCCATCCTGCGTGAGTTCTGCTTCGCAGGCATTGCTAGGCCACGCGGTCCAACCGAAGGCGCGGCCCGCCGCCAACCGCAGGGCCTCCACCGCATAGGGTCCCGAAGGACCGAGCATGAGCCCGCGCTGCCGGATCCTCAATCCCGGTCGGACGCTCCGCTTCAGGACCTGCACTTGCTCAGGCCGGAAGTGACGGGTCCAAGCGGCCCAGCGATCTCCGGGAACCAGTTCCGAAGGTCCTGGCTCGGCCGGTCCATCCCCCCAGACCTCACACGGGGACAGGGACACGCCGCCTTTGGACCCCGTGAAGAAGGCATACTCAGGCCGGATCGCTAGGTCAGGGGATTGAACCACCGCGGTGGCCGTCTCCTTACTCCCCATCCCCCGGACCACGGCGCAATGAGTAAGGGGGCAAAGTGAACCGTTCGGATGATGTCCCTTTGGATGCGCTTGAAGCCAAAGCCGCAGCACCGAGGCCAAGGCCCGTCGAGCTTCGAAGGGTTCCTGATCCCCCAACTCCCCCGCCACCGCCGCGGCCACCCAGCCTTCCCCGCTGGTGGTCCAACTCACCGTCCAGCCGTGGTCTTGAGCCCGGGCCGCCACGGATCCACGCAGCACTACCAAGGTGGTTTCCGTCCTGAACCGAACCACGCCATGGAACCGATAGATCCGCCCCGCGCGATGGGATAGGGCTCGGCCATTGACCGCCAATCGCGCCGGAAGGCGCTGCCGCGGCCATTCCACCCTCACTCGGCTGGGCAGGGGCGCTTGGACCTGCGAAGGCAAGGGCGGGTGGTTCATTTCTTAGGAAGCTGAAGGATCTCCTTCATGCGGGCGAGCCCTTCAGCCTTGCCGCGCCCCCTCGGTAGATGCAGGACGACGATGGTGTCGCCGGTCTCGCCATGGCTTCCCTCCTTGCTCCCCGCCACCCACGCGGAGGTGGCGCCGGGATCGCCGGTCACCGGCGCCGTGCCGGTCTTAAACCACCAGTCAGCCCCTTTTGTGATCCAGCCATCGAAGGTGCCTCCCAGTAGCCGCTTGCAATGGATCCGCAATGGCTCCTGATCCGAATCGGCCAGCCATTTCGCCATGGCCTGAGGCGTGGTGCGCAACAAGTCGCCGTCCCCGATCCACTCGGGCCCCAGGGTCGGCAGAGTATCTCCAGCCTTCAGCCGGGTTCCAAGAAAAGGGCCAAAGGCCCGTTCCAACCTCAATCTCGACACGCCCTCGCCGTAGTCCTTTTTCCACCGCTCCGCGGACTCCATGCTCCAGGCCAGGAAGGCCAGATTGCAGCTTTCCTCCGTCGCCTTGTCCAGGTTCACCTTTCCGTGCCCCTTCCGGTTCCAGCAATGCACGCCGTTCCACTCGCCCTTGCACTTAAAGCTCACCATGCGCGCGGCCCAATCATCGCCTTCCAGTCTCAACCAGACCAGCTTCGCGAGGCTGCCCATGGGAGCTTCTTTTTGGGCATCCCCGAAGGCCTTTAGGCCGCCGTCCACCGTGACCATGGCGAAGCCCTCGCCGGGTTGCAGGACGGGTTGGATGTTCGGAACGGGGGTCTGCGCCAGAGCCCCCGCGGCTCCCATGGCCCCCATGGCAACGAAGCAAAGCGCGCATCGGATCGTCTGCATCAGGTTCCTTGGCCCACGGGCACGGAGAGGCTCAGGCGAGTGCCCTCGCCTTCATTGAGGAGTTCCAGGCTGCCTTTGTAGGAGGCCATGAGTTGCACACAGGAAGGCAAACCCGCGCCCGGCTTTCGCACGCCCAGAACCGGATCTTCCCGAAGCCCAGAGAAAGGCTCGAAGGCGTGTTCGAGACCCTCGGGGAGGAGAGGTCCGCCCTCGTCTTCCAACTCCAGGCGGAAGAGCCCTCCGGCCTCAACCGTGCGTACGGTCAGGAACGGCGAGGGTGTGGGGCCCCCCAGCGCGTGACGCACCATGTGGCCGATGGTCTCGGAGAAATCCCCATAGATTCCGAAAACCTTGGCCTCTGGCGCCCCTAGGTCCAGCCTCATCTGGCCCTCCAGGAGATGGCCTTCCATCGCCATCAATTCCAGTTCCTGAACCAGGAGCGTGCTCAAGTCAATCCATTCGGGGCTGGCATTCTCCCGCCGGCCCCCCCGCCGGGTCAGGGCCTTCACCAAGCTATCAATCTGGGCGACGGAAGCTCGAATCTGCGCCACCGAGTGTTTCCATTCAACTTGGCCGACCTCCAGCTGATCGAGCGCGACGCTTTCCGCTTGAAGCGCGGCCACTGGGGTCTGGAGCCAATCGGTCATCTTATGGAAGAGATCGCCGAGTAACGCCTGCCGCTCTCGCTGCCCGAGGGCCGCCTGGGCTTGATGGACCTCCATGTAGGCCGACTCCACATTTTCGTAACTGGAGGCCAGGGCACGGGTGCTCTCATTCAAGCTGAAGATGAGTTCAGCGTTCCGTAGGCTCACCTGCGCAAGGCCTCCGATGAGAGAGATGAGCTCGACCTCGAAGGGCTGGAAGGGCCGGTTCGCCTCTCGACTCAGGGCCCAGAATCCCCAAAGCTCGCCCTCGCTTTGGCGGTGGGCCATGGGCAGCAGAAGGGATTCAGAAGGCTGGGTCCAGAGCCCAAGCCCCAGTCCCGCATCCCAAAACGGAGAGAGCAGCAGGCGCTCTCCGAAGATCGGGCCTTCGGCCATGACACTCGTCAATCGCTTCAGCGCAGGATGATCCCCCCGGATGGACGGGGTACTTTCAATGCCTTGGTGAGTCCAAGCCAATCCTTCGAAATACCCGCCATCCGCTTGGACTCTGAAGGCCTGGAGCATCCGAAGACCTAGGTCCTCCTGGGCCCTGGCGAGGATGCGCGAAAGAAGGGAACGGGGATCGTGCTCCGCGACGATGCTTTGGCTCAGGGCCAGCAGCCGGGACAGGTTGCGGTTCCGGATTTCCAGTGCCTCCTGGGCTTCCTGGAGCTTCCGGTTGGCGTCCTGAGCCTCCTTCAAGCGGGCTTCGAGATGCTCCACCACCTGCTGGCTGAATTGCCGCAGCACCGAGCCTTCACGGCTCTGCTCCACCTTTTCCCGCTGCCCCCCCAGGTAGGCTTCCACCTGGGACGTGAACTGAAAGGGATCGATGGGTTTCGAGATGTAGCCATCGCACCCGGCCACCAAGGCGGTTTCGCGATCGCTCTTCATAGTCTTGGCGGTGAGCGCGACGATGGGAATACCGTTGAGATCGGAGTTCTGCCGCAACTTCATGGCCACTTCGAATCCCGAAAGGCCCGGCAGATTGATATCCAACAGCACCAGGGCGGGTTTGAGCTCCACCGCCAGCTGGTAACCCTGCAAGCCTTCCTCGGCCCAATGCATGTCGTAGCCAGCCTGGCCGAGCAATCGCTGCACCAAGCGCCAGTTCACGGGGTTGTCCTCGATGCAGAGAATTTTCAGCTTGGGGCTCATACGGCGCTTTCTTGCATCAAGGGCAGCTCGACGATGAAAGTACTCCCTTTCCCCTTCAGACTCTCCACACGGATGCGTCCATTCATGAGGCCCATGAATCGCTGGCTGATGGCGAGGCCCAGGCCCGTGCCGCCAAATCGCCGCGTGATGCTGCCATCCACCTGCTGGAAGGGTTTGAAAAGCCGCCCCATCTCGTTCTCGCTCATGCCGATGCCCGTGTCCCGAATGCCAATCTCCAGGTGCCTATTCACCCGCTCAGCGAAGAAGGTCACCTCGCCTTCCTCGGTGAATTTGATGGCATTGCCCACCAGGTTCGTGAAGACCTGTTTGAGTCGCGCCGGGTCTCCAAGCACCTTTGCTTCCCATGCCGGGCGTTCAAAGATGAGTCGAATGGGTTTGTGTCGCACCAGGCCCACCGCGAGGGCTCGAACTTCCTCCAGCAAGGCCATGGGATCCACTTCCTTGAGTTCCAATTCCATCTTGCCGGCCTCGATTTTGGAAAGGTCCAAGATGGAATCAATGTGCCCAAGCAGCTGGGTTCCGTTCTGAAAAATAATCTGGATATCCTCTCGCACGTCCGGCGCCACCCGCTCATCCCCTTCTTGCATGAGCATTCCGGAGAACCCGATGATGGCGTTGAGGGGGGTGCGCAGTTCGTGGCTCATGTTGGCTAGGAATTCGTCCTTCATTCGGTCCGCTTGCTGCAGCTTTTGGTAGCTCTCCATCAAGCTGAGGTTAGCCTCGCGCAGTTCGCGGGTATTCTCGGCGACCTTGGATTCCAGGGTCTCGGCCCAAGCCTTCAGTTCCCCGCGGCTCTGCTCCAACCCTTTGGTGCGCTCCTGCACCAGCTGCTCGAGATTTGCCCGGATTTCTTCCAGTTCCCAGATGGTCTCCATGAGCTGGCGCGTCCGCTCCTGGACCCGGTATTCCAGCAAGCGGTTCTGGCGCTCGATCTCATCGCGGCTCACCCGCAGCTTGTTGGTCATGACCTGGAAATTCCGGCTCAGGTCCTCGAGCTCGTCCCGGGAGTGCACGTCCACAATCACGCTCTCCAGGTTGCCTTGAGCCACCATCTGCGCGGCATTGGTGAGCTGGATGATGGGGCGTAAATACCGCTGTGACATGAAGACCGTGAGCATGATCCCGAAGGCCATCGTGGTAAGCCCCACGACAAGGCTCAACCGGATATTGTCGTCCACGGCCCTCTGGGTATCCTCGGTGCTGAATCCGATAAGCAAGGTCCCCACCTTGTTTTTGGAATTGCGGAAGAAAATCGGCGCCACCGCCACCATCACGCCGTCTTGAGGACGGGTAAAGGCCATGGAGATGGCTTGGCTTTTTGAATATTCCCCGACCCAAAGGGGCGTGTTCGGCGACGAATCCAGCTGTTTCCCCTTGGCGTCGTAGACCACGCTGAAACTGAAGGCGGGGATGTTCTTCACGCCTTCCAGGATATTGGCGATGTCCTCGCCGCTACCGTTGCTCAGGGCCGGCGCCAGCGCATAGCTCGCCGTTTCCCCTACCTGGCGGGCACTCATCTCCGCCTGGTGGCGGATCTGCGACTCCACCCGCCGCGGATAATACACGACATTGAATGCGATGAAGCTGAGCAACAGCAGGCCGATGACCAAGCCCAGCTTCGTCTTGATTGATATGCGAAGCATGGCTGGAAGTGTAGTTGGCCTAGGGGCTGGAAAGGAATTATCTTCCATTTTGTTGGCCTCCAGCCGCGATGCTCCGCAAGGAAGGACCCGCAGGGCAACGCGGTTCGTTGCACAAGGGGCGTGACGCCGCAGAGCGCGTGGATGGAGGCCAACCCTTCGGGCGCGGGCGGCGGGCGTCGCCAGTCTGCGTTAGCCTCCCGTGGCGTCTTCCCGATATGCCGTGGTCGGCTGCCTTGCCTGGCTCGCCCGGCGCTCCGCGCAAAATGTGAAGATAATTCCCTTCCAGCCCCTTATCCCCTTCGAAGAAGTGAAACCGCGCCATGCCGTAGGCCCGGGTGTCCACGAGCCTCCAGCCCTCCGGTTGGACCAGTTCGGTCCGGTCATCGGTTTCCCAGGCCAGAACCCCGCCGTGCGCAAGCCAGGGGCGCAGAGTTGACGCCATTCGGGTCCAGAGTCCCGCAGACTTGTCATAGGGCGGATCCGCGAAGACGACCGATAGGTCCCGGAAGGCCGTCGGCCCCAATTTCTCCGCATCCTTTCGCACCAGACTCACGCCTCCGCGCTCGAGGTTCTTGAGGAGGAAGGGCCTCGGATGGGCCTCCACGCAACTGACAGGCGCAAAACCCCGGGAGTGGGCTTCCAGGGCCACCGCGCCGGTGCCCCCAAAGAGATCCACGAAAGCTCCCTTGGGCCAGCTTTGCAGGATGGAAAAAAGAGCCTCTCGGGCCCGGTCCGACGTGGGGCGCACATCCATTTCGTCCTTGGCCGGTCCCTCCAGGCGACGGCCCTTCAACGATCCAGCGATGATCCGCATATTAAGCCATCAAAAGGCCCAGCGCAGCAGCACCGCGCCCCAGGTGAAGCCCGCGCCGAAGGCCGAGAGCAACACCAAATCGCCCTGCTGCATCCGGCCTTGCTCCTCGGCTTGATGCAGAGCCGTGGGGATCGTGGCGGCGGTGGTGTTGGCGAAGCGGTCAATGTTCACGACCATCCGGTCCAGGGGCAGCTCAAGGCGCTTGGCGGCGGCTTCCATGATGCGGATATTGGCTTGGTGCGGCACGAAGAGCTTCAAATCGGTAGGCGTGAATCCGTTGCGATCCAACATGAGCCGGCCGCTCTCGGCCATCTCCCGCACCGCGGATTTGAAGACTTCAGAACCGCTTTGATGCACGTAATGCTCACGGGCATCCACGGTCTCGTGGCTCGCGGGTTTCCGGGAACCGCCCGCGGGCATTTGCAATAGGCAGCCTCCGTTGCCATCCACGCGATGTTCGAAGTCCATGATTCCGAGCCCTTCTGCCACGGGCTCCAGGATGACGGCCCCAGCGCCATCGCCGAAGAGCACGCAGGTGGTGCGGTCCTCCATGTTGAGGATGGAACTCATGACGTCCACGCCCACGACGGCGACCTTTGAGTAAGCGCCCGAGGCGATGAGAGACGCTCCCGTGGTGAGGGCATAGAGAAAGCCCGAGCAGGCCGCGGACAAATCGAACCCAAAGGCATTCTTGGCTTGAATGGCAGCCTGCACCCGGCAGGCGGTGGCGGGAAATAGCGTATCTGGCGTCACCGTGGCAACTAAAATGGCTTCGAGCTCATCGGCCTTCATGCCACGTCGGTCCAGCGCCATCTGGAGCGCGGGCACCGCGAGATCCGAAGCCCCTACACCTTTCTCGACCCAATGCCTGGAACCAATGCCCGTGCGGGAGCGGATCCATTCATCGTTGGTTTCCATCACCTTGGAAAGATCGTCATTGGTGAGCCGCTTCTCCGGGTAGTACTGGCCCGTAGCGGTGATGCCCACCGGGCGGGCGAGACGTCGAGTCAAGATGGCCTCCGAACCAAACCAATGATTGTGATGGAAGCGCCTATGGAATGCCAATGCGATACGCTTTGGGTTATGCGCACATTAGCCGTACTGCCATCACGCTTCAACGCCACGCGCTTTCCCGGCAAGCCCCTCGCGCTCATCGCCGGGAAGCCCATGATCCAGTGGGTCTTCGAGGCGGCTTCCATGGCTGGCGGCGTGGACCGCGTGGTGGTCGCCACCGATGATGAACGCATTGCCGAGGCCGTGCGAGGGTTCGGCGGCGAGGCCGTCATGACCGACAGCGCCCTGCCCTCGGGCACGGATCGAACCGCGGCGGCGCTGGCCGCGTTGAACGAGCCCTTCGACTGCGTGCTGAACATCCAGGGGGACGAGCCCGCCATGCATCCGGACACGGTGGCCGCGGTGGTCGCATTGATGCGCGAAGATGCGAATCTCCCCATGGGCACCGCGGCTTGTCCCTTTGCCGATGTGGATGAACTCTTCAATCCCAACGCCGTGAAAGTCGTCACCGACGACCGCCACCGCGCCCTCTATTTCAGCCGCAGTCCCGTCCCCTATATCCGTAATTCTTCGGTCTTCCATGCGGATTTCAGGCCCTGGATGAAGCCCGAACAACTCGGACTCTTCAAGCGGCATCTGGGACTTTACGCGTATCGGCCCGAGACGCTGAAAGCCTTCACCCGGCTGCCTCCCCACCCCCTCGAACAGATGGAGATGCTGGAGCAGTTGAGAGCCCTGGCGGCGGGCATTGCCATCGGCGTAGCCGATACCCACCACTTGAGCATCGGCGTGGACGTGCCCGGAGATGTGGCCGCGGCCGAAGCGCTGCTTCGGGAACGGGGCCTCGCGAGTTAGCATTGAGGGTTCGGGCCAAAGCCCTTTGACATGCGGAGTGATCGTGTCCCACCACAAAGTCGTCATTATCGGCACCGGCCCAGCGGGTTATACGGCGGCCTTGTACACGTCCAGGGCAAACCTTTCGCCGCTTGTTTTTGAAGGCGTGCAGCCCGGCGGCCAGCTCACCATCACCACCGAGGTCGAGAACTATCCAGGATTCCGCAACGGCATCATGGGGCCCGAACTGATGGAAGAAATGCGCGAGCAGGTGCTTCGTTTCGGTACCACCATCCGAAGCGAAACCGTGCTCGAAGTGGACTTGGAAGGTAAGCCGTTCAAGCTCAAAACCGACAAAGCCGAGTACACCGCGGACGCCGTCATCATCGCCACCGGCGCTTCGGCCAAATGGCTGGGCATCGGCAAGGACCAGGAGCTTTCCATGAGCGGCGGCGGTGTCAGCGCCTGTGCCACTTGCGATGGATTCTTCTTCCGCGGTAAGGAGATCGCCGTGGTAGGCGGGGGGGACACCGCCCTTGAAGAGGCCACCTATCTCACCAAATTCGCTTCAAAAGTGAATCTCATCCATCGCCGCGACAAGCTGCGAGCCTCGAAAGCCATGCAGGAGCGCGCTTTCAAGAACGAGAAGATCGTCTTCCATTGGAATAAAGGCGTGGAGGACGTGCTCACCCGCGTCATCGAAACACCCTTGGGCGAGAAGGTCGAAAAGATCCGGGCGCTTCAGCTCAGGGACACCTTGGACGGCAGCGACTCAGAGTTGGTAGTGGACGGTCTCTTCGTGGCCATCGGCCATGAGCCCAACACCAAGCTTTTCGCGGGCCAGTTGCCCATGGACGAGACCGGCTACCTGAAAGTCGAGCTGGGCTCCTCCCGCACGCCCATCGCCGGCGTATTCGCTTGCGGAGACGTCCAAGACCATGTCTATCGCCAAGCCGTGACCGCTGCGGGAACCGGCTGCATGGCCGCCATGGACGCCGAACGGTGGCTCGCGGAACAAGGGCTCGCCGAGTAAATCGTTTTCCCCGCATAATGACCGCACGGACAAAGGCTGAACTCGTGCTCTCGAAGGACCAGACCCTAGGGAAGTACCAGATCCTCGACCGCCTGGGAGCAGGTGGCTTCGGCACCGTGTACCTCGCCATGGACACCTGGGTGAACCGCAAGGTGGCGCTGAAGGTGCCTCATCAGCAGCAGGAAGAGATCGTGGATCTGCTCAAGGAGCCACGCATCATGGCGGCTCTCAAACACCCGAACATCGTCGAGCTCATCACCGTGGAGCGGAAGAATGGCACTTTCTTCATGGTGCTGGAATTCATCGAGGGCGAGAGCCTAGACCGGCTCATCCGCAAGGAGCGCACCCTCTCCCCATCGCGGGCCCTGGAGATCGGCCTCGATATTTGCTCCGCCATCGCCTTCGCCCATTCCAATCAAGTGCTGCACCGCGATCTGCGGCCCGCCAACATCCTGATGACGCGGGATGGCGTGGCCAAGGTCACAGATTTCGGCACGAGCCGCATTCTGGAGATGCAAAAGGATGGCTTCGCCCGCACCCGCATTGGATCACCGCCCTACATGGCGCCGGAGCATTTCCGAGGCCGCGCCGTGTTCCAGAGCGATCTCTGGTCCGTGGGCATCACCATGTACGAAATGCTCACCGGCACCGTTCCCTTCTACGACGCGGATCCGCTCAAAATCGCTCAGGCCTTCCAGACCCAGCCCATCGTGGCGCCCCATCTTAAGAATGCCGCCGTTCCCAGGCAGCTCTCCGAAGCCGTGATGAAGGCGTTGAGCGTGAATCTTGGCGACCGCTACCTGAGCGCCCAGCAGATGCTCGACGCCCTCAGAAAATTGAAAGAGGGCGTCGCAAAGGATACGCGGCCCCTGGGCAGTGCCGTGCTCAGCCCATCTTCCACCGGCAGCATTCCCAATCACAGGCCTGCCGCCAGCTCTAGCACCCAACAGCGCCTCTGCCGCTATTGTTATCGCCCCATGGCGCGCATGGCCAGCACCTGCCCGAGCTGCGGCGAGAAGAACTGAGATGGACCGCGAAGCTCCCGACAAGCTTGCGGTCCCTCCTCAAGTCCCCCCAACGGAGGGGAAGAAGGTCACCCCTTCCGTGGCCCGGCGACGTTGGGCGCGGCGCCTGACCTATTGTTTGGCGGCGGGCGGCCTCCTGGCAGTCGGCGGAGCCTGGCTGCTCCACTTGCCCATGACGAGCGACTTCGTCATCCGGAAAATCAACCAGGCCGTCACCGATGAAACGGGCCTCCAGTTCGAGGCTCGGAACCTTGATATTGAATTGTTCTCAGCCACCACCGCCATCAACGACGTCCGCTTCGGCGGTGATCTCCTCCGCATCCGCCGGGTGGAAGCGCAGGCGGACTTCTGGAGCCTCCTGGGGGATCATCCGCATATCCGCCGGCTGACCATCTTGGGACCCGAGCTGCGCATCGACACCAAGCGCCTTTCGGGCCTCAAGCTGAAGCCCACTTCGTCCCGCCAGGAACCCTGGCCCCAGGTCAGATTGGATTCCCTGGAGGTGAAGGATGGCGCCATCGACATCCGGGAACCCAAATGGAATCTGCCGGAGGCTCATTCGGCTTTCGCTGCCCAGGGCAAGGGCTTGGGGCCCAATCGGGTGAGGATCGAATTTAAAGCCACCGACATGGAAGTTAAGACGCCTGGAGGAATGGCGAAAGGCCATGCGGAAATCACCGCCGATCTCTCCGAAACCATCTTGAGATTTCTCAAGGCCGAAGCCGATTTTGGTGGCCAGAAATTTCAGGCCAGTGGCACCTTCGAGCCAAAGTCCCAAGCACTGTCCGCCAAGCTAAAATCCCTTTTGGATCTGGCCCCCGCGCTTCGACTGGTTCAGCCCCGATCCAAGGCCACCACCGCAGGGCTGGTCGCCCTGGACCTGAGCCTCGAAGGAACAGCCCGGAAACCCGCATGGGATCTTCATCTTCAATCCAAGAACTTAACTCCGGGCGTGAAGGATGTGCATCCGGGGGCCTTGGAACTCAAAGCCAATGGAACGCTCCGAGATGCCAAGCTGCGGACCCTTACCTGGCATTCCGATGGGGGAGATCTGGCGCTTCAGGGCGAGTGGAAGAAAGGCACCCAAACCCACGTGACCTTCCAGGCCACGCAGGTCGACCTGAATCCCCTCACCTCTTTCACACGCGTGGGTCAGGCCAGGAATCTACAAGCCTCCTTCGATGGCGAGGCTTCGACACCCGGCGATCCATGGGACAACAAGGCCTTCAGCTTGGAGCACCTGAAGGCTCACACCATGGGCCGGCTCCAACACCTGGGTTCTAATGCCGGAGATTTCAGCGGGAGCCTGGATCACGGCCAGCTCAACCTCAATCCCTTGAACCTTCACCTTGAGGATCTTGATCTCACGGCTCATGCCTCTGGGCAGCTAGGCCCCAAAGGCATCGTCGAACTCAAAGTCGAAGGACACGTGGATACGGAAGCGGCGTTAGTCGCCACTTCGCTCAAGGCTTGGGACTTGTCGGAGCTGGACATGGCTGGCCGCGTCCATGCCAATGCCAACCTTACCTTCCGCCCCTCGGAGGGCCTGCGTTTGAAGGGTGCGTTGGAGCTGCTGGACCCGCGATGGCATGGTGCCCGCGCAGACCGGCTCGAGGCCCAGGTCCAGATCCTGGGCAGTGAACTCACGATCAAGGACATCCTTGTGCAGAAGGGCCCAGGCCGTGGCTATGGGGACATCTGGCTCAACTGGGCGAATCTCCCAACATCCAGCAAACAGTTCGAAGCCTGTTTCCGCGCCGATCAGCTCCCCATTTCCGAAGGGCTCAGGGCCGGTGACGTGGGGAATCTGCCCATCAACGGCACCGCAAGCGGCTGGACTCGTATCTGGGGACCCTTTAAGGCCCTGGAAATGCAAGGCTCAGCGCTAGCCGAGAATGCCACCGCCGACCAGCTTCGGATTCCAGCTGCTTCGGTGGATTTCTACATGGACCTGGGTGGCAACCGAATCTCCCTGCCGGAATTCCGCATCGCCGAGTCCCCCGCGGCCCTCTCCTTGGGCGAAGCCATACCCCAGGGGCCCTTGGCCTTGATCGGCAAGCTGGAGCTGGATCTGAATCGGAATGCCTGGTGGGGCCATCTTGGCGGAAGGCTGGATTCGAGCCTGCTCGCCATCCCGGGGCCCCGGGTACAGGCCGATATGGAGGCTAGGGTGGAAGGCCCTTGGACCAATCCTTTTGGCCCTCTCGCGTTGCCCAATGGAGATCTGAAATTCAGCCGGATGCGGGTCTTCGCCGGGAATCAGAGCGTTGAGAATCTGGAAGGCATGATCCACACGGATCGGGGCGAAGCTGAAGCCTGGTTGGGCCAAGGCGGGGCTTCCGCGAAGATCCTGAATGCCTCAGCTTGGGCGGACGGGGGCAGCATCCGCGCGGGGGGCCATCTGCGGCTGGACGCGGAAACCGCGGATACTCCGCGCCTCGCAGCCCGCATCACCCAGGACCTGATGGAAGATCTTCGCCTTGATTCTGATCTATCGGCGACCTGGGAACCCCAGGGCTTCCATTGGCAGGGCCGAGTGAACCAGCTTCTGGCGCGGTTCCCAGCCTTCGATCTCACCCAAACTCAAGCGGCATTCGTCCACGGAAATTTGGAAGGCGCCCAAGTAGACCTGCCCTTGGAGGCCCTGGAACGAAGCACCGCTCGAGTGGGCGCGCCAGACTTGCAAGTGTCCACGGGCCATCTTTCCCTCCAGGGCCTGGTGCCCTTCACTGCCACCGGACCCTTGGCCCTCGAAGCCAAGGGCTCCGCGGATCTGGGCCATTTGAAGACCATTCTCGACAGCCTCATGGAGGTGGATACCTACAGTCTGTTAGCAGACCTTCAGCCTAGTGGCATCAGCAAGTTGGACCTCCAGATTCAGGGCACGCCCGCCCAGCCGCAACTAGACGGATCCCTCAAACTCGAAGGCGGCCGCCTCCAAGTCCGCACCTTTCCGAGCGCGGAAAACATCAACCTCACGGCGCTGTTCCATGGCCGAGAGATCCGCATTTCTGAAACCGATCCCCTTCGCGGCCAGCTGGCTCAAGGCAATCTCAGCGCCTGGGGTTCGGCCACCTGGCAACTCGGGGGCCTCGCCAGCTACGACATGAGGGCCAAACTAGATGATTTTCAACTCCGGGATGTGCCCTTCGGGTTCGAAGTCGGGGGCAGTTTGGAGGCTCATCTTTCAGGCAATGATGAGGACGGAGGCCTGCTGCAGGGGTCCATCCAGGCCGACCGCATGGTCTATCGCGCGGACATCAACCTTACTGACATCCTGCTCAATTCCAACGCAGGCACCACCGCCCTTTCCAGCTTCGATCCCGACGACCCGATGGCCCGAATCAAGCTGGATTTGGACCTGAAACTGAACCAGCCCTGGCGGTTCGATACGAACCTGCTGAAGCTGGAGGGCATTCCACAGGGATCAT
This sequence comes from Holophagaceae bacterium, assembly GCA_025350765.1. GTDB lineage: Bacteria > Acidobacteriota > Holophagae > Holophagales > Holophagaceae > JANXPB01. Next base: position 372 of record JANXXC010000009.1, on the reverse strand, counting down.
TCAAAGTGCTAGGATCCCTGGCTCATCCAGGCCTCAAAGGGAAGATGGAGCTCATCCCCGGGGGCAGCCTGACGAACCTCCTGCCCGCCGGTGACGTCACCGTAGAGCGAGGCTCCATCGACTTCAGCGACCCGAACCAACTCAACCCCTTCATCAACGTGCAGGGAAGAATCGACGTCCCACCCTACCTAGTGAACATGAACATCACGGGGCGGGTGAATCAACTCAACGTTGTGCCATCCTCGACGCCCAGCCTGCGCCAGGATGAGATCGTCGCGATCCTGGTGGACCCGGCGGCGGCGCCCACCATCGGCTCCACGGTCGGGACCAATGCCCAGAGCGCGCTCAACTTCGGCATCGCCTCTGCCGGAT
>JANXXC010000268.1 GCA_025350765.1 Holophagaceae bacterium | reverse complement strand
CCCTCAGGGCCGACTCCAAGTGGAAGGCTTGAAAAACGGACAAAAACAACGCCAGCGGGATCCACCCGAAACCGCCTGAAATGGCCGCCAGCGGCAGGAGCCACAGCAAGGGAGGAACCGATCGCAGGGCGGAACGCCCATCGCGAAATCGGTCCTCCCATAGCGCCAGAAGCACCCCCAGAGCCAAGGCGGCGATGGCGACGCCTGAGGCAAACCCGAAACTCCGCGCGGCGCCGTGAACTAGGCGCAGCAGCCCATCCCGCCCCAGGGCATCGGTACCCAGAAGGTGGTGCCAGCTGGCGGGGAAGTCCCCAGAGAAGGGATGCAGCGTGACCTCCGGAAGGAACAGGGCGAGAAGAAAAGCGCAACGCCACTTCATCGCCGCTCCCACCTTCGAGTCATTCGCCAAAGGAGTGCGAAACCGAGCATCCAGATCGCGATGCCCGCGCGATCCCGGCTACCGATGCGCTGCATCCAGTCGCTGCCGAGACCCTGGATGCCAAAAATTCGCTCCAGGATCAGCGCCGCCGTGAGCCACAGAGGAAGCCGGGCTGCGAACCAGCGCGGCAGAAGATGGAGGATCGCGATCCTCCTTGCTCCCATTATGGCGGCGCTGCCGTAGGCGGCGGGGAAGGGCAATTCCGTCGGCAGTGCCGAGCAGAGCCAGCGCACTTCCGTAGGGAGGGCCGCGGCCAGGAAAGCCACCCCGAAAGCCGCAAGGCCAGGGGCTTCTCCGTGGCTTGGCCAAGCTGCGAGGAGCAGTCCTCCCCAGAGGAAATCCGGTGGCGCTTCGAGGAGTGCGAGCGGCCCCAGCCGTGCCCCTGTGGGCCCAAGCCACAGCGAAAGGGCCGGGGTTGCCAGGCCGAGGGCTGCCAATACCAATCCCATTGGCAGCAAGGATTGCCAGGGGAAAACGGGTGCCGAGGCCGGGTGCCACACGGATCCCGGCAACATGAAAGCCATCGCGACGGCCGCCACCCAAACGAACCAGCCGGTTCCGTACTTCATGGGAGGAGGTCTAGGGAGCCCATGTCCAACCTGCGGGGCCCGGTGTGGTGAGATAGAGGCCCAGGGCGCTGGACTCGACTTTCAACCGCCGATCAACCCACACCACGGACGTGAAATCCAGAAGGGGAAGGGCCCCGGGGTGGCGGGCCCAAACCTTTTGTAATTCCAGCCAGGCGGGGCTCTCAGGCGAGGCCAGCTTCGACCCCAGGCCTTGGAAATCCGCATCCTTCCATCCGTTGAAATTCAAAGGCCCCTTTGGCTCCATGAGTTCCAGGACAGACCAGGGATGAGGATCGAAAATGTTGAGGGCACAGGCTAGCTGGAAATCCCCCTTTTGGAGCCGCTCATAAAGCAGCGCGGCTTCCACCGGCTTGGGTTCAAGCTCCACGCCCTCTTGGCGGGCCCGCTCCCGCAGCGCCATTAGGGCCTTCTGCACCAGTTCATCACCGGCGCTGTACAACAATTCCCAGTGCTGACCCTCCGGTGAGGGCGGAGCCGGGGCCTGGATCTTCATGAGAGGAAACCCCAGGGATTCGGGCCATAGTCCCCGACTGAAGCTGGCCTTGGCGCCGAAAAAATCCGCCGGGAAAGCCTCAACGCGCCATCTTTCCAGAGCCTGCAAGGGCGCAAGTCCGGCCTGGCTCCAAACCAAGAGCTGGGCTCGCGTGGGCTGGTGCAGCTCGACGAAATTCGCAGGCGGACGCAGGTTGCGCCGAGCCGGGGGAACCCCGATGGAGAGCCAGCCCTTTTGCAGATTTTGAAGCAGAGCTTGGTCGTCGGCGATCAGACGAAAGCGGATGGCCTTGATTTTCGGATTCAGGAAATGGCTGCGCGACTTGAAGGTCCAATCCTGTCCATCGCGCGTTAGCGCGAAGGGGCCGCAGCCCTCATCCGGGTGGCCTTTGCGGGCGATGGGGAGGCGCGCCAGCTCCATCAATACCTGAGGCGCGGGCTTTGGGGAGGATACCTCCACAGTCGCGCCTTTTACATTGACCTTCATGCCTTCGAGAATCGCGCGCTTGGTGGGGCTCGCACCGACATTTCGCAGGATCTCCTGGAAGGTCCAAGCCACATCCTCCGCCTTCACAAGGGCTCCTCTCGTGAAGCGCATCTCGTCACGGAGATAGAAGCGGATCAGTTTCCCTTCGATCTCCCAGCGTTGGGCAAGGCGGGGCACAACCCGGTTTCGCGTATCCAGGCCCACCAGGGCATCGCCGGTGAGGGCCTGCATGATGGCTTGTTCATGGCCTTCCCCGGAGATGAAATCCAGGAGCCCAGGGTCCCGGGCGAAGGATTCCTGGACGGTCTGGGGGGATCGGGCCGCGAGCGTTGAAATGAGAGACAGCAGCAGGATCAGAACCCGGCGCCGCATAGAGACCTCTTGGAGTGGATGCACGCATCATGCGCCTCACCCATCCCCATGCCAAGAGATACTCTGGACCAACTGTTAGTCTGGATCCGTGGCGATGGGATCCAAGGGAATCTGGTGGTGGAAGCTCCTAGCGGGGCACCGCAGGTCTCTGTACCTGGGCCTCGGCTCGACCCTGCTCTGCAGCCTTGCCGCGTCCTGGGTGCCCTACTGGTCCGGGCGCGCGGTTCATGCCCTGGAGATCAAGCGCTATGGGGATTCACGGCAGGCGCTTTTGTGGATGCTGGGCTTCACCTTGGCTGCGGGCATCGGGCGTTACTTCATGCGCAATACCCTGATCGGCCTCAGCCGCGAGATCGAAAAGGCGCAGCGCGAGGAAATCTATGAATTCCTGCTGACGCGCTCCTTCGCATTCTATGAACGCCAGCGCATCGGCGATCTCATGAGCCGCATGGGCGACGACGTGAGTACCGTGCGCATGGCCACCGGGCCCGGATTCATGAGCCTGCTCCAAACCTTGAGCATCCTCCCCATGACCCTCGCGCTCATGATGCACACCCACGTACGGCTTACCTTTGCGGTGATGCTGCCCTTCTCTTTCCTGGCGCTGGGATTCTATTTCCTGAGCAAGAAAAGCCATGCGCTGCAGCAAAAAATTCAACTGGTTTCGAGCCAGCTCAGCACCTTCAGCCACGAGACCATCCAGGGCGAAAAAGTCGTCCAGGCCTTCGGGCTCGAGGACCTTCGCGTGGGCCGCTTTCGTGAATTGAGCGTGGATCAGGCGCGCCTGAACATCCGCCAATCCTCGATTTTGGGGGCCTATGGTCCCATGGCGGCCCTCATCGGGGGCGCAGCGGCCCTGGCGCTGGTGGCCTACGGTGGGACTCTTGTCACTCGCCATGAATTGAGCCTGGGCGATCTCACCGCATTCACTGGGTACTTGGTGGCGCTGGCTTGGCCCGTGATGAGCTTGGGGTGGTCCATCAACCTCTTCCAGCGGGCCCGGGCGGGCCAGGAGCGCATTGACCAGGTGCTGGCGGCGCCCGAGCCTCCTATACCGCAGGCAGCTCCGCTGGCGCTGCCTTCCACGCCCGCGGAGATTGCCCTCAGTGACGCTTCATTCCGTTTCGAGACCGGCCGTGGTCTTGGCCCGCTGTCATTGAAAGTCTCGCCGGGCGGGAGCCTGGCCGTGGTGGGCGGCATCGGCAGCGGCAAGAGCATCTTATTGCAGACCCTCGCGGGGCTGCGGGAGCTCCAGGAGGGGCACTACGCGGTGGATGGCCAGCCTTTGGATGACGTCACCCTTCGCCGTCATTGGGCGGGGTTGGGCTGGGTGCCCCAGGAGGCTTTCCTTTTTTCGACGACCCTTCGGGAAAATCTAACTCAAGGTTGGCCCGGCGCGAGCGAAGCGGAGATTTGGGAAGTAGTGGAAGTAGTCTGTTTGGACGACCTCATCAAGCGGTTGCCCGAGGGGTTGGACACCGTGGTGGGCGAGCGGGGGGTCGTCCTGAGTGGCGGCGAGCGTCAGCGCGCGGCCCTGGCGCGGGCCCTGCTGAAGAAGCCGCGCCTGCTCCTCATGGACGATGCCTTGTCCGCCGTGGACGCGGAAACCGAATCCAGGATCCTTGAAAATCTGCGCTCTTATCTCGGAACCACGACCTTGGTGCTGGCCACCCATCGCATTTTCGTCGCGGAACTCTGCGAGCGCGTATTGGTGATGGAACAAGGCCATGTCATCCAGTACGGAACGCCCGCTGAATTGGCAGAACAGCAAGGTCTCTATGCCCGCCTGAAGCGGCTGCAGAGCCTAGAGCGAGAATTGATGGAACCGGGATGAGGCCGAGAGTTTTTGATCATCGCGGCCGCAGTCGCCTACGTGTAGACGCTCAAGGAATAAGGAAAATAGTTTAGAACCGTTGCTGCTGACGTCTTATTCTTGGTTACCAATTCCCAAGGAGACGAATATGCGGGGACGATTCGGAGCTGCGATTCTTGCCTTTTTATTGGCCGTTGTCATAGTCGGCTGCAGCGGAGGCGGCGGCTCCTCCACGCCTGCCCCCACCCAGGCACCTTCGATCACAAGCTTCAGCGCCGCCTCCCCGAAGATTCTGAAAGGGGCTTCCACCACATTGACCGCGGTCTTCAGCAATGGGACCGGGACCCTCACCCCCGGGGGTGCCCTGGTGACGTCAGGAACGCCCGTGACAGTCTCGCCCAACACGACGACGCTCTACACGCTGACCGTCAGCGGAACCGGGGCCCCGGCTACAGCCACCACGAACGTCGGTGTTCAAGGATTCACCTCCACTAACAACATGAGCAGCGGCAGGCTCTCCCCCACGGCTACCCTGCTTCCCAACGGGAAGGTCCTGGTGGCTGGTGGCATCGGCGCTGCCGACTTGGCTTCCGCCGAGATCTACGATCCCTCCACGGGAACCTTCAGCTCGACGGGTTCCATGACCACGCCACGCTCCCGCCACGCCGCGGTCCTGATGGCCAACGGCAAGGTCTTGATGATCGGTGGCACCAACGCCAGTGGTGTCTGCGAAATCTACGACCCCGCTACGGGAATCTTCACAGCCACCGGAAGCATGGGCGTCAACCGGTTCAACGTGACGGCCATCGCCCTCGACGATGGGCGTGTGCTCGTGGCCGGTGGTACCGGCAGCGTCACCGATGCTCAGGTCTACACGCCATCGAGCGGAACCTGGTCGGCGCCCATCCCTATGGGAATGGGGCAATATTTCACAGATCTCGTCAAGTTGGGGGACGGGCGGATCCTGGTATGCGGGCCCGCAGCTATCAATCCGGCCATCTTCAACCCCTCGACCAATCTCTTTTCGGCCACAGATCGGCTCGTCCAGAACCATGTCTTCGGCCGCGCAGTGCTGCTGCCCGATGGCCGAGTTTGGTTGAGCGCCGGGGGCCCGACGGCTTCGCCTTCCACCTTCACCGAGGTCTTTTCGGTGAACGCGGGAACTTGGACGCCAAGTACCCCTCTCCTCGGGGCCCGCACGCTGCACGGTCAGGAAAAGCTGGCCAGCGGCAAGGTGCTCGTCATGGGCGGAAGCAACGTGACTTCCCTGGCGACCGCGGAGGTTTTTGATCCGGTGGCGGGCGTGGTCAGCGCCACGGCGCCCATGAACTCTGCGCGCACCAATCCCACCAGTGTGAGGTTGACCAATGGCAAGGTGCTCGTGTTGGGGGGAACCTTGGACCCCAATTCGAACGTCGCTGGTCTGGCCACGGCCGAACTCTTCGACGCGGGCGAATAGCCCGATCACCCCTGCCTATTCCGAATTGTGGGAAGGGACTTTTTAGGCCCCTTCCACAAACGTGACCTTGTTGATCTCGCGGAAGGTGGTCATGCCCATGCGCACCTTTTCGAGGGCGCTTTCACGGAG
>JANXXC010000241.1 GCA_025350765.1 Holophagaceae bacterium | reverse complement strand
ATGCGGGGTCCGCGTCAGAGAAACGCACCAGTCCAGGATTAGGGGCTCCCGCGGGAACGGGTAAACCATTGCCGGGCAGGCGGGTCCAGACCACCCGCTGGTACCAATTCCTGTTGGCTCCCGAAGCGGTGAAGATGTTGGTGGCCGACCATTGGGCATTGGATGGCCCCGGGACGGTGATGGGCGTTAGGGTTGCGTCCACCAGGCTCACGGACTCGTCGGGGTTCGTCGTGGTGGCGAACATCATGAGGTTGCCCGCCCAAATGGGACCGCCCGTGGTGGGCGGATTGAAGGTGCCCAGGTAGATCTGATTCGCCAGCCCCAGGCCCACGAAGGGCACCGTCGGAGCGGCAGCAACGGTCACTTGGGACTTGGCCGTGGCTGTCGAGAAAGCCCGGTCGAGCCCCACCAGTAGGGCGGTGGGATCGATTCCATCGAAGAAATTCACGGAACCGGCAGCCGCGGCGGAGTTGTTGGGATCCAGCGGGTTCACCAAAGTGAAGGGAATGATTTTGGAGAAATCCCACCGGGTGTCCGTGTTGGGACCATTCCCGACGCCGTAATCATCAACGTTGAATCCCGTATCCGGATCACCCAAGGCGGCGGTGGCCATGAGCCTGAACTTGGCCGAGGTTCGGTCCTGACCCAGGGCGATCGGAGGGTTGACGTAAGGATTGATGGGGTGGGGGGGAGCAACAGCCCAATTCACCCCCAAGCTCACGCCGACGGTCATGGTCTCGATGGGGTGGGCCGGCGACAGTGCGATGGCAGTGCCACCGGTTCCCCGGTTCTTGATGTAAAAGGGCGCCCACTGGCTCGGCGTTCCGGTGCCTGCAGGAGCCGCCGGATAGGTCACCAGGGCGGGATCGAGACGGTTGAGAATGGGAAGATTGATGTTGCCCAGGTGCGCCGCTGCGGCGGAAAGGGTGGGGCTGTTCCAGTAAGCGCCACCACTGTCGAGGCTGGCCAGAGCGCCTTTGACTAGCAGGTTCCCCGACTTCGCGTCGGAAACAAAGGGCGCAGTGAAATTGATGTAGGGGAAATTCGGCTGGCCGGCCTCACTGGGCAGGGGGTTTTCGTTGGGCGCGCCATCAGTGAAAAGGATCATGAAGTGCTTCATGCACTGCACAGGCCGATCGTCCGTGCCGCCCGAGGGGATCTTGTTGATCTCCACCGCGGCGAAAGGATTAACGTTCTGCAGTTCGGAATACATATCCGCGTTGGACTGGGTCAGGGGCGTGCCACCACTCGGGACCAAAGCCGCGATTCGCTTCAAGCCCGAGTCGGTGTTACCACTCAACAAATACCAAGTCTGGTTGCCGCTGGTGGCGTTGTCCGTAGGGACCGGGATGACTCCAGCCGTTCCAGTATTCTGATCCAGCGTCCCGCCGGTGTAGGCCAGGCTTCGGAAGGCCCAGAACACCTTGTCCTGGTATTTCAGGTAGGTTCGGACCGTGGCTTCCTTGATGGCCTGGATACGGTTGCGGTTGGGTATGCCATTGCCGAAGGCCACGCGGTTGGCGGCGACGTATGTGAAGGTTCCCGTGGCCCGGTTGGCGGTAACGGACATGGGGTCTACGGCATTGGGAGTATTAATGGCATCGGGGATCCAATAGGCGCCATTCGCCGCCGTGCCCCAAAAGACCCACTCCAGGTACCGGCTTCGATAGAGCATTACGGTATTGCCGGAGGAATTGCCGAGAACGGCCATGGTGGCGGACGACCGGCGCAGCATGACATTGCTCGTCATGACGTTTTTGTAATTGAGATCAATGTCATAAAAAATGCCCGTCTTGGGGTCCTGCACGGTCTCCCGAGGCAGTGGGAAAGTGATGTTGTAGCCTGCGGTGCAACGGAAGCCACTGGGATCCGGATACTGAGCGTTGGCGGGAGCGCCCGCCCATCTGCATGAGGGGAGCGCGCCCCAGTTGAGTGGGATATCCACGTAGCGGATCACGCCGGAGAGGTGCGTCCATTTGACCCGCACGTGGGAGGCGCAGCGCACCCAATTGGCGGCTTCGGTGGAGGGCGTGAGCCCCGGATAGGGCCAAGTCCCTAGCTTGGAGGAATAGGGAATGAGAGGGTCCCCCACGGTCGCATTCACATCGGCCTGCGTGACCTCGGTGCCATCGGGCTTGATCAGGGTATTGAAGGCAATGCCCCCCACCGAGCCTCGACCGCCCCCAATCCCGGTATAGCTGACACCACTGATGATGATGCTGGTGGTGCCGGTACCAGTCTGGCCGAATTGCACGAAAGTCACCGCGGTCCCCGCGGCGTTGATTTGCACGAAGAGGTCGAGATAGCGGCTGTTGTCGGTGTCAGTATCCTCGTCGAGCCACTCGTTCGGGTAGAGCGGGTGGAACATGAAGCGGTTCATGGATCCCGAAAAGTCGTAGCAGGTGGCGATCTCGGGTTTGAGGGTCTTGTTGGCGGTGCTCTGGAAAAGATCCAGGAAATCCGTCGTGGTCACCTGCAACCGCGGATCCAGCTGCGCCCGGGCCGGCATGGCCAGGGCCCCGGCTAGGAGCAAGGCTGAAAACAGGTGCTTGAAATTCCTGATGATGGTCATGTCATCACCTCATCAAAACAAACGTGAAGGGGCCGCGAATGCAGGAGCTACGTGGGCTAGGGGAGCTAGGGGAGCTAGGTGCTGGAGCAACTAGTTGTTGATATTTTCGACGGGTTTGGTGACCCACATCTCCCGGCTGTGCTGGAAGGTGAGGCCTCCGGAGTACCGGACCTGAGCATCCGAGCGGACAGCCCAGGCGAGGGGCTTGAATTCCTTGGTCTGGGTGCTAGAGCCAGCAGGATCTACCCGGCCCATCTGGGTGACCTGAAGCGCGAACTCCCGAGTGGCACCGTTGGCGTTGGTGTAGCTCATCTCGCTTCCGGTGACTGGATAGTACTGGGCTTTGCCGCGGAGGGTCTCATCCGTCTGCAGCTTTCTAAGTATGGTGATCAGGGGATTGGCGCTGGCCGAGGGCGAGCCCAGGTTGGCATTGGGGGGATACATCCAGAACATGGTCCACTCCAGGCCCGCGTCGGCGGTGTTCATTACCTCGGCGCCTTGGCGCACGGTGCTGGCGATGACGATTTGGCGCAGGCTGTTGCGGCTCATCCCCAGAGCCGCCACGGTGAGCAGAACCAGGAGCATCAGGGCCACCAGGATGGTGATGCCGCCTTCTTGGGAATGATGGGTTGAAGGCCTGGGAAGACGCTTCAAGGGAGACCGCTTCAAGGGAGACATGGCAATCCTTCCGTACGCTGAAATCAGTTGAGGGTCAGGCCAAAATGTCGGGGGACCAGGACCATGGACTGGGTGGTGTCCCGAAAGGCGCGCCCACCTGGAGAAGCCGACTGGTACTCCGTGCGGGCGGTGACGGTGCGGGTGGTGAGGTCGATCCGGACGGTTACGGGGATATCGCGGAACCAATTGAGATTGGCATTACTGACGAGCTTGTAGCCGGCGCGTCCCAATCCACCGGCATCGCTGATCTGCGAATTCAGGACTGAGAGAATCCCTCCGGCGGCAGCCCAATCCGTGGCAGCGCTTTGATAGCCCCCCCACACAGCGCTCATGGGCTTGACCGTGTTGCTGGGATCCATGCTCAAGTAGACTTTGAAGCCCGACACATTCTCGGCGATGATCGTTTCCAGGGCGGGATCCGGCGTGAAGGCAGCGGCGTTGTAAGTGCCCTGCTGTCGCACCAGGCAGGGGATCAGTTTAGTAGGAGCAGACGGATCAAAGTTCTTGAGTAGGATCGTGTAGCGCACCTGCTGCGCCGGCACCACAATCACCACCGACGCGCCACTCAGATGGCTACTGTCTCCGGCGTCGCCAGTCGAGGTGGGCGCGCCGGCCAAGTCCTGAGGCTTATCCACCGTAGTGATTGTCACAGTGGTGGGGCTGGAGGATGAAACGGCTCCGATCTCAAAGGGGTGAAAGGCGTCCTTGAAAATCGCCTTCATCCCTGCCTTGACCTGGGCCACCTGCTTGGTGTCCTTAAGTTGGAGCGTGAACACCTTGTTAACCTGGGGGGTGCCGGCGGGGAGATCCTCATCGTTCCCCTTGATCGGATCCTGATTGGTGCCTTCGAAAGGCAGGGGCTGGTCCATGTAGAGGGTCAGCTCGTCGAAAGTCACCGTGTTCTGGGCAACCGGAATATTCGGGTCGGTGATGCCCAGAGTGAGGGTCTTGTTGGGCGTAATGGAGAAAGGGGGATTCGTCGTGGAGAAGCCGCTCGGGGGCTCCGGAAGGGTCGCCAAGTACATCCCGGTGGTGTTCAGATCGTCGTAGACCATCTCCCCGGCCATCAGATTGCGGCGGTGGCTAGAAAGGGTCTCACCCGAGGCGTAAAAGGTGTTGAGGCTGGATTGGAATACCTTGGCCATGCCTGCCATCAGGATGGAGATGAAGACCAGGGCCACCATCAGTTCCACCAGCGAGAAGCCTGCGGAACGGAAGCGGAACGTGCGACCGGAGTTGGGTTCATTTGCCATAGAGCACCGTTTTGCTAAGCACCACCGTACGGGTGATGGCAGTTTGGCCCGCGGCCCCGGCTTCCTTGAAGGTGACGGTCACGGTGTAGTTGCGGATGGCGCCGGAAGTGGCGACGGCATGGAGATCCGGGTCGCCATGGGTGACGACGGTAAAAAAGGGAACCCGATTCACGGAGTTGGCCGCCGCGGATAAATCTGGATAGTGCCCGTTGAAAGTGAAATTCTCGGTGATGTCTGCAGCCCCGAAATAATCGGGAGCATAGGCCGGCAACGTAGCAGTCGAATCGTTGGTGATGATGAGCCAGCGCTGCCGGGCCTGGGATTCGATGCTTTCCAGGATGTGGCCCGCCACCGCCACGGCACCGTTGTAGCCCTTGGACCGGGTAGCTGCGGTGAGCGCAACGGATTGAAGGGCGGTCAGGCCCAGGATGCCTACCGCCAGGATGAAGGCGGTCATCAGCATCTCGATCATGCTGAACCCCGCCTGGCGGTTGACGCGGGTGCCCACGCCTTGGGCGAAAGTAATTGGCCCCTTAGCGTTAGCAAATTTCCGGGGAGATAGGATCACATGCGCCTCCATGCTGTTTCGTTGTAGCCTTTGTAAAACTTGTAGACCCCGGTGCCGTTGTTGGGGACCACCAGCACGCCCACAGGCGCGCCGACGTAGGCGTTGCCATTCCGGAGTCCTACCACCGCAATGTAAAACCCCGCAGTGAATCGCTTATTGGTGCCGTTCACGCTCACGACGGGAACAGTCGCTGGCGCGGGTGGTATCGGGTTGGTCAACACGGTGCCCGTGAACAAAGGCGTGTTTAGAGCGGTGAGGAAAGGCTCGGCATTCCCGGGAGCCACGGCATTGAGTTGAGCGACGCTACCCAGCGCCTTGGTGTACCAACCAAGGGCGCCGGTATCAATGCCCGCCTGCATGTGGCTGCGCTGGTTCTCGGCGAAATGGGAGCGGAAGGCATCGCTGGCCAGGCCCGTCCGCTTCTTCATGTTGTCCAACACAGTCAGCTTCGCCGGGATCAACGTATCTTGGTTGTTGTAGAAGGTGAGGAATAGCGCCCCGGTGCCCGTGCCCTTCCAGGTGCCACTGGTGAAGATGTCCACGTCTCCGAGCTGGACTTGGGAGGTGGTTTGGGCCGTGGTGAGGGCCCCCTCGAGCTCGTCCATGACATCCCGCACCGATCCCCCCTGGCGCTCCTGAATCATCGTGACGCTGGCAATGGCCAGGATGCCGACGATGACCACTACGACGAGTAATTCGACGAGCGTGAACCCTCGATTTTGGAATCGCGTTCGGGACATGATTGCTCCTGGTCGCACAACAAAGGTTGGATTGGGAAGAGGGGGGTCAATAAATAAAAATATAATCAGCTTTTGCAACACTTCCAGGCCTTGATTGTCCAGTTGTGGGGGATTTTGGGATGAAGTGTATTTTTTTTATACATATTTTGATCTATCAAGGCACTTCAATTCCCGAACTGCAGGGGATCTCGGTCCAAGGCCACCGGTCCCCCCGGCTCTAACGGCGCCGTGGCCAGCGCGGAGGAGATCCCACTCCGTTGTCGCGCCTTCACGAGGAGATGCATCCGATAGCGATCCCGCACTTTCGAGACGGGGGCTTCCAGCGGTCCCAACAAGCGCAGGCCAGGAACCACTGCGAGCCTCGCTTTATGGGCATCGAGAACCCGCTTGGCCTCATCCAGGGTTTCCCCCTCGCTGCGGTAGAGCGCCAAGGCCGTGAAGGGCGGGTAGGCCAAGGCTTCGCGATATTTCAACTCCTGTTCCGCGAAACCTTCGAAATCCTGACGGATAGCGAACGCGATGGCCGGGTGGTCGGGGCTATAGGTCTGAAGGATCACGCGGCCGGGTCGCTGGGCGCGGCCCGCGCGGCCCGCCACTTGCGTGAGCAGTTGAAAAGTCCGCTCCGCCGCCCGGAAGTCGGGGATGCGCAGACCCTGATCGGCGTTGAGGATTCCCACCAGGGTCAATTTAGGAAAGTTGTGGCCCTTGGCCAGCATCTGGGTGCCCACCAGGATGTCGACCTGCCCATGTTCCGCCGCCAGCAGACCCGCTTCTAACGAGCCTTTGCGGCTGGTGGTATCTCGATCCAAGCGGAGGATCCGGGCCTTGGGGAAGAGGGCCTGCAATTGATCCTCGATCTGTTCGGTGCCCTCGCCTACGCCGCGCAGATGGGCCGCGGCGCAATGGGGGCAGACCTCGGGCGGCACGGCCTCGAAGCCGCAGAGATGGCAACGCAGGCGGTAAGAGCTTTTGTGATAGGTAAGACTCACCGCGCAGTGCGGGCAATCCAGCGGTTTGCCGCAGGCCCGGCACATCCAAAAATTCTCAAAACCCCTGCGGTTCAGCAGCAGCATGGCCTGCTCGCCGCGCTCTAAGGACTCTGAGATGCCCGCCAGCAGGGGCTTTGAGAAGACCACGCGCTTGCGCGCTTCGCGGTAGGCGTCCCTGAGATCCACGACCTGGACTTCGGGCAGGTTGATTCCCACGGGCCGTTGAGTGAGCTTCAGAAGCTTGTAGCGGCCCTGCTGCGCAGCGTGCCAACTCTCTTGGGAAGGCGTCGCAGAGCCCAGCAGCACCGGACAATTTTCGATTTGCGCGCGCTTGATGGCGAGATCCCGCGCATGGATGCGGGGATGTTCTTCGGACTTGTAGGAGCCCTCTTGTTCTTCGTCCACCACGATGAGGCCGATGTTCCGCAGCGGCGCCAGCACCGCGTTTCGCACGCCGACAAAGATCGGCGCTTCGTCTTGCAGCAGCCGCACCACATCCGCCTGTTTTTCCGTGGCGTTCAATCCGGCATGGCCCACGGCGACCCTTCCGGGGAATCGCGCTTCAAGCCGCGCCAACAACCGCGGCGTGAGGCCGATTTCCGGCACCAGCCAAAGCACGCGCTTCCCCTGCTTCAGCACCCGCTCGGCGACTTCGAGGTAGACCTCGGTCTTGCCGGATCCCGTGACACCGTAAAGCAGGTGGACGCCGAACCGAGAGGTATCCACCGCTGCGATGGCGGCGAGCTGTTCCTCGTTCAAGATCACGCGGTGGTCCAGGCCTTCCTCCCGCCGCTGGGAAAGAAGGTCCAGGCGCCGGGTGCGCTGGATGAGGCCCTTGGATTCCAGGGTCTTGAGTACCGCCGCACCCACGCCGAAACTGTCCCGCAGCTCCGATTCCAACAGCGCCCCGCCCGCCTCTTCCAGCGCCAGCAGCGCCTTTGCCTGCGTGGTCGTGACCTTCATGGGATTGGGCAGTTCCGTGCGTCGCACTTCGGTAAGGCCCGCGCCCCGGCGATCCCGGCGATGCAAAAGGCCGCGCAGGGTTTCTTCACCGCGATGCCAAGCCTGCCCGAGTTCCGCCAGTTCCCTCCACCTACCCTGATCCCGCATGGCCGAAAGCCGCAGCCCCTGATCCGCTTCGATCTCCCAGTCCGGAACCAAGACCTGCGGAAGGCAGAGCGGCAGCAGGTGCGCAACGCCCACGGCGTAGTAATCCGCCGCGAAGGCCAGCAATTCCCAGAGTTTTGGTGGCAGCAATGGAAAGGGATCCACGATGGATTCGATGGGCCGTAGTTTGACTTCCGGTGGCGATGGATCCAGCCCCAGCACCAGTCCCACCGCCGCGCCGTTACGCAGCTTCACCCGCACGCGCACCCCCGCGGGCAGGCCCTCCGGCGCCAGGTAGGTCAAGGGCGGAAGCGGACGGGCCAGTTCGATGCGGGTGGGGACAAGGTTCACGAATTCAGTGTGCCTCAAGGCCCACGGCCAAAGCGGAGACCGAACGGATTCGAGGGGTCTGAATGCTCACGCCTGGGCCTGGCACCAGGTCCTCCAGAGCGAGCGGTAAGCCCCTTCCACCTCTCGGGTCAGGCGAGGTCCGTCCAACAAAGGCGTGGCGCGAAGCTGGTCCCTCATCCCAACCCGAAGATTCGAGAGTCGGTCCAGATCACTCGCCCAAGCAGTAGCGATGCGGAGATAGTCATCGAGATCCCTCGCGATGAATTCCGACAATCCAGCCTGCCGCAGCAGGCTCGCGCCATAGCGCGAGGCCGCCCAGGGTCCCTCGCAGGTCACCACCGGAACCCCCATCCACAGGGCCTGGCAGGTGGTGGTGACCCCGTTGTAGGGAAAGGTGTCCAGGGCCAGGTCCACCCGGCCGTAGAGCCCCAGATGGCCTTCCGGGGAGGAAATCCGGCCCAGGAGATCCAGTCGAGAAGGCCCGACACCCTCCTCCCGAAAGAATTCAAGGATGCGGTCCCTCGGGTAGGAATCTTCAAGGCCCTCCGCCTTCATGAACAGGCGGCTCCCGGGGATTCGCCGGAGAAGCTGGGCCCAGGCTTTCAATAGTTCTGGCGTGTGCTTGGCGAGTTTATTGAAAGATCCGAAGGTCACGTGGCCCCGTTCCAGGGCCGGCAAGGGCGCAACATCTGGAGCCAGGGGATCGGGGGTGAAGCAGTGGAAGCCCGTGGAAAGCCGGCAGGGTGCTTCGGCGCTGAGTGGCTCCTCCCCCGGTGGATCCACGACCGCATCTGTAAGTCGCGCGGTAAAGGCTTCGACCCCGGTGGAGCCGGGATACCCGAGCCAAAATAGCCTGTTCGGCGCTGGCCGCAGCGCCACCGCGTCCAAGCGCCCGCCCCCGGTATGGCCTCCCAGGTCGACAAGGATATCGATCCCATCCTGGCGGATCAGTTCCGCAAGCTCAGAGGCGGTGTTCCATTCCGCCTTCCGCCAGGAGTCCATCCGCATCTTGACGGATTCGGTCACGGCGTCCGATGGCAGGGCACTCACGTCGTAGCCATGAAGGCAAAACTTCGACCGGTCGTGATATTCCAGAATCGCCTCGAGGAACATCATCACGGAATGGGTGCGAAAGTCGGGGGAGAGGTAGCCGATCTTCAAACGTCGCTCTGGGGCGCGGTCGCATTCCCAAACAGGCTCCGGCACCTGGGCCAAGAAGCGTCTAGACCACTCCCGGTGGAGGCGGGAAAGCTCCGCCGGTGGCAGGTCCCCGGTGTATTGGTGGGCCAGCAGGGCTTGCTGCTGGGGCCCGCCGTCATTTGGCTTTAACTCGCTGCATCGCTGGAGTGCCTGGATTGCAGCCCGGGGCTCCCCCAGGGTCAGAAGGCTGTCGCCGTAGGTGCCCCAGGCATAGGCATTCCGAGGGGCGAGTGAGAGGGCTCGGCGATGGCATTCCAGGGACGCTTCTCCGTTGCAGCATTTGCTCAGGATTTGTCCCTTCAAGGACCATAGTTCGGGGTCGGTGGGCGCGGCCTTCAGCCCGCTTTCCGCCAAGGCGAAAGCCTCCTGGGACTGGCCCATCTCCCACAGCAGCTTGCCCAGGTTGAGGTAGGCGTCGGCAAGGCCAGGCTCCAACCGGATGGCCTCGCGATAGGATGCGATGGCTTCGGGGACGCGGCCCAGGATGCCCAGGGTATTGGCGAGGTTGTGGTGGAAGCCCCCGGCCTCTGGGATAGAGGTGATGGCTTTGCGGTGCAGGGCCTGGGCCTCTTCAAACCTTCCCTGCCGCTTCCGCACCAAACCCATAAAATTACAGGCGTTGGGTTCCAAGGGGTAGTCACGAAGGATGTCAGAAAGGACCAACTCTGCCCCTTCGATGTCCCCACGCTCCATCCGCGCGTAGCCCTCCTGTAGCCGCCGTTCCATAGGGACTCAGTGTAGCTTGGGAGCTGAGAGGAGGGATCGTGGACGAGAAGACTCAAGCCCACGCGGCCGCAGAAGAACTCGAACGCCGCGTGGCGGCTTTCCCATACTGGTACCACCGCATCGAGCTCCCGGGAGGGGTGGTCACACCCGGATGGGCGCCGCTCGATATTCCGGCCTACCGAGTGCCCGAAAGCCTGCAGGGCCAGCGGGTACTGGACGTGGGGGCCTGGGATGGCTTCTGGAGCTTCGAGGCGCTCAAACGCGGCGCTAGCCAGGCTGTGGCCATTGATGACTTCTCGGATTTCCTGGGCTCTCTCAGCTCAAGCGACCGAAAGGCCTGGGATACCTTCGACCTTTGCCAAGATGCGTTGGGCTACTCCCAAGAGCGCTGCCAGCGGCAGGAGTTGAGCGTCTACGACGCCACCGAGGAACGCCTCGGCCGTTTCGACACCGTGTTCTGCTTTGGTCTGCTCTACCACTTGCGGCATCCCTTGTTGGCCCTGGACCGCTTGAGCGCCCTGTGTGACCGGGACATCTACATCGAGTGCGCCATCCTGGATGACTTCAGCCCCTACCGAGGGGGTCTGGGTCATGGATACCCCGGCGGGCAAATGGTGATGGAGTTCTACCCCGGATCCCAATACGGGAGAAATGCCACGAACTGGTGGGCCCCTACGCTCGCCTGCCTAGCCCGGATGGTTTACGCCGCAGGCTTCCAAGAAGTGGCGGCCTGGAAGCTCACAGATAATCCCGACCACCAAGCTACCTGCCGAGGTTTTGTCCACGGGAGAAAACTCGACTAGGTCAGCGGGAGCTAGGGACACGCCAGTTCGATGCGGGCGAGGACCAGTGACACTCCGTTAGACTAAAGAGATGTTCATCCTCGGCCTCGAAAGTTCCTGCGACGACTGCTCGGCGGCGGTGGTGGAGGAGACTGCTTCGGGCCCTGTGCTGCGGTCGCTAGTGCGGCGCAGCCAGGACGCGCTGCACGGGCCTTTCGGTGGCGTGGTGCCGGAACTGGCGGCGCGAGAGCATCTGCTTCAGGTGCGCGGGACCATTTCAGATGCGCTGGATCAAGCTGGAATCCCGCTGCGGCGGATCGATCGCATTGCCGTCACCCAAGGGCCAGGGCTGGTGGGGTCACTGCTCACCACTTTCTCCGCCAGCAAAGCCATGGCTTGGCGCATGAACATCCCCTGGGTGGGCGTCCATCACCTGCTGGGCCACCTGAACGCCGCGCGCTTCGCGGCGCCGGATCTCCAGTTCCCGGCGCTCGTGCTACTGGTGAGCGGCGGGCACACGCATCTTTATCGCGCCTTGAATTGGACGCGCCTGGAGCTACTGCAAAAGACTCGGGACGACGCCGCGGGTGAGGCCTTCGATAAGGGCGCGAGGATGCTGAACCTGGGTTATCCGGGCGGGCCCATTGTGGATGCTTGCGCGCAAAAAGCGCTGAAGGCAGCCTTGCCTTTCACGCCGCCTAAGTTTCGCGATGGCAAAGCGAGCTGGAGTTTTTCGGGGTTGAAAACCGCGATGAAACTTCGCATCGCCGCGGAACCGGGATTGGATCATGCAGGCCCCGAAGATGCCCGCGTCCAGGCTCTTTGCCGGAGTTTGCAGGAAGCGGTTTCGAGTTGGCTGCTGAAGCCAATTCCTGAAAATGCCGCAGCGATCGAGGCTCAAAGTCTCATCATTTCGGGCGGCGTGGCCTGCAATTCAAAGTTGCGGGCCGAAGCCGCGAAAGTTGCCGATAACCTGGACCTGCGCCTGGCCATTCCCGAACCCAAACTCTGCACGGACAACGGCGCTATGATTGCATCCGCTGGAGCCGTGCTGGCGGTGGTGGACAGCCCCTGGGCCGAGAATGCCGATTCAGATTTGGTGCTGATTTAGGAGAACCGTTGTCACCCTCGGACTCGACGATGAAAATCACCACTGACGTCGATGGCTGCCGGGTGGGGCTCGCTTTCCCCGATCGAGCGGCGACGCGCACTTTTTTCGAGGAGGGCCGCGCACAGAAAGCCTTCATGATCCGCATGGAAGATAGGCTCGAGCTTTTCGTGTCCTTCGCGTTCAGGGCCACCGATCCGGCTGCTTTCGATTTTCAATTCCAGGCCAGCGTCGTGCAGGTTTTCGAGGACGGCGGTCATTTCGGGACCGCTTTTCAATTCATGGATTGGGACGAATCCAAGGACCGCGAGCTGGAACGCAAATTCCTCCTTGAGGAGGCGCCCCTGGTCACCGAGAGCGAGAATCTGGGCGCTTCTCCAGTCTTCCGCATCAAGCAGATGGACCTAGGACAGAAGGTCCTTCTGGCCCCCAAAGCCGATCGGGGCGAATGCCAGGTTCTTTGCCGGGACGCGGCGCCCATGGTGCTCCTGGGGTTGCTCAGCAATCCCCGCCTGGAAGCGGAATTCGTACTGGCCATCGTGAAGTCCAACTTCGCCAGTGGCGATATTTTTCAGCGGGTGGCCAGCGACCGGCGTTGGATGGCTTCAGCGGAAATCCGCACCGCGGTGGTCCGCAATCCCAAGACGCCCACTCCCATCGCGGCGCGCCTGATGGAGACCCTGCCCCTGAACGAGTTGCGGGAGATGGCCAAAATCGGCGGCATGAAGGAAGACCTGCGGCGCGTCGCCTTCAAAGCCCTGACGAAGCTTCAGGGCAATCGCTGACGAAATCGATGGCGCCTGGGTCGGGGACTTGATCGCCCCTTTCTGGATATCGACATGGGTCAGCCAAATCTCAGTGCATCGAAAAGCTGGGACACGGAGAACACGGAAATAGAACGGAGGACACGGAAGGGGCCGTGCGATTGCCCGCAGAGGTCGCCCGCGGAACGCGGGAACTTCCAATGACCCGTGCTGAACGCGGCCCTGAAACTGCGTTTCCGTGGTCTTCTGTGGGATTTCCGCGTCTACCGTGCTCAGCTTTTTCGACTGAGGGATGCCGACAATCAGTTAGCGCTTTTTCTTCACGGGCTTCTTGGCCTTGGATGGAGCCTTTTTCGTCACTGGCTTTTCGGGGGCGGTTTCCGTCGAGGGATCTACCGTATTCACCGCGGCCTTCGCATCCTGGCTCATCTTCATCGCAGATCCGAGGATGGTGCCCACCAGCTCCACCGTCTCGCCCGGAGCCACGGCGCGGAGGGTCATCCCCGCCGAAGTCAGGCTGAATCCAAGGCCCAGGGGCGGCGCGGTCTTGGCGCTGTCTGAGAGTGGGATGCTGATGGGCAAGATGCGTCCCACGGCGCCGATGATGTCTTGCAGGCTGAAGTAGATCTGCATCTGCTGCTCTGGGCGATCGAGTCCAAGCATGTCCTGGGTAAGCGCGAAGGCGGGCTGTCGGCCTAGGCCATGCTCCGGGTGTTCCAGCGCCTCGATGGGCTGCGCGAAAGCGGTGGCAGCCTCGCCAAAGCCCACCAACAAAGTATGCGAATCATAGGCCCACACCAGGGTGGAAACGGGTTCACTGCCGAAGAAGGCCGCGGGATTCACGATGGATTTTTTGGGTTCTTCGCCTTCTTTGGCGGCTTCGGGTTTCGGCGGCTGCACGACCAGTTTGAGCAGGGCCCTGCCCAGATGTTCACCCCGCTCGGAGGTCATGGCCTCGCCGATTTCAGGCTTGAGTTTCGAATAGGCTTCGTAGGCCCGAAGGCTGGCCTCGGCGTCTTCCACCTGCATCGTCAAGACGGAACCCTGGAGCGGCTTTGCGCCCTCGGCCCCCAAGGACCAGACGAAGCCCAGGGACTTCATTCCCTGAAGGGTCCGATTCATGGCGGCCAAACGCGCCCTACGCTCCGGGGTGGCGTCGCCGCCCTGACTGGCCAAGGTCGAAGCGAGCCAGGTGGCGTACCCCGACGGGATCGCCGCGGTCATGGCCATGGCGTAGGCCGAAGCCGGAAGACCCTTTGTGGCGGCGCCCTCCACGTCGGCCAGGGAGCCTTGCAGAGGGGCCAAAGATTGAGCGGCTTGGCCCCTGCTCAGGAATCCCAAGCGCGCTTCAATGGCGATCCCGCCGCCCTCCTCGGTCTTGGCGCCGATGGCGATATGGCTGACTTCGCCCTCGGGATTCTTGCGCACCAAATCCATCAACGCATCCACTGGCGAGAAAAAAGTGTCCTTCTTCGGAGCGGACTTGGGCTGTGTTTCCGCCAGCACTGCCACGGGAAGAAGCAGGGCAACCTCCTGCTCCATGAGCCAGCCGAGATGGGATTGAGGTGGTAGCGCGAAGACCTCACGCTCCGCCAGCGCCGCTTTGAGCTCCGCCAGATTGGCCTTGGGCGCCAAGATGCCATAGCCACCACGGAAGGCCGCCACCATTGCCTTTCCCTTAACCTGGCCTTCGAAAAAACCGCCACTCATCGCCTTGGCTTTGAACCGCGCGGTGAATTCCTTCATGGAGGGCACACGCATGATTCGCAGCTGCACGGTCTTGCTTTCGGCCTCGTTCTTCTCACCCCGCAATGGGTAACTGAATTCCACGAGGCTTGTCTCGAGATCCATCAACGGCTCGCCGCCGAAATCATCCACCAGGGTCTGGCGCATGAGGCCCGCGCCTTTTAGTTTCATGCGGTTGGCCAAGCGATCAAAGGCCTCCAGGGTCTGAGAGGGATGGTTCACCAGAAAGACGGCGCTGGCCCCCTTGGGTACCCAGGCCATGGCGCCCAGGGCGTCAGCCTTCAGGGGCTCCGCCACCGGCAACTCTGCCTGGGGAGGCTCCTGGGCCACCAGGGCTCGGCCCGTGGAACTGAGCAAGGAAACGGAAAGCAGAACGGATTTCACAATCACAAGGGCCTCGACCGAATCCTCCATGGTATCCCAGGGTCCGGTGGAAGGCCTGTTCCGATTCGGAACCGTTCTCGCCAAGGAAATGAATGAATATTTTGTTACGACGGCTTCGGGTCTACTGGAAG
This sequence comes from Holophagaceae bacterium, assembly GCA_025350765.1. Lineage (GTDB taxonomy): Bacteria > Acidobacteriota > Holophagae > Holophagales > Holophagaceae > JANXPB01. The sequence goes on along the minus strand of JANXXC010000241.1, from coordinate 2,372 downwards.
GCCAGGAGCCTGCCATGGAAGTCACCCGCGAAGACGTGCTGCGCTGCGCCCAGCTCACGAGCCTGAAGCTTCGCGACGACGAGATCGAGCCCATGCGCCAGGCCATGGAACAGATGTTGAGCCACGCCGAAAGCTTAAATTCTCTGCCCCTGGACGGCGTCGAGCCCACCACCCACGGCCTCCTGCTGCCACTGCTCCGCCGCGAGGACGTGGTGGTGGATTGCTTCACCCAAGCCCAGGCCCTGTCCAACGCGCCGGAGCACGACAAGGGGCATTTCCTTGTGCCCAAGGTGATGTAAAAGCGACACACAAAGCAGCGGCCCCGATGGGGTCGCTGCTTTGTTCATGGAAAAGAATCAGAAGGAAAATCGCACGCCGAACCGAATGGTGCGCGGAGTCTGGAATGCGTTGCCGCGCCGGTAGTTGTCGTTGGTCTGGGGATCGCCTTGCTGGAAGTTGAAACGCTGATCCAGCGATGAGGCGGTCTGGCTATCCAGCACGTTGAAGATATCCAGCATCAAGCGCACCTGCTTCTTGCCTGAGAACTTCAAGGCATAGGCCAAGTTGAGGTCCAGCTTTGCCTGGTTGGGGGTGCGGCCTTCGCTGCCCCGGGGCAACAAGAACAGCTCGTAGCGGCCGTAGCCGTTGTGGTAACCGAGGCGGCTCACAGGCGTTCCCGTAAGGTAGCTGAAACTACCGCCCACACTCAGTCCGAAGGGAAACTCATAGTAGCCATTGGCCTTGAATTCGCCCTGGCGGTCGCCACTCAATGGGCCATAGCTGTTGACGAGGAATTCCGGTAGGTCGAAGGCGCTGTTGATGTTCGGATCCAGCTGGCCGGTGCCATCGGCGCCGCCAATGCCCTGATAGGCGCCTTCATAATTTCCGTCGAGTTTGCTCCAAAGGTAGCTCAGCTGCCAGGAGTAGTTGTCCGCGAATTTCCGCTGGGCCGTCAGCTCCACGCCTTTGAAGTCGCGAATGGCTTTGGGGAAGGTCGCGCCCGCATCATGGCTCTGGCCGGGGTTCATGATGAAGTAGTCGCCTTGGACCGGGTCGAGGCCGTCCTCGATGGCGCGGCCCAGGTAGCGGCGAATGAACTTGGCGCCGAGGACGTAGCGATTGTTCAGGGTGGTTTCCGCGCCCAGAATTAACTCGTCGTTGTAGGCCCCCTTCAGATCGTGGTCCACAGGTTCGAAGTAGGAGCCCACCACGCTCGAAGGCGTTCCGAAATCCGATTCCGCCACGGCGTTGGGGGCGATACTGATGCGGTCGTAGTTGATGATGGTGGGATTGCTTTCGGCGCTGAAAGAACGAATGACCAGATCCAAGGGGACCTGTTCGTAAAAGCGCGACAGGCTCATGTAGATCTTGTCCTGGCCCCTCCCCTTCCAGTCGTAGATCACACCGATGCGCGGGGCCAACTCATCCTTCAGCGAGATCACCTTCACGCCGCGCACGTCCCGAATGTCGGTCTGATCCAGACGGAGACCCAGGTTGAAATTCCAATGGCTATTGAGGGTCCACTTGTCCTGGATGAAGTAGGCCTGGCTCTCGTGCTTGGGTTTGGACGTGAAGACCGGCAGGATCGGGACCTTGATGGGTGGAGTGATGCTCCAGTCCGGAACGGTCCAGTAATAGTGGGCATAGATGGGCTGATTGGAATGGACAGCGTTTTCATAGATCGTCACCTGCTGGCCACCGGAAAAGCCACGGCGGATGTCGGCCTTGTCCGTTTGGAAATCGAAACCCGCTTTCAGCTCGTGGCCGCCCAAGTATTTGGAAAAAGATCCAGCGATGGTGTCGCGGGTGAAATCCTTTTCATCGAAACGGCCGAAACCGCCACTGGTGGCCCCGTTGATGCGGTTGTCGATGTATTGGATGTTCTGTCCGTTGGCGCCTTGGGGGAGGGTGGAGTTGGTTTCTTTGTGTCGGCTCACCTGGAGTTGCGCGAACCAGGAAGAACCGCTGATTTCGTAGCGCAGGCTGAAATCCGTGCCGCCGATCTTCCTTTCTCCATCCCAGGTGGAGGCATCCCCTAGGGGTGGCTTCACCGCTCCGGTGTCCTTTTCCGGATCGCCCACGAAGGAGGCCACCAAGGTCTGGCTATCCGAGATGCGCCAGGTGAGTTTGCCGGAGAAAAGATCTCGGGTGCCGTCCGTGGTGGCCGTGTCGGTCTTGCCCAGGATGGTGTTCCGGGTCGTGGTGGTGCTGCGGTCATAGGCCACGAAGAACCACAGCTTGTCCTTGATGATGGGACCACCCATGTCGAAGCCGTAGTCCGTGGTCTGCGCGTAGACCGGTACGGGAAGAAGCGCCTCGCCCTTGTGTTTGTTGGAGGCCCTTAGACCGTTGCCAAAGAAGTAAGTGAACAC
>JANXXC010000190.1 GCA_025350765.1 Holophagaceae bacterium | reverse complement strand
GGGGCACCGCCGCCCTCGGCCCGGATGAGTCCGCCCTGGGTGGCGCCGGTCTTGGTGGACAGGCCTTCGTCCGAGCAACCCATGCCAGCGAACGCGGCAAGGAGCAGGAACAAGGCGGGAATGGATTTCAAGCGGTTGGATCGCATCGTCGTCCCTTAGGTTCCACTGGGGCGGATCCAGGCGAGCACCGCCCAGATCAGGGTGAAGAGGAACATGATCACCAGCGCGAAGGGGGCCTTGCCGTGGCCGATCTTCGTGCCCGAGACCTCTTCCATGGGCTCTTCGTCGTGCTGGTTGTTGACGGGATCCATAGCCATGTTGACCTCACTTGACCAAAGTTGGGGATGGCTTCACGGAAGGCGCCGGGGCGGGGAGGGCCGGGGCGGCCTGGCTCGGCAACTTGCCATAGTCGCTCTCCATGCCCTTCAGTTTGCCGAGGCCCTTGTTCTGGGACACGTACTTCAGGAAGGCCGCCAGGGTCAGCCGCTGCTCCGCCGTGAGGGTGTATTCCCAGCGGGGCATCTGGGTGGAAGGCACGCCGCGGCTGATGCGCCAGTACCAAGTATCCACGTTGTAATTCTTGAATTTGTCATCCCAGAAATTCGCTGGACGCTTGGTCATGGTGAAGGCCGCTTGGCCGTGTCCATCCGCATCCAGGCCATGGCAAGCAGAGCATTCGTTGTTGAAGAGACCCTTACCGTAGTTGGCGTACCGCCGCTTGGTCATGAGTACCTTGACCTCTAAGGGGTCCGCGGGTTCCACGGCGGGCTCCTTGAAATCCTTCTCGGTCCAAGCGGAGAAGGTGGAATCCTCTTCCCGCTTTTTTTCGAGCGATTCTTCGGTGACATCCACGCCCGCGATTTTGTTTTTATCCACGATGTTCAACAGGGTGCCTCGTGCCGCCTGGGCCTCATGACTGGTGCCGAACAGCAGTTCTTCGATTTCTGTCTTGTATTTGTAGGGCACCTCGTTGTGCTGCTCGTAACGGGAGACGTTCAGTTTTTCCTGTTCTTCAGGGCTCAAGTTCCATTTGGCGAGCACCTCTTCAGTGCCCTTTAAGGGGCCCGTGGTCCAGGTGAATTTCTCCAGGCGCGCGTACCTCAGTTTTCCGGTCTCGGGGTCCTGGGCGCGAGTGCCCCAAGGCCCCATGCCCTGGATGAATGAGGTCAGGTCGATGAGCTCTTGGTTCGAAAGGTAGTCGAAGCGCGGCATGTTGGAACCCGGCTTCACATAGCGGGGATTCTGGTGATGGAGCATGTGGTATTGGTCGGGGAATTTGCCGCCGATGTTCGCCAGATCCGGGCCCGAACGCTCGGAACCCACCAGGTGGAACTCATCGTAGAAATAGTCCGAGGACTTGGATTTCGGGCCATGGTCCCAATCCTGGGGACGGCTCACCATGGAATGGCAGTACCAGCAGCCTTCGCGTTTGTAGATCTGGCGGCCGCGCAGTTCTTGGGCGGTGTAGTCGCGGAGATCCTTGGGTTTGGCGGGTTTGAACGTCATCCGCGGCACCAGCACCACCACGAAAATAATGCTGGCGAGGATCAGGCCCATGCCAATTGACGGATAGAGATAATTCGCTCGGGTGGTGCTCATCGGATGGGTTCCTCTGACTTGAAATCGGGTCACAGCCTAGCGGGTCACTGCCTTGTTGTTACTTTGTGGCGCCCATTGAAACTGTCGCGGGGGCCGCTTCTTCCAGAGGATCCTCCAGGGGGTCCTCCACAAAAATTAGCGTCTTGAACACGTTGTAGACGAAGAGAAGCTGTCCCGTGACGATCAGGAGGCCCGAGAAGGCGCGCATGAGCATGAAGGGCGACACCATGATGACGCCGCGATACACCGGCGTGCCCTCTTCCCAGGCCGAAGCCTGGATGAGCCCCGCCACCGTCAGCGCGACGATCATGATGACCGTGCCCACCAGGGAGAGCCAATAGTGGGCGTTGGCGAGGCGGCGGCTGTACCACTGGCGACCGCTGACGCGCGGCACGCAGTAGTAGATGGCGCCCCAGGCCACGAAGCCGAAAGTGCCGAGCAGGGCGAAGTGCGCGTGGCCCACCACCCAATGGGTGAAATGCAGGTACCAGTTGATCCAGCGCGTGGCCTGGAAAGGCCCCGTGAAGCAGGTGAGCAGGTAGAACCACATGGCCGTGATGAAGAAGCGCAGGGGAATGTTGGTCCCGAGCATCCCCCACTTGCCTTTCATGGTCAGGAAGAAGTTCACCAGCACCGACATCACCGGCACCAGCAGCATCACCGAGCTGATCACGGCCACGGCCTTGAGCCATTCAGGCACGGGGCTCTGCAGCAAGTGATGGGTGCCCGTCGGGGTGTAGAACATCGCGATGGTGCTGAAGCCCACGATGCTCAGCAGATGGGAATAGAGGGGGTTCTTGGTGATCTTGGGGAGGAAGTAATAAGTGAGCCCGATGCCATTGGTGGTGAACCAAAGGCCCAGGATGTTGTGGCCATAAAACCAATTGGCGATGGCATCCCCAATGCCGGGCATGGAAAAGAAAACCTTTTGGCCGATGAAGTAGACGATGGGGAACCACATGGTCGTGCCCGCTACATACCAGATGGTCACGTAGAGCTGTTTTTCCTTGCGGTTCAGCACCGTCATCCAGATGAGCCAGCAGTAGACGAGCAACACCGCCAGCATCGGAATATCCAGGAACCAGGGCAACTCGGCATACTCCCGGCCTTCGGTGATCCCGTTAGTCAGGCAGAAGATACCGGCTACGATCACCACGTTCCAGGCCAGCATGAGGATATTTCCCACCCGCTCGCTATGAAGCTTGGTCCGACACAATTCGGGAATCACATAGAAGATCGCCCCCACCGTGGACATCGAAAGGAAGCCGAAGGCCACCACGTTGATGTGGGTGGGGCGCAGGCGGCCGAAGCTGAGCTGAGCCACCCCGTGCACCAGATCGGGCGCCCAGTATTCCGTGGCGGCGAGGAGCCCCAGAAGGGTGCCCGTCAACGCCCAGATGGCCCCCGAGATCATGAAGCGTTTAGAGGCGCTATGCTCCACATCCATCCAGGCCAGAAAGCGGTCCCACCACCCGCTTTCGAAGGCGGTGTCGGCCGCGTCAAAGGTTGTCTCGAGTCTCGCATCCATGGGCGGATTCCCTAATCGAAGCCGTCGCAGAAGACAGGAGCAAGCCTCGGCTCAACGTAGTGATCCCTGGCAGCCCATTCCCCGCATTGGCAAGGGCCAGTTTGAGACGGGGGCCGGTTCTGGTCAAAGGGAAATATCTCGAAACCAAGTGCTGCCTAGCGTCTCACTCACTTCCTCGCCAGGGCCAGTTCAAGGGACCTCTGGTACACTCGCGCCCATGTTCCGCCGCATCAACTTGAATTTCGGCCCTTCCCGCGGCCGAGGATTGCCATGAGCGCCCCCAGGATGCTGGGAGGCCAGCGCTATGCCTGGGTAGGGGACTTGGCTTCGGTGGAAGCCGGCCCGGGTCGCTTGGCCTGCGTGTGGCAACTGGTCCGACGGGAGGGCGATGGCGCCCGCTACCTGCTTCAGCTCTGGGATCCAAGGCCGCCGGACAAGGAGCTCGACCAGATCCGGGAAACCTTTCTAAGCCGTTTCCTGGATGGCGAGCCTTGGGATCCCTCCGGCTGTCGGTTCGGATTCGACGAGACCCAGATCTGGTTCCTCCAGGAGTTGCCGGGTACACCCCTGCCCCGTCTGGCATCGGAGTGGACACCCTCCCAGCGCAAATCCTTCGGCAAACATTTCGAAAACATTCTCACCCAGAGCTCTCATCCCCGCCTTCTCTGTCTCGACGTGATCGGCCTGAAGCCCGGCCTGACGCTCATTCCGCGGATCATCGGAGCCCCTCCCCGCTCTTTCGCCGATTTCATGGCCGAGCTGAATGCCCTGGAAACCGTACCCCTCAGCGGCCCCACCAACCTGCCTTTTGAACAGGCCCGGGAGCTCTCTGATCCCCCCACCGCTCCCATCCGCGGCCGCGGCCAGGAGATGACCGTTCTAAAATCCCTGATGTTTGGCCTGAGCGCGCCGGCCCCCATGGAGCGCGTCACCGTGATCCAGGGCGAAGAGGGCCTGGGGCAGGAGGAACTCGCGGCCTGGTCGGCGGCCTCGGCCCAAAGCGAAGGGATTTGGGTCCACCACCTGGAAACCCTTTTGGACGAAGAGCCCGGCGCCTTTCTAGAGCGACTGCTCCAAAGCCTGCTCTTTGGCGCCGAGGCGGAGCTCTATGCGCAGAAGCCTGACGTGGCCCGCACCGTCTCGCGCCGCGTGCCGGCCTTCGCCTTCCTCACGGGGGGCAGGACCAAAACCAGCGGTGGCCCGGTGGACACCGAGGAGATCAAGGCCGCGTTGACGGCTATGGAATTCGCGACGGCTTTCCACCACCGGCTCATCCACCTTTCTACCCTGGAGCGGGCCTCCGCCGACACCTTGGGGCTGGTTCGGGACCTGGTGCTGAGCTCCAAGATTCCCTGGCTCCTCTGCGCCACCCGCAGCCCCCGCTTGAAGCCCTTGCTTTCCGCCTTCCGAGGGGATTCTCAGGAAGTTTCCATCGTCAATCTGGATCGCATGGAGGACGAGGATCTCCGGGGGATTCTGGGGGACCTCCTCGGACCCCATGATCTGCCCAAAGATTTTCAGACCGAGCTGTTTCACCGCAGCTTAGGAAATCCTGGCCTTTTGCTCAGTTTCTTGGAACTAGCTCAACAGGACGGCACCATAACTTTCCATCAGGGCCGCTGGGGGCTGGTTTCCGGGAAGCGCCGTCCGCCCCAGGCCCAGGAAGATCTCGTGGGCCAGATCCTCATGGGCCGTCTTTCCCGACTGGGCTCTGCCGCCAGTGTCCTGGTCCGGCTGCTCGCCCTGGCGGACCATCCGCTGGAGCCCCTGGTGCTGGGTGCTGCGCTGGGGCTAGGCGGTGATCCCCTGGAAGATGCGCTCTCCGCGGCGGTCAATTCCCGGCTCGTGCAGATGCAGGATGGACGCGCCAGCATCCCCGATATCCGGCTCCGCGAACTCGTGCTCTCCAATACGCCCCAGCCCGAACTCAAGCGCCTGGCGCGGGCCCTCCTAGGAGCCATGGAAAACGATGGCCGGGCCATGCTCAGCGTGCGCCTGAACTCCCTCGCGAATGATGATGCCTCGGCCCTAGCCCAGGTCATGCAGGCCATCGAAACCCAGTCCCTGGCCCCTCTTGAAGCCCAGCGGATCGTGGATCAGACCCTCCAACTCAACCCCAGCCCCCCGCAACAGGTCAGGCTTTGGGAATTCCTGGCGGACGCCTGGTTGACCGCCCCTGTAGCTCCACAGGTGTTGGAATCACTTGGGCTAGCTATCGCGGCCATGGAGGGCATTCCAGATACAGGGGATGGGAGCCACGCGAGCCAACTTGCCCGACTCCTGCGCAAAAAGGCAAGGCAAGAGATCCGAACCCGCCGTTTCGTGGATGCCCAGAACTCCATTCATCACGCTTCGGAACTGCTGGCGGACCATCCGCTGCATCCCGAACAGCCGCGCTTGCGTCTGGCCCTGGGCCGCGTCTACCTGCTCCAGGGCTTCCACCAAAAAGGACTTCGGGCCTTGGAAGAAGGTCTACAGCTCCTCAGCTCCACCGGCGCCAAGGGCAACCGGGAAGACCAGATGGCCCTACTGCTGGAACTGGGTCAGGCCCTTGCGCACCAGTCCCAATTCCAGCGAGCGGTGGCCATGCTCCAGAGCGCCCAACGGCTGCTGGAGCACGAGCAGAATTTCAAAGGGCTTGTGGGAGTGCACATCGCTCTTGGCCACGTCTATCAGGCCCAAGGGCAGCCTGAAGCCGCCCACACTTTGTTCCGCGAGGCCCTCCGCACTTCCCGCTTGCAGGGCAGCGTGGAAGGCCAGGCCAAGAGCCATCTCGCCTTGGGGATGTACCGCAGCACCCAACAGTGGCTGGGCCCGGCTCTGAGCCATCTAGACCTAGCCCTGGAGCGCTTCCAGCGGCTCGAAGACCAGATCCTTACCACCCACACTCGGGTCTGGAAGGCCCGCACCCTTGCCGCTCTGGGGGATTTCGTCGAAGCCGAACACACCCTTTTGCAAGTTCTCATGCTGCCCCAACAGGGCCTGACGCCCTTGGAGCAGGGGGACCAGGCCTTTCTTCAGGCGGAGGTCGCGGGATTCCAATCTGCCTGGAGGGATGGCTCGAGGCTTTTCCAGAACGCGGCCCTGCTTTACGAAGCCTCGGGTTTGGTGTGGCGACAGAGGCATTCCCTCTTACGCCATTTGCAGGCTCAGGCCCAGGAGGCCTTGCGCAGTAAAAACACCGGCTCCCTCGAACCCTGTTGGACCTTGCTCGAATTGCTCAAGGGCCCCGTGGAGGGCAGTGGTTCCCGGTGGCTGGAGCTGGAATGGCACAAAGCCCACGCCCTTCTGCTCACCACGGCGGAAATGAACGATGCCGTGGCTACCGAGACCTTGATGGCCTGGGGAGAAGTGGGAGCCGCTGCCCGGGAGCTGCGCTTCCCCGCCATCGTTCTAGAGGCCACGGCCCAAGGGGCGGACCTGCTGCTCAAGCGCGGCGAGAAGCTGGGCGCCCGGAGCAAATTGCAGGATGCCTTTCAGAGCTTCCAAGAGCTTTGGACGCGCGTGCCCGAGAGCCATGAGACGCTTTTCTTAGGACGCACCGACATCCATCGCTTCCGTCAAGCTGTGGAATCTGCCGGTCTGCGATTCATTCTTCCGGAGCGGGTGGATCCGCTCGCCGACTGGACTCCGACCCAAGCCAACATCCCCCCCACCGCACCCGCTTCGGCGCCCACCCACAAGCTGCAATGAGCCACGAAAACGAAACTCGCCCCCAAGTGACCATTCCTCAGCTTCGCGCATGGGTCGCGGAGGGACGCAAGCTGGTGATGACCACCGCCTACGATTCCGTGACTTCCCAACTTTCGGACGCGGCGGGCGTCGACATCATCCTGGTGGGCGACAGCGTTGGAAATGTATGCCTCGGTTTCGAAAACACCTTGCCCGTCACCATGGCCATGATGAATCACCATTTGGACGCCGTGGCGCGCACCAAGCCCCGGGCGCTGCTGATGGGCGATCTGCCCTTCTTGAGCTACCACCTGAGCATCGAGGACGCCATTCGCAACGCCGGTGATTTCATCCGGCGCGGCGCGGCGGCGGTGAAACTCGAAGGCGGTGCCAAGCGGTTGCCGGTGGTCCGAGCCTTGGTGGACGCAGAGATTCCGGTCATGGGCCACCTCGGCCTTACGCCCCAATCTTTCCACGCCATGGGTGGCTTCAAAGTGCAGGGACGCGCAGGCGAACAAGCCGTTCAGATTCTCGAAGACGCGCTTCGATTGCAGGACGCGGGGTGTTTCTCAGTGCTTCTGGAAGGCGTGCCGGCGGAACTCGCCCGAAAGGTTACCGAGTCGCTGGAAGTCCCCACCATCGGCATCGGCGCGGGTCCGCATTGTTCCGGCCAGGTGCTCGTGACTCACGATGTGCTGGGCCTCACCCAAGGGAAAACTCCGAAATTCGTCCGCCGTTATGTCGATGGATTCGGCTTGATGACCGAAGCCCTGATCCGTTTTTCCGAAGACGTGCGCAACGGAGCATTCCCCAGCACTGCGGAGTCCTACACGCTGCCGGAAGCCGCTGCCCAAGCACTTCAACATTGGCAATCCTCGAAATCAGATCCGGAGTAGTTCCTTCCCATGCGCCTCGTCCGCAGCGTCGCTGAGCTCCGCATCGCCGTGAAGGCCCTGCGGGAGCAAGGCCTGCGCATCGGGTTCGTGCCCACCATGGGATTCCTCCACGAGGGCCACGCATCACTCATCAGGCAGTGCGCGAGCCGCTGCGACGCGACCGTCGTGAGCATCTTCGTGAACCCCACCCAGTTCAGCCCCAACGAGGATCTGGCGAAGTACCCCCAGGACCTGGAAGCGGATCAAAGCCTTTGCTTGAAGCTGGGCGTTAGCCTGCTATTCCTGCCAGAGGCTCAGGAGATGTACCCGTCGAATTTCCAGACTTTCATCGAGCCGGGCCGGGTGGCGGAGCCGCTCTGCGGGAAGTATCGTCCCGGACATTTCCGCGGGGTGGCCACGGTGGTGGCGAAGCTCTTCAATATGGTGCAGCCTGACCTGGCCTTCTTCGGCCAGAAGGATCTCCAGCAGACCGCCGTCATCAAGCGCATGGTGCGCGATCTGAACCTACCCGTGGACATCGCGGTGGTGCCCACCATGCGGGAACCAGACGGGTTGGCCATGAGCAGCCGCAACGTCTATCTCGGCCCCGAGGAGCGAAAAAGGGCCCTCAGCATCAGCCTTGCTCTGTTTTCCGCCGAATCGGCCTTCAAGTCCGGGGAGCGGGGTGCGGCAAGACTGCTTTCCCTGGCCCTGGAATGCTTGTGGGGCGTGGACGAGCTTCAATATTGCGAGCTGGTGGACGCATCGAGCCTGGAACCCGTGGTAGGCCTCGTAGATCGCACCGTGGCGATTTGCGTGGCGGCTTTCGTAGGCAGCACCCGGCTCATCGACAACCTCATCCTGAGTCCCAATCCCGAAGCCCAGGGAATCTTGAGTGTCGGGCCCGACTAAGCCCTTGCGGGGAAGGCGCGCTTCGCCCATGCTTTTGCGTCGGCCGGGACTCGTCAGGAGCCTGGACCAGGAGGCACCATGCTGCGTCACTACTTGCTGGGTAAGATCCACCGCGCCACGGTGACCCGGGCAGATCTGGATTACGTCGGCTCCATCACGCTGGACCCGCTGCTGATAGAGGCCGCGGGCTTCATGGAAAACGAAAAGGTGGACATCTACGATGTCACCAACGGGGCTCGCATCTCCACCTACGTGATCCCGGGCATTCCGGGCTCCGGCGAGGTGGGCATCAACGGCGCCGCCGCCCACCTGGTGAACGCCGGAGATCTGGTGATCGTTGCCAACTATGGCTGGATGGCGGCTGAGGAAGGCGCGGCCCTGGAACCCAAAGTCGTCTTCGTGGATGAAAGAAACCGCATCACGAGCCTGGCCCGACAGGAGCGGACTCCGGTCATCGAAAAAGCCTTCGTGTGAAAGGAATTTCCCCTTTTCTTCTGGCCTAAGCCACAATGAGGATGCTCCTGGTTTGGTACAACCTGGGGTGCTGGGGATGCGGCTCGTGAGCCCTCCGCCGAATTCGACAGAGGGTTTACATGCACATCCGCCGGTCATTGGTGGTCAACTCGACCCCAATGGAGACGCGAATCGCGCTGCTGGAAAATGGCCAGCCGTGCGAGCTCTTCATTGAACGCACCACCCACGTCAGCCATGTTGGCGATGTCTATAAAGGGCGTGTGGCCAAACTGCTCACGGGCATGCAGAGCGCCTTCATCGCCGTGGGCGGGCCCAAGGATGGCTTTCTCTACCTGGACGAGCCTGAGGCCCATCGCATCGGCGCTGAGGAAATCGCTGAGTTGGATGAGGATCAGCCGGACACGGCGGTGCTCGAGTTCCCGACCGTGCCCCCCTCCCTGCCCCCGGTCAAGGAAGGCGAACAGATCCTCGTCCAGGTGGTGAAGGATCCCATCGGCACCAAGGGGCCACGCCTGTCGAGGCATCTCAGTTATCCCGGCCGCTTCCTGGTTTTCATGCCCGGCATTGAGCATGTGGGAATCTCCCGGAAAATCACCGATATCCAGGAGCGGGAGCGGCTCCGGGAATTAATCCGCAGCCACAGCCTGCCTGGCGAGGGGTTCATCGTCCGCACCGCCGCCATTGGTGAGAAGGATGAGGATCTGGTGGGCGATGTGGCTTTCCTGCGCGATCTCTGGCGAGATGTGCAGGCCAAGGCCGAAGGCATGGAGGCCCCCAGCCTTGTCTGGCAGGACTCGCGCCTGCTCCAGAAAGTTTTGCGGGATCTCTTCCGCGAAGAAGTGGCGAGCTTCTGGGTGGATGACCCCGCCACCTACGAGGAAGTCGTGGTTTTCGTCTCGAAACTCCACCCGGAATGGGTCGAGCGCGTGAAGCTCTTCACCTCGGACATCCCCATCTTCGAGGCTTTCGGCATCGAGCAGGAAATCGAGGCGGCGCGTTCGCCGAAGGTGTACCTCAAGCACGGTGGCAGCCTGGTCATCAACCAGACCGAGGCCCTGGTGAGCGTGGATGTGAATACCGGCAAATTCGTCGGCAAGAAGGACCTGGAAGATACGGTCTTCCAGACCAACCTTGAAGCCATTCCCGAGATCGTCCGGCAGCTGCGCCTTCGGAATCTCGGCGGAATCATCGTGGTGGATTTCATCGACATGGCTGATGAAGCGCACCGGGATGAGGTGATGGCGCTGCTCAGCGACGAGCTGTTGCGGGACCGCAATCACGCAAGGGCCGAGCGGATCAGCGCCTTCGGGCTCGTCGAAATGACGCGCAAGCGCACGGGGCCTTCCCTGGAGCGCCAGCTCACCGAAACGTGTGGCCACTGCCAAGGCATGGGCCGGATGCTCAGCGCCGAGACCGTGATGCTCAAGGCCTACCGAGAGATGGCGCGCCAGGCCGAGCGGCTGCGCGGCGCCACCGTGCGGCTGAGCGTCCACCCGGATCTCAGGGCCGCCCTCTCCCCCGATATGCGGGAAGGCATGCTTTCCATGGCCCGGGCTTTCGGTGCTCATATCCTCTGGGTTGAAAAGGCCGATGGGCCGCGTCTGGGCCTAGGGATGGAGATCCTGCCGCCTAAATCCTGAGTCGAAACTTTCTTTAGCCCAGGCAAGTGGAGCAGCGCGCCCCTGCCTGAAGACGTTCGACGACTTCAGGCACCAAGCCAAGATCCGGGACTTCGACCAGCTCTGCATCGGGAGAGTGGGCCGGCCTCGATTTGCCCTTCCGATTCACCCAGAGTGCCGTCCAGCCCGCGTTCAGCGCCCCTTCCACATCGTCGCTCCAGCTATCCCCCACCATGGCCATCTCGCCCGGGAATAGACCCAGCTTCTTCTGCATGGCCTCGAAGGCGCTGGCGTCCGGCTTGAGAAACCCAAGGTCGGCGCTGAGGCCTTTCACGCGAAAGTGGTCCGAGAGCCCAAGGGAATCCAGCAACCCCATGTCGAAACTCTGAGTATTGGAAAGCAGCGCCACACGGCCCAGGGACCGCGTGCGCGCCAAGGCATCCAAAGCCTCCGGATAGAGCCGCGCGTCGCCTTCGGAAAGCTGGAAAATGGAAATCATGCCCTCCACCTGGTCCGCCGAGAGGTTCAGTGGCGTCTCCCAAGCACGGACGAAGGCCGCCGCGTCCGGATAGCTTCGGGTCATTCCGTCCCGCTGCATATCGGGAAAGGTCTCCTGCTGTTCAGGCGTGAGAAAGCCCGCGATCCGCTGGAAGGGATTGCCGCCGGGGCTGTGGACCAGCGTGTTCCAGAGATCGAAGACGACCGCACGGATCATTGATTCGAGTTTTTCGAAGAATGAAAGGGCACCTGGAATCCGACGCCCATGGCCTCCAGATTCGCCGCCCCATCCAGCCGCCATTTTGCAGGCTGCCGATGCTGAATCACGTCCATCAACGGCCGCCAAATGGCCTGCAAATCGCGATAACTCAGCGCCAATTCCAAGGGCACGGTGGCTTTGCTCTTGGCCGCCACGTCGAAGCCCGTGGGCAAACCCACATCGCCGATGAAACGGGATTGGTCCTCAGAATCGAGGCTGAGTTTTCCACTCAATCCGCGCGCATGAAGGCGCATGTCCGAATCGTTCGCCACGCCCATGTCGAAACGAAACCGAATGCGCGATTGGTCAAGCGGAAAAGCCAGCTCAACCTTGGGCTCCACCCGTTCTAGCGAGAAATGGAGCTTGTCCGCGGCCGCGCGGTAGGCCGCCACGGGATCAATGATTCCGCATCCACACGTAAAGAGCAGACTCGCGACAGCAATGCATCGACGCAACATCAAACCCCCTTATAAACGACGCAGTTGTCCGTGGTTTCAAAGACCTCGATTTGCACAAGGTCCGGCAGCGCGGGTTTCAGTTGCTCCCAAATCCACACGCTGATGTTTTCGGCGGTGGAAAGGGGGATCAGATCGTTGAGAAAGCGATGATCCAGTTTATCGATCACGCGACTCGTGACGATCTTGGAAAGGTCGTCAAAGTCGATGATCATGCCCGTCTCCGGGTTCACTGCGCCCTCGATATTCACAAAAAGTTTGTAGCTATGGCCGTGGAGATTGCGGCACTTGCCCGGATGGTTGTAGATGAAGTGGGCGGATTCGAACCAATATTCTTTGCGCAGGATCATGGCTGGCCTTTCCTTTTTTGGTGCGCCCAGTTGGACTCGAACCAACGACCTGCGGCTTAGAAGGCCGCTGCTCTATCCACCTGAGCTATGGGCACC
>JANXXC010000184.1 GCA_025350765.1 Holophagaceae bacterium | reverse complement strand
GATGCAGCAGGTCGGGATTGTCGCGGGATTCGCGCGCAATCTCCTTCATGGCGTAGATGAAGGCGTCCAATTCTTCTTTGGATTCGCTTTCGGTGGGTTCGATCATCAACGCGCCGCTCACCACCATGGGGAAATAGATCGTGGGCGGATGGAAACCGTAGTCAATGAGGCGCTTGGCGATGTCCAACGTATGCACGTCGTGTTTGGCTTGGGTCGCGTCGTTGAAGACAACCTCATGCATGGACGCGGTCTTGATGGGCAGGTTGTAGAAGCCTTCCAGTTCCTTGCGGATGTAATTGGCATTCAAAATGGCGCGCAGGGTGGCGTCTCGCAGGCCGTCGCCGCCGTGGCTCATGCAGTAGGTCAGCGCCCGCACCAGCATTCCGAAATTACCAAAATAGGTATGAACTTTTCCGATACTTTGGGGACGATCCCAGTTCCAGCGGTAGGTGTGATGGGGCACTTCGCCTTCGCCCCTTTTTTCGGTGTCGCGCACCACGATGGGCTTGGGCAAAAAGGGCTCCAGCGCCGCGGTGCAGGCCACGGGGCCCGCGCCGGGTCCGCCGCCACCGTGGGGCGTGGACATGGTCTTGTGCAGGTTCATATGCATCACGTCGATGCCAAAGTCCCCCGGTCGCGCCACGCCCACCAGCGCGTTCATGTTGGCGCCATCCATGTAGACCAAACCGCCCACCTCGTGGATGCGCTGGCAGATCTCATCAATGCGGTGCTCGAAGATGCCAAGGGTGTTGGGATTCGTGACCATGAGACCCGCGATGTCTTCTTTGTATTCGGCCAGAACCGAAAGCAGGCCCTTCTTCACCCGGCCCGTGACAGGGTCCGTGATGTCATCGAAGGAGACGGTGCCGTCCGTGGCCGAGGCGATGTCCACCACCTCGTAACCCGCCATGGAAGCGGTCGCAGGATTGGTGCCGTGGGCGGAATCGGGAATCAGGATCACGCGGCGTTTGCGGCCGTGGCTCAAGTGATAAGCCCGGATAATCATGACGCCCGTCAGCTCTCCCGCCGCGCCCGCACTGGGTTGCAGTGTGATGGCGGCGAGGCCCGTGATTTCCTTCAACCATTCCTGAAGGGTATAAAGCAGTGCGAGATTGCCCTGCACCAGCGCGTCCGGCGCCATGGGATGAGATTCCGCAAAGCCTGGGATCGCGGCGACTTTTTCGTTGAGGCGGGGATTGTGCTTCATGGTGCAGGAACCCAAGGGATACATCCCCTGGTCCATGCCGTAATTCCATAGCGACAACTTGGTGAAGTGGCGGATGATCTCCACTTCGCTGCAGGAAGGAAGCGCATCGAAACTGTGCCGTGTAAGATGCGCGGGCCTGGTGTCCTTGGCTTTGGGCACGTCGAGTTTCGGCAGATCCAAGCCGATCTTGCCCGGCACCGAGCGGTCGAAGATGAGGGGTTCGCGGGAGCGGAGGGACATGGGGGAGTCCTAAAGAAAAAGCGAGGACACGGAGAACGCGAAGGAAAGGGAGATCACGAAGAAATCAAATCGGTGTCAGGCGGAATCAAGGGCCGAAGGTCAGCGAGTAAAACGGGGACGCGCACCGTGGCCGTCCGCCACACGATGCTTAAATCCACCTCGTCGTAGCCGTGGATCAGACGGTCTCTCATACCGGCAACGCTCTTCCAGTCGATCTGAGGATCGAGTTTCCCGGAATGCCATGGAAAGGCGTTTGGTGGCTTCGCCCAGGATCATGAATCGCTGTTGCACCGCAGCCTGGGTCTTGATGTCGCTGTAGAACTTCGCGGCATCCATTCCCTCGATGAAATCCAGGATGTCTTGGCAGGCCAAAGCCAAATCCTGAAGCAAGGATTCGTCACGCCGCATAGACCACCTGCGCTGTGCCAAGAATGTCTTTGCGGCGAATGTAGTTGCGGCTTCGCTCGATGGAGTTGCGAGTAAGCAGGTCCACGCGCCTATCGAAGATGATTTCGAGTTCATCAGCCATGGCCGAAAATTCAAAGAGCCCCCATTGCGCATTTTCTGCGAAGCGAACCATCACGTCCACGTCGCTGTCGGGCCTGAAATCCTCCCGCAGCACGGAGCCGAAGAAGGCCAGCTCCACGACCTTCCACTTGTGACACCAGGCCTCCAGCGCGTCGCTGGTGACGTGCAGACGGTCGAGGGATTCGCGGAAGAGGAGAGGCACGAGAGAGTCCTAAAAAACAGCTACGCGGAAATGACAGCGGTGGAAAGCGGAGAGCTAGTGAGAATGCGGCTTTAGAGGGTTGGTGGCACGTCCGAGAATCTGAATTTGGCCCAGCATACGAAAAGGATGAATACGATGAGGCCCACGCCGCCGATCGCCGCGAATCCTTTGATGCCCAAGGGCTTGCTGAAGAAACAATAGGTTGTAAGGAGTAGGACATTGAAAATCGTCTGTGCCACGAGTATCCATCGTGCTCGGCTGGAAAGCTTGGGCCAATTCGAAACCAACAACCAAATGGTGATGGCCAAAAAGGGCAAGCAGATCAGGAGTTGGGAGGTGGGGGACATTCGACGAGGCCTAAAAAATAACTACGCGGAGGTCGGCGAAAAAAATGCTATTCATGGATTCCCTTTTGTTTGGGCACCAGACCGCAAATCCCGGATGAGCGTAGCGATGAACCATCCGATGGAGGAGATACTCCAAAATTGGAGTTCGCTTTCCCGCCAATCCCGATGAAGAGCCTGGGCGTGGTGATATGCGAACCAAGTCATCAAGGCCCATAGGATCGAGATTCCCGCCGCTGCCACGAAGATTTTTTTATTTCGCTCCTTCGGCGTCCACCCCGCCTTGAACCACAGTTCGGAGAAGCAGTAGCAAATCGTGAGGAGCGTTAAAGCCAGGACGAATCCGAATTCCACCATTCTCGATTGGTTCTTTAAAATGCCGACAGTCAACATTGACAAAAAGACCAGCCCGGCAAACGCCAGTGCTTTGCACAGGAAGCGATTTCGGGCCGCTGGGAGGACGATGGTCATGGGCCCTTCGAAGCGGAAGCGGAGGTCGCGGCGAGATGATGTTTCAAGGCGATCAGGCATCCAAGGGAGGTCAAGAGATTGATCGAGAAGAGTCCGATGGAGGTTTTGAGACTCCAGCCCAGGTAGGAGGAACCCAGCAGGATCCCCAAAACGATCGTTAGGTTCGAATAACAGATCGCGAGAAGCCAGCGGCGTATGGAGCGTTCGTAGGGTAGATGCTCTTGAGGAGTGCGGAACAGCTTTCGACAAAGCACTTGCCCGGCGAGGAAGCATGCAAAGAATACGATTCCCTTCCCTTCAATGGGGATGGCGCCTGGCGAGGGTCGGTCTCCGGCCCACATGAAGAACACGGTCATTGAAATGAGTGACCAAAGGATTTGAAAAACCGCAGACCAGATGACGTTCGCCTTGTGCCGGTACATCCTTCACCCCACCACGCTCGCGACCCGCGCCAGTACTTCGATCAGGTGTTCGATCTGATGCCTGGTGTTGATCTCGGTGGCGCACCAGAGGACGTGGTTTTTGTGGCCGTAGGGGCTAAGATCCAGCCCCGGCAGGATGCCTTCATTGATCAGCGCCTCGTTCATGACCTTGAGATCGCCTGAGTAGCGCAGGACGAACTCATTGAAGAAAGGCGCTTCGAAGGGCACCTCCCAATCCGGCAGTTCCAGCAAGCGCTCGCGAAGGTATTGGGCCTTGGCGACGTTCTGCTCCGCGAGGCCCTTGAGGCCTTCGGGACCCGCGAGCTGCAAAAAGATGTTGGCGCGCAGCGCGATCAATCCCTGATTGGAGCAGATGTTGCTGGTGGCCTTGTCCCGGCGGATGTGCTGCTCGCGGGCGGTGAGGGTGAGCACGTAGCCCGTGCGATCTTCGAGATCCTTGGTTTGGCCCACCACGCGGCCGGGGATCTCGCGTTTGTGGGCATCTTTCACCGCCAGGAACCCCAGAAAAGGTCCGCCAAAATTGGTGCTGTTGCCGAAACTCATGGCCTCGCCACAGGCCATGTCCGCGCCCACTTTGCCAGGGCCTTCGAGCCAGCCGAAAGCCATAGCTTCTTGAGTGACGCTGATAAGCAGGGCGCCTTTTGAATGGGCGAGATCCGACAGGACTTTGATGTCTTCGATGGCCCCCAGGAAATTCGGATAGCCCACCAAGACCGCCGCGACGGTTTCATCGAGCTTGGCGGCCAGATCCACCGGGTCGGTGACGCCATCCACCAAGGCCACTTCGACGAGCTTCAAATCCTCGTGGGGCGCGAAGCCCGAGCGCATCACTGCGAGATAATGAGGATGCAGCCCAGCGCTCACCAAAACGGTGTTGCGTTTTTTCTGGACGCGCACGGCCATGAGCGCGGCTTCCAGGCAACTGGTGCCGCCGTCATAGAGGCTGGCGTTGGTGACATCCAGGCCCGTGAGATCGCAGATGAGCGTCTGGTATTCGAAGATGTGCTGGAGCGTACCTTGAGAGATTTCGGGCTGGTAGGGCGTGTAGGCGGTGAACCATTCCTGGCGGCTGATCTGGTGATCAACGGCGCTGGGGATGAAGTGGGCGTAGGCCCCGGCGCCGAGAAAGCGCGTGCGGAAGCGGGTGTTGAGATCCGCCAACTTCTGCATATCGCGCAGCACTTCCAGCTCGCTCGAGGTGGACGGCAGTTCCAGGGCGCGATGCAGCTTCAGGTGTTCGGGCACACCCGTCAGCAGGTCTTCGGCGCGATCCACGCCGATGGCGGCGAGTAGGGCACGGTCTTCCGCCGGGGCGGTGGGTAGGTAGCGCATGAAAGATCCCCAAAAGGCTTAGAACCAAAGCCAAGTATCCCGCGAATTCGCGGGATCTCCGATTGCAAAAATGGGACGGAGATAAGGAGCTTGGGTCTTAACGTGGGGCCCTCATAAAGCGCCCGAGCCCATAGGTGAGACCCAGGTAGTAGTTCCAGCGCGCGGCTTCCTTGTTGAGACCGTGGTCGAAGCCCGCGTCCAGCACCAGGCGCGGAGACACTTGGTAGGACAGATTCCACAGGGTGGCGAGGGTGCGCGGACCGGCGTCGCTGGCGCCGATGGCGTAGATTTCCGCGCCGATGCCCCAGGCCGCCGACAAGGGATGGGTCAGGGCCAGGGCGGCGCCGGGCTGCTTGATGCGCGGGCCATCCACCTGACCTACCCAGGTCTCCAGCACGTTGAAATCCGCGTGCAACTTGCCAAAATCTTTGCTGACCAGGACCACCAGCGTGTCGTCCGCCGCGCCGCTGCCGATGCCCTTTTCCACGGAGGCACGGGGGAATTTGTGGGCGAAGGAAAGGGCGAGATCCGCTCCGATCCTGTCTTGCCGCAGGAAGCGCCAGGTGAAGCCGAGGTTGGGATCGCTGGGTCCGCTTTGGGAAGAGCCGTCCGCATCCGTGTTGCGCGTGAATCCGTTCCAGCCGATGCGAAATTCAAAGTCTTCGGTGATGCCCAGCTTCAGTAGGGTGGCCTGAAAATCGCTGCGACTGGAGTCCGGGAAGAGCGTTCGCTGCAAGCCGAATTCCAGCTCCGCCACGCCGGGCATCGTCGTGGTGGCGGGGTTGGCGAAGCTGGGGCGGTTGGGATTGACCGTGATCTCGTCGGCGGGCTTGTCTTGGGCATTGAGATGAAGTCCAGCGCCGAGGAAAAAGAGTGCGATCAGCGCGGCGCGCTTCATGGGAGCAATCCTGATTGCGCGACCATGAGCTGGGCGCAACCCGCCAGCCCAAGGTCTAACAGGGCGGTGGCTTCCAGGCGCGTGAAGCTGCGGCCTTCGCCGGTGCTCTGGAATTCCACCAGCTCCAGTTCCCCGCCGGAGGTAGGCCGCGCTGCCACGAGATTGCAGTCCACGGCGGCGAGATGATCCTCCTCGTATTCCAAATCCAGCACCTGACCCCGGCGACCCTCGCCCGCTTCAACCACACCCACACTCACCGCCGAGATCTGGCGCACCAGCGCGGCACCGAGCCCGGCTTTCCCCAGCGCCACCGCCAGCGCCACCCAGGCGCCCGTAATCGCGGCGCAGCGCGTTCCGCCGTCGGCATTGAGCACGTCGCAGTCCAGCGTGATTTGGCGTTCGCCAAGGAGTTTCAAGTCCACCGCCTGCCGCAGAGAGCGTCCGATGAGCCGCTGGATTTCCACCGTGCGGCCTTGCTGTTTGCCCCGCGCCGCCTCACGATCCGTGCGGGTGTGGGTGGAGCGCGGCAGCATTCCGTATTCCGCCGTGATCCAACCCGCCCCCTTCCCTTTCATCCAGCCGGGGACTTTTTCCTCCAGGCTGGCGGAGCAAAGCACATGCGTATCGCCGAGCTTCACTAGGCAGGACCCGTCCGCATGGAGCTGGGTGCCGAGTTCAAAAATGAGGGGGCGGAGCTGGTCGGGAAGTCGCATGGGGGCCTTTGAGGGGTTATGAGCCAAGAGCTATGAGACATGAGCCTAAAGCTCAAAGCCAAAAGCTCATAGCTCATACCTCAAAGCCTTCGGTTTCGATCTTCTCCACCCTTTTTTGATGTCTTCCGCCTTCAAATTTCGTTTCTAAAAAGGTTTTGAGGTAATATTCAGCCTTCAGCGGATCCGTCAGCCGCTGGCCAAAAGCGATGGCGTTCGCGTCATTGTGCTGCCTGGCCAGCGCGGCGTGCTCGGGGGAAGTCACCAGCGCGCAACGGAC
>JANXXC010000174.1 GCA_025350765.1 Holophagaceae bacterium | reverse complement strand
GGTGCCCCCGCCCTGGAAATCGGATCGGATTCGGTGTTCTATCCGAACAACATGCCTTCGGCCCTCAAGGGGCGCCAGGTCTTCACCGCCAATTGCGCCACCTGCCACGGCACCTATTACACGGCCCAGGAACGGTTCGACTTGGCCAAGGAGGCCAGCCTGCCTGAGGATCAGCAGGTGCTCCGCAAAGATCTTGAGAAGCAGGGGCGGTTGCCGGAGATCAAGCCTTTGAACGGACCCAATTTCCAGGACCGGGATTGGCGCTTTCAGCGGACGCCGGGTCAGCTCTATCAGCTGATTGCTTACGGCTCGATGCCCGAGAAATTGGGCACCGCCCGCCCCAAGATCATCCAGCACCCCGGCCCCATGCTGGGCCCCAATAAGAAACCTTTGAAAGATGCCAGCGGGAAGGTCCAGTACAAGATGGGCCTGGGCTGGATCGATTCCATCCAGACCCAGCGAGGCGGGCTGGAATTTGTTTCGGGCGACGTGGTGCCCGTGTGGGATTCCATCTACTACGTCTGGAGCCGCTCCATCGCGGGCAAGAGCATCAGTCACTTTGCGGATGTCTGGAAGATCTATGGCGAGAACTGCACCGTTTGCCACGGGGATATCGCTAAGGGCAACGGCCCCTTGAGTAAAACCCTGAATCCCATGCCCTTCAATTTCCAGAACCGCAAGGCCATGGCGGAAACCACGGACGAGTTCCTCTTCTGGCGCATTTCCGAGGGTGGTCAGTTCCGCTCCATCCCCCAGCCCATCAAAGACACCATGTCCTCCCAGGCCCTCAGCCTCTACGTCCACCAGTGGTCTGCCATGCCTTCCTGGCGCGGCCTGCTGACGGAAGAGCAGCGCTGGATGCTGGTGGACGGCGTGCGCAGCAAGACCTACGAGCACGAGTGAGGGCGACATGCTGACCGACAATCAACGACGCTTGTTCCTTAAAGGAGCCACCACCATCCCGATCCTGGGGGGTGCGCTCCTCGCCGTGCACACGATCCTGCGCTACTTCAAGCCCACCATGGCGGGGGGCCTGAATGCCACCATGGCCCCACCGGATGAGGCCGGCAGCGCTGACCAGATCGTGGCCAACCTATCGGATCTGCAAAAGCCTTGGGACTCCAAGGATTTCATCTACGTCCGCACCTCAGTGGAATACAGCTCCCGCAAAACGCAAGGCGCCAAGATCCCCGGCTTCGTGGTGCGCCTGCCGGATGACGTCCCAGGGGTGGACAAGGCCGATCAGAAGTCCTGGTTCGTGGTGGTGCAGCGCATCTGCCCGCACTTGGGTTGCACCTTCAACTTCATCACGAGCCCTTCGGAGCTGGCAGGCGGGTACAACTACAAGCCACCGGAACCCACTCATCCTTACTTCGCCTGCCCTTGCCATCTGTCGGTCTACGACCCCACGCGCAAGCAGAACAACGAAGCAGGAATTTCACTGCGCGGCAAGGTGGTGTCAGGTCCCGCCCCCAGGCCACCGCGTTTCATGAAGTTCGACATCAAAGACGGCCAAATCGTCATCACCGATACGGAAGGAGGCGGCGTTGGCTAAGGGGCTGGAAAGGCATTATCTTCACATTTTGCGCGGAGCGCCGGGCGAGCCAGGCAAGGCAGCCGACCACGGCATATCGGGAATACGCCACGGGAGGCTAACGCAGACTGGCGACGCCCGCCGCCCGCGCCCGGAGGGTTGGCGTCCATCCGCGCGCTCCGCGGCGTCACGCCCCTTGTGCAACGAACCGCGTTGCCCTGCGGGTCCTTCCTTGCGGTGCATCGCGGCTGGAGGCCAACAAAATGGAAGATAATGCCTTTCCAGCCCCTCACCTTCTCGAACGCATTATTGTCTGGCTGCTGGGCCGCCCGGCCTGGTTCCGCAGTCTGCTGCCCCAGCGGGGCCTCGTAGGCCAGTTGTGGCACTGGGTTTGGAATCTGGGGCCGAGTCTCTGGGGCTGGCTGACCGAGCGCTGGGACAAGATGGATCTTTTCGACGAATCCCACACCGAAAAAGCCAAGACCAACCCTTGGTACAGCCTCGGCGGCATGTGGTACTGGGTCTGGATCATCGTGATCGTGAGCGGCGTGTTCCTCATGATTTACTACATCCCGGTCACGGATCAGGCTTTCAGGTCCGTCGAGGAGATCCAGGCCAACTGGAAATGGGGTGTGATCCCCATCGGCGCCATCACTCGCGGCCTCCACAAGTACGGCGCGGACGCCTTCATCATCCTGGCGACCATGAAGTGCTATCGCATCTGGTTCACCGGCGACTACAAGAAGCCCTACGAATTGAGCTTCATCATCGCCATGTTGCTGCTCATCATCGGCATGTATTCCGGGCTCACGGGCTACCTGCTCATCTGGAATCAGCGCGCCCTGTGGGCGACCAAGGTGATGGCCACCTTCCCCACCTACCTGGACAAAAATCCCGGCTGGATTCCCGGCGGCGACTTCATCAACGCCACCAACCAGGGCAAGACCACCGCGCAGATCCTGCTGGGCGGAACCTCCATCGGTCCCGCCACGGTGACGCGTTTCTACGCTTTCCATTTCATGCTCAGTTTCATCCCCATGATCTTTTTCGAGCTGCGGGTATACCACCGGGGCTTCAAGCGCATGAACATCAGCCATTGGGCCAAGTTCGCGGTCTTCGCGGTGATCCTCGCGGTGGTCATCATGATCCCCGCGGCCCAAGGCAGCCCGGCCAATCCGGAAGTGACCCCCAATCCGATTTTGTCGGACTGGTACTTCCTGGCCATGTACCACATGTTGAAATTACAGGATCCCTACCTCGCCACGGTGTTGACCGTGGGCGTTCCCGCGCTGGTCTTGGGGGCCCTCTTCCTGGATCTGCGCCCCGAGCGGGAGTGGGGGAAACGTCAGATCGCCAACTGGATCGGTATCGGCGGCCTGATTTATTTCATCGTCTTCAGCTTCCTCATCATCAACAGCATTGCCGACATCCACCGCGACGGGCCGCTCTGGTACTACTCCATGGGTTTCTTCCTCCTCATGGGCTATTTCCAGGATTGGGGTTACGTCATGAAGCGGGACAACAAGAAGTGGTGGGAGACCTTCCACATCTTCTTCGTGGCTTTCATCTTCATCGCCATGTCCGCCAATACGCTGTACCACTACTTTGGCGACATCCGCGAATGGAACCAGCCCGCCAAGGCCGCCGCGGCCCAGCTCATGGCCTCCACCAAAGGCCTGACCCTGGACCAGGCCTACGACAAGCTGGAGCTCACGCGGCCAGCCATGAACCTTTGGCACACGCCGGCGGGAGCCACCGCCCTCGGCCGCCCCGCGGGC
Source organism: Holophagaceae bacterium (assembly GCA_025350765.1). Taxonomy (GTDB): domain Bacteria; phylum Acidobacteriota; class Holophagae; order Holophagales; family Holophagaceae; genus JANXPB01. Next base: position 4,392 of record JANXXC010000174.1, on the reverse strand, counting down.
CTGGAATTGTGGAAGCTCCACATCCTCGCATGGCTGGCTTGCATTGTTCTTGGCACGGTCATCGGGCTGGTTCGTTGGGCTTCCAAGAAGGATGCGGAACAGGCCGTGGCCGCCGCCAAGCTGGCCGCCAAAGCATCAGCGGCCAGTCAAAAAGCCGTGGGAGCCTGAGATGTATGACCGGCGAAGGATCCTGATCAGCAAATGGACCGCCGTGGTCCTGGGGATCGTGTTCCTGAGCCAGGCGATCGCTCGCTGGCGCGCCTTCTTCGCGGGTCCGACGGCTCTGACTTACGTCGCGATCATCGCCGCCGGATCGATCTTCCTGTTGCTGCTGACGGCGCTCGCCATCGTGGTCTACGCGGAGGAGAAAGCCAAAGGGACCCTCAATCTACCGAGGCCCTGGCTGGACGCTTTAGCCGACCGATTCTTCATGATTCATTCTGATTCCTCGAGGGGTTGACCGTGAAAACCCGCAATGTATTCGGCACCATCTTCCTGGTCACGGGCCTGGGGATCTTCTACGTGCTCGCGTCCAACAGCATCGCCACGGAGCTGCACGACGTGCTCCACGGGCCGCCGCTCACGGAACCCGCTAGGGCGGCCATGCCCGCGGGCCTGAACCGCGCCATCGACACGGTGCTGCCCACCAAGGTCGAGAACCTTCCCCACCTGAAATACCTCAACGGGAGGGAGGCCCACGGGCAATCCACCGACGATAATCCCTTTCTCCAGTTCAACGTGGTGCGATGGCTGGGCTGGGCCTTCGTCTGGGCGGCTGCGATGGAGATCGGCGTCGCCTATCTCACGCACCTAAAGACCCGCGTGGAAGAGTAGGGGATCGGCATGTACAAGAAGTTCCTCAATCTCACCAAGAACCTGACTGTCAGCCTTGAAAAGGGCCTTAATTTCCTTACCATGCAGGAGAACAATCCCCTGTATTTCCACGGCGCCCTGCCGCTCTACACTTTCTGGTTCTTAATCTTTTCCGGGATCATGCTTTGGATGTACTACATCCCGACCCTGGATCGCGCCTGGACTTCGGTGAACTACATCACGTCGCTTCCCGTGTTCATGAAGGATGCGGCCGGAAATTTGCTGCTTAAGAACGGAAACCCGGTGGTGGCGGCCATCTCGCCTGCCACGGGCATCCCCTACGGCGCCGTGGTGCGCGGCATCCATCGATGGGGCGCCGCAGCCATGATGATCACCACCGTGCTGCACATGCTCCGCGTGTACTTCACGGATCGCCATCGCGCCTGGCGCTGGCTGCCTTGGGTTTCGGGCGTGCTGCTGCTGATCTTCGTGCTCTTCGTGGGCATCACCGGCTACCTGCTGGTATGGGACGCCCGAGCCTACTACTTGGTGGTGGCCTCCCAGCGTTGGCTGGAAGCGGTGCCGCTCATCGGCCAGAGCCTCTCGACTTTCTTCATCGGCGGCGACGCCATCCGCGACTTCACGCTGACGCGCTTCTTCTTCTTCCACATCGGGGGGGCGACCTTCATCTTCTGGCTCATCTGGATGCATTTCATTCGCCTGCATGAGCCCGTGGTGACGCCCAGCCGCGCGGTGAATTTCCTCACGCTGGGGTTCATCCTGGTGGCCGCCGGGGCCTTCCCCGCCGTGAACGTCACCAAAGAGCTGATCCAACAGTTTCCGGTGTTGATCGGTGATCAGGGTTACATCGCTTCGGACGCACCTGCCCAAATCGGATTCTTGGTTGAAAAGATCCGCTACGACGCCTGGTACCTCTTCCCCTATTACCTCATCGAGAAGGTGGGCGTGAACTGGGCCTGGATCATCCTGGGCCTTGCTACGATCCTGCTATTCGTGGCGCCCTTCTACCCCAAGGATCGCCGGGACAACATCGCGGAGGTCATCGACGCCAAATGCACGGGCTGCACCTTCTGCTCCCTGGACTGCCCCTTCGAAGCCATCACCATGCAGGAGCGGGCGCCGGGCTCCAAGTTCAAACTCATCGCGGTGGTGCAGGATGCCCGCTGTTCTGAGTGCGGCATCTGCGTAGGGGCTTGTCCTTTCCAGGCCATCGAACTTCCCAACACCCACTCCAAGACCATCGATGGCGATGTGCTGGCCCTTTTGAAGACGGGTGCCTAATGAGCGAGATGACCGAAAAGAAGCCCCGCGTCATCGTCGGTTTTATCTGCGAGCGCAGCATTCCGATCCACGAGATGATCGATGCACAAAAAGCCCTAACGGACGATCCCGAGACCAAGATCATCATCCTGCCCTGTTCGGGCATGGTGAAGCCCACCCAGATGGAACTGGCACTAGCCAATGGCGCCGATGCCACCTTCGTGTGCGGCTGCGCCATCAACGATTGCCACTACCGCACGGGCAATATCATGATCCGCGAAAGACTCGAAGGCACCCGCAATCCCAAGCTGCGCAAGAATACCGACAAGCGCAAAGTGGGCATGTTCTTCTTCACCATGAAGGACAAGCGCCCCTTCCTGGATGCCTTGGCCCTATTCAAGGCATCCACTGAAAATCTATGAATTTGTAGAGTTTGTAGGAGTAAAGATGGCCACGCCCAAGAAAGCCGCCGAACCCAAATTGAGCAGCTACGTAGTGATGCTGCGCTACGTGCTCTTCTATCTCTTCTTCTTCGGCGTGCTCTACCTCGTGGGCATGTTCGGCGAAGTGGCGGAAAGCTAGAAGCGATTGAATCGCAGGGAGCGTTTGATGACCGAAAATCTCCATTCCGAACAAGACCAGAACGCCGAGCCCCTTGTAGAGCCACCGATCTCCGTGAGGCAGATCCTGAAGGAGAACTGGGTGCTCACTCGGGCACTCATCATGTTCATCCTCATCATGACCGTGCCCCTCTTTGTCGCCTGGAAGTTTGACCTCTTCCTGGTCGCGAATAATTAAGGAGGACAAGTGGAAACCACGCACTGGACCCTCATCATCGTCTTCACCACCGTCGGCGTTGCCTTCGCCGTGGGCTTCGTGATGTTCGCGCTCTGGGCCATCCGAGCCGGCCAGTTCAAGGACGTGGAAGGCGTGAAGTACCGCATGATGGAAGACTTCAATCCCAAGGATGTGAAGCGGGAAGGCAAGGACGAGTTCAAGGGGTAACCGGGGATGAGGTACGAGGCATGGGGGGCGAGGGTTAAGCCTTGGGCAGCCCCAGCCAACCCTCCAGTAGACCCAGCTCCTGCATCAGCGCCCCAAGCCGTTCTACGGGCAATCCCATCACCGTGGCGAAGCTGCCTTCGATGCGTTCGATGAAGAGGGCGGCGATGCCTTGGGCGGCGTAACTGCCGGCCTTGTCCATGGGCTCACCGGTGGCCACGTACCAGCGGGCCTGGGCTTCAGTGAGGGGCCGCAGGAAAACTTCCGCGGTGTCCACAAAGGCGTGGATATCGGCGTCGCGTTGCAAGCAGGTGCCCGTGTGAACCTCGTGCCGTCGCCCTTGGATGAGCATCAGCATCCGCACGGCGTCTTCCACATCCACGGGCTTGTTCAGCGTGTGGTGATCCACCGCGACCGTGGTATCCGCCGCCAGCACCCAGCGACCGGGATGGTCCATGGCAATGACGGCGGCCTTGCCCTTGGCGAGGCGCAGCACCAAGTCTTCGGGACTTTCTTCGGCTTCGGGAGTTTCATCGATGTCCGGCGCGAGGACCTCGAATGGAATGCTCAAGGATTCCAGCCACTGCTTGCGGCGCGGAGAAGTGGAGGCGAGTATTAGGGGCCGTGTCGAAATCGGGAATTCTATTTTAGTCATTTCGTTACGGCTCCTTATGCTGGCCACGGCGCAGCGGTCTCATGTGCGCAGCCCGCGCTGGCGCAGTTCGGCAAGGCTCACGCGCATGTGGACGGTTTCCAGTTCCTCGGAGCGCTGGAATCCGAAGCGGGGATAAAGATTCACCGCATCCCGGGTTTCAAGCACGAAGCGCTGCACTTCGCCGACCCAGGGGTGCCTCAGCGACCACTTCACCAGACCCGAGGCGATGCCAAGTCCCATCATGTCCGCCGCCGTCACCACGTCGTAGAGCTTGGCCTCGTAGGCATGATCGGACCACACGCGGGTGGTGCCCACCAGCCTCCCGCCCTTGCCTTCTTCTGGTTGAAGGCGGGCGGTCAGCAAACGGGAACAGGCCAACAAACGACGCCATTGTTCGAGGGTCCGATTCGCGGTCCAGTAGACCGCCTCCGCCTGGAAGAAAATCTGCACTTCCTTGGGATCAATGCTCCAGGTCTCGTCGGCGAAAGCTACGAAACCTTTGGAGGTGGGGATGGGAACGGGGATAAGCAGATCAATCACGAAGGCTCCGCTTTGCGATATCCGAAGAGGAAGGCGCCCACCGCGAAAAAAATGACAAGGCCGCGGAAGAGCCAAGGGCTGCGGGCGGGTGTGCGCACCGG
>JANXXC010000168.1 GCA_025350765.1 Holophagaceae bacterium | reverse complement strand
GAAAAACTTGCCCGACGATGTGCGGCGCGCGGCCAACCGATACCGCGATCTGGTGCGCCATCAGACAGAGCCCGAAAAGTTGCGGGACGAAGCTCTAGCTAGCCTCGCGGCACCCAGAACGGGACGCGACTTTAGGCCCGCGCTGGCGCGGTGGGCCAATGCGAAAAAGGCCTTGGGCGGAGCTCTGATTCCAGCCCGACTCGACTCCCGCACTCAGGGCCTCCAAACCTTCCTTGAAGCCTGTTCAATTAAGGACCCATTGGCATCCGAGGCCTCGATGCTTGCTAAAGCCAAGCGCTCCGAGGCCATGTTGATCATTGCGCTCGAAAAAACACCCAGGAATCACAAAGACGAACAGGCGCTGATCAATCTTGCGAAAAAAGTCCAAGGCGATAGCCCGGCCTATTTCACGGCCGAGTGGTACCTCCTACTACACGAGCTAAATGGGCTTCCCCTAGATCGAAGAAAGGCAAAATTAGACACTGTCTTTGGGCGCGATAGACTCCCGGCATGGGCTCGCAACAGATTGCTCATCGAGCGGCGCGCTTTGGCCAGCTCGCTCGAAGAATGGATTCCGTTCTCGACCACTTCATTGCTGGGCTACTCAGAAGAAGGATCCAGAGTTAGCTCCCGATCGGACCCCGAAACGGGCAGACCACCCCAACTTTTTCGGGGAATTGAGGGTCGAGTCATCAACGAGTCCCTTACCTTGGATCAACTTCTCCAAGTGGCCAAAAATCCGAAACTACCCAAAAAAATGACCGAATCTGTGGCCACCGTCGTATGGCTCCGGGCCTACATGTTAGGCCGATTCGAGAAGGCCGGCGCTGCGGCTTCGCTCATGGCTGAGGGCCGTTCATCCGAAGCGCTGCGGGTAGTGAAAATCCTGGACCCACTCAACCGACGCTTCGAAGCCGCCTGCTTCATGATGAAGTTCACTTTCACTGACTCTGCCCACCTTGATTTCGATGTGGACACGGACAATTCCTCTCATCCGGGATATTGGTGGTGTGAGGATTCGACCGGAAATATGAACAGGGGCAACGAGGGACCGAGTTTGCCCTTTCTAAATTCCAATGACCGACGAAGTGTCCTGAATGATCGAATGGCTTTGGCGCACATTCCCACCGCCCAACTTTATTTCGGTCAAGCCGTGCTGGACTACGCCAAAGTCCATCCTGACGACGAAAAGATCCCGGAAGCGCTGCACGCCTTGGTGGAAAGCACTACCCACCCACACTGTGGCAGCGAGGAAATGAGCGCCCTTTCCAAACGCGCTTTCCAATTGCTCCACAAGCGCTATCCAAAATCCGAATGGACCAAGTTGACGAAATATTACTTCTGAGGCTCCCCATGAAACGCCTGTTCCCGCCCCTTCACGGCCTGTTGCTGTTGGTGCTGTTTTGTTTGCCTTGGCTGACGGTGAGTTGCCCGGGACCCCACGGCCGCCGTCCGGGTGAAAACGAATCCACCGTGGCGGGGTACCATCTGGCCCTGGCGAACGAGGGCCTCCCCATTCCCCACGCCCCGGACGCCAAGGTGCCCTCTCCGGCCCATAACTACACGGTGTTGGATGCGCCTCATCCCTTCTACCTGCTCATTCCGTTATTCGCGTTAGGGCTGGTGGCCTTGGTCTTTCGCAAATTGGCCGGCAGCGCGGGTTTCCAAAAGGGAATGCGGGTCCTTTGGTTGGGCGCCATATTGGCGCTCGGCATCGGCGCGTGGCAGGACCATCGGCTGTACCGCGGTGATCCCTTCGACTACCACCTACATTGGGAACCGGCCTTCTGGATGACGGTCGTGGCGCTGCCGCTGGCGGGGATTTGGCTGCGGGGTCGGAGAGTGGATTGACGCCAAATCTGGGCGGGTTCAAGCTGTTTGGAACCTTTCCAGGAGAAATTATGAAAGCACTGCTCCTCAGCATTCTGATGGTGGCGCCCCTTTTCGCCCAGGGCACCAAGGCGCCTGCCAAGTCCAGCACGCCGCCGGTCAAGGCCGCGCCTGCTGCTCCTAAGGCCGCGCCCGCTTCGGTCACCACTGGTTTTGTCGGCAACAAAGGGTCCAAGGTCTGCCACAAGCCCGACTGCAAAATGGCCGCGAAAATGAAGGAGGCCAACAAGACCACCTTCGGCAGCGCCGCCGAGGCTCAGAAGGCCGGTTACAAGGCCTGCAAGGTCTGCAAAGCGTTCTAATAACCGGATGGGCGATGAGCTGTGAGCGCAAGGCCTCATAGCTTATCGCTCAAAACCTTCTTCAGTCCTTTTTCGGGAACTGCCGATCATAGGCTTCTTGGGCGTATTCGGAGGGAGGCACTTCGAAGCGCCGCTTGAAGGCGCGGGTGAAGGCGGAGGCATCGTAGAAGCCGAGGATCTTCGCCACGTCCGAGGGGCGTTCGCCATTGGCCAGCAGGGTCACGGCCCGCTGCAGGCGGCGCTCGATGAGGTACTGGTGTGGCGTGGTGCCCGTGGCCTCCCGGAACAGCCGGATGAAATGATCCGGCGTGCATTTCGCCATGGAGGCCAGCTCGGGAACGCTGTTCTGCTGCCCGATGTGGGCTTCCATATGATCCAGCACGATCTGCAGGGTGGAGCGGTTGAGCCGGTAGGGGAAGCGGCTGCGGTCTTCCTTCTCCGACAGGCGTCCCAGCTCGGCGCCCAGCAGGATTTGGAAAAGCTCGCGGGTCATGAGCTGCACCCCATCGGGATTCATCAGCTCACTCATGAAGATGTGAAAGAGCTGCTTCAAGCTTTGGCTCCGCAGCACGGCGAAGGTGTGTTCCTGCCATTTCTTGGGAGGACTCTGAAGGGTCGAAAGGAGCGGCTCGGGGAAAGGGCCTTCGAGTTCCAGGGCGGTGTACCCGAAGCCCTGCTGGGGCTGGTGGCGCTTCAAGGTGTGGCCGAAGCCCGGCAGCAGCAGGGCTAGGTCCCCGCGCCGGATGATGCCCTCCTCGCGATCCCCGTCGGCGGTGCAGACGCGCACGGCAGAGGTGGGCAAGATCAAGGTCCACGCATCTTTGCTGGGCGCGGCCTTGGCAGGGATGGGGTCGCGCTTCAAGACCACCAAGCGGAGGGAACCGCTTGAATAAATCTGGCAGTCGTTGGGGTCGGGCGCGAAGGAATCCATGGCAAAAACCGCTAAAAAGAGTGAATCATCCTTGGCAGGATGGCAGAATTCGCCGGTGCCGGAAGGCTTTTTTTCCCTTGAAGGCTGTAGGAATTCAGGCTTTCGCAAGGCCGTTGTCCAGAGTGCGTCGAGAGGTGCCCCGGCAAAACCGGCATAAGGGGCCGTAACGGGATGAGCAGAAAAACACTGCTCAATCCGAAACGGCTCCTAACACCTTCGCGAAAGTTTGGGTCAGGCTATTGAAAATTCCAAGGCCATCGATGCCGCCCATCTCGGGTTCAACGGCCCGCTCCGGGTGAGGCATCATCCCCAGCACGTTGCCGCGGACATTCACGATGCCGGCGATGCCATTCATCGCTCCGTTGGGCGTTTGGGCCTCCCCGATGTCTCCGGCCGGGGAAGAGTAGCGGAACAGAACCCCACCTCGGGCTTCCAGGTCTAGGAGCTCAGAGGCGTCGAGGATGTAGTTGCCTTCAGCATGGGCGATGGGAACCTCCATGACTTGACCGGCCTTCATGGCATTCGTGAAGGGAGAAAGGGACTGCTCCACCCGCAGATGCACTTTCCGGTCGATGAAACGCAGGCTCTCATTGCGCAGCAGGGCACCGGGCAGCACCTTGGCCTCGCAAAGGATCTGGAAGCCGTTGCAGACGCCGATGACCAGGCCGCCATTTTCCGCGTGCCGCTTGATGTCCGCCATGATGGGGCTCAGGGCGGCGATGGCACCGCAGCGTAGATAGTCGCCATAGGTGAATCCGCCGGGGATGAAGACCAGGTCGGTGTTGGCGGGCAGGCGGGTCTCCTGATGCCAGACGGCGGAAGTATCCCAGCCCATCACCTTTTCGCACGCGTACAGGGCATCGTGGTCGCAATTCGAGCCGGGGAAAACGGGAACGGCGACGCGCATCAGAGCACCTCGATAGTGGCTTTTTCCATGACCGGATTCACCAGCAGCTTGTCGCACATGGCCTGAGCCTGGGCGCGGGCTTCGTCGGGATTGTGGGTGGGCACGTCCATCTCGATGAGGCGTCCGATGCGCACGTGGTCCACCTTGAAGTCGAAGCCGTGCAGGCCCTGCTCCACGGCCTTGCCCTGAGGATCCAAAATCCCCGTCTTCAAAGACACCAGCACCCGCACCTTCATCCGCGCCCCCAAACAGCCATTTTATCGCAAAGTGATGGGAATCATGAGCCCAGAGTCCAAACCCTGGAGCGAAAAAAGCGGCCCCGAAGGGCCGCTGATTTGAAATCGAGACTTGGTGCTTTTTTAAAACGCGATCTGGAAGGCCGCCACCAGCGTGTCGCCACCCTTTTCGCCAGTCTGGGTGCCCAGCGGCTTTAAGAAATTCTTGGAACGAGCGACGTAGTTGATCTTGAAGTTCGCGGCTTTGATCTTTTTGGGATTGAAGGCGTAGGTGTAGCCTGCGGTTATTTCCGTGAACTTAGGCGTGTAGTCCGCGCCCGCCACGATGTAAGGGCTGGTGGCGGTGTACCAGTCGTTGCCCTGGTTGTAGTTCAACAGGTCGTAGCGGACCAGGAAACTGTGCGCCCCAGTCGTGTAGGCCGCGGTGGCGTAGGCGCCGAAATATTTTTGATCCAAGTGCTCGCGCTTGGGCGCGCCGCCCAATGAGGCATTGCGTCGGCCTAGGAGGCCCGTCATCACTTCGAGGTCAAAATGCCAGGTGCCGTCGTGGTAGACATAAAAGGCGCCCATGTTCGAGGTCTTGTCCTTGTTGTCGAGCACTTGGGTGGAGGACGGAATGGCCGTCGCCACGCCCGCGAAAGTGCCCGCAGTGAGTGCGCCCGCATCGGCGAGATCGGTGGAACCCTGCAGCGTGTAGACGCCGAATTTGCTTTGTCCGTAACCGAAATCAAGGCGGCCCACGAAGTCCTTCTGGGCGTTGGAATCGTTCTGTTTCACTGACCCATTGAAGATGCCCGCGCTCACCTTGCCGTTAAAACCCTTGGCATCGCCGAAGCCGTAGGATGCGATGATGCCGCGATCCCGTACGTCTCCAAAGACGCGGCCCAATTGGCTGCGCTCGGCGAAGAGCAATTCCGCTGAGCTCGTGGTGCGTTCAAAAGTCTGAAGCGTGGTCATCTGGCCCAGCTTCACTTCGAAAGCGCCGTCCGTGTACTTGAGCACCATGTCCTGAATGATGTTGCTGTTGACGATCAGATTATTGGAGCCCGTGCCGGAATTGGCCTTGGAGGAAATGGTGGGATCGAACATCACGTCGTAGGTGATGCCATCCATGATTTTCCCGGATACTTTGATTTCCGCCCGGCGGACGGAGAAGCCATTTTCCTGGAACTCGCTGCGGAGGTTGTAGTACTTGTTGGGCGATACAGAGGTGCTGTTGAGGCGCAGATTGCTATCCAACATCTGGGTGTACCAGGTTTGAAGCAGGACGTTCACCTGGGGCGCTTCCTGGGCGGACAGATTGGATCCCCCCGCGAGCAGCAGGGTGGCAAGGCCTAATAGGGTCGTACGTTTCATGGTGTCTCCGTTCACCGATCTCTTCGGTCTCGAATTCAAGGTTCCCGGCTGGCTGTAACTTAGCTGTGAACGCGGTTTGATATTTTAAAACACGCGCTGAGGATCAGTTCGACTCCAGTTCCGACAGGCGTTCCCTGGCCTCTAGGCTGTCGGGGTGATGGACCAGGCATTCTCGCAGGAAGCGCCGCGCGCCGTCCGGATCATGAAGGGCGCCGCGGCTCTCGGACAACTGCACCAGGGCCTCTTCACAAGATTCATTCAGCTGCAGGGCCTGTCTCCAATGGGTCTCGGAGCGCTCCCATTCGCTGAGATCCGCGCAGGCGTGGCCGGCGTCCAGCACTAGGCGCAGATCATTGGGCTCCATCAGGGCGGCCCGCTCCAGATCCATGCGGGAACCTAAGGAATTGCCTTCATGGGCCAGGGCCAGACCTTTCAAATGCCAGAATGCGGCGCGTCGACGCGGCTCTTCTCCCAGGCCCTCCAGGAAGGACAGCAGGGCCTTCCAGGCCTCCAATCCCGCTAGGCATTCCCCTTGCAAAAGGAGCAGGGCGGGGTCCCCGGGGCTGGTGGTCAGAAGATCCTTGCACCGGGCCAGGGCATTTTCGAAATCCCCCAGAGAGACCTGTAATTCCAGATCCAAAGGTGGATGAAGCTGGCCCCGGTGATCCTCCGGAACCGATCGCAGGAAATCCCACGCGGCCCGGGCATCAGCATCGATCCAATGGGCGAATTCCGCTCGCCGCGCTTGCCACTCCCATCTCAGTTCCGGCGAATCATCGCGAGGCAGGGCCACTTCCGCTCGCGCGAGACACTGGCGCGCCTCTTCGTGGAGGTGGCGATCCATGGCCATCTGGTACCTCTCCATCCACAGACGGAAAGATTCGGGGAATTGGGCCAGGCCTTGATCCAGCGAGGTCCAAGCGCCCTCTGAATCCCCCAGCCTTCGGAGAGCCCGAGCTTCTCCCGCCCAGTGCCAAGGTTCCGTGCGGAAGCGGGGTGGGAGGCTCTGGAAGATCACGAGGGCATCCGCGGCCCGTCCCTGTCGAAGCAGGAAGGCCGAAGGCATGGCGCGATCCCAGGGAAGACGGGGGTCCCCGTGGCGGCGCAGCAGGACATCCAGGGCGATCTCCGCGGTGGGGAACTCGCCACGATTCAGGGCCGCGAGCATCAGATCCTCCAGAATCAAGATGTCATCGGCGGCCAGGGCTGGCACCGTGCGGAAATGCTCCCAGGCCCGTTCCAGGTCGCCTTCTTCGTTCCGACGGATGAGAAGGATTCCCATCCGATAGGGGATCTGAGGCAGGCGGGGCGCGAGTTTCAGTAGGAAGCGGCCATAGCGGAATCGCCAAGGGCCTGGATCCTTGGGAAGCTTGCGGAAAAAGGGGGCGACCCACACGCGTTTCCAGAGCGGGAGGCGCGCGAAGGCCCCTTCCAAGAATTCGGTCCACGCCCGGTTCTTAAAACCCAGAGCAAGGTTGGCCTGGGCCGAGAGAAGATGGATGCGGTAACCCAGTTCGCCTTGGGCGTAACGCGCGCCTTGAAGTTGAGCCACCACTTCCGAGGGGGCTGCGCCGCCGTCCCAAAGGACTTCCGCGCGGCGAAGAATTCCAGGAAGGATCCAGGCGGATCGGATCCACGTCCCCGCCAGCAGGCCTGCGAGGAGTACGCCGGCGGCGGTCCACCCTCCGACGCCCATCTTCATGAAAGCCAGAGTAAGAACCACGGCTTCCAGGAGCAGCAGCAGTCGGAACGAGGTGATTCTCATCCCTCCAGTATGCCGCCACAAAAAAGCCCCGGCTCGGCCGGGGCTTTGATTCGGAGCGGGCTGTTCAGATCTTGTTGACGTTCGAAGCCTGGGGGCCCTTGGGGCCATCGGTGACGTCGAAGCTCACGCGCTGTTGCTCATCCAGGGTGCGAAAACCTTGAGTCTGGATGGCGGTGTGGTGGACGAAGAGGTCGGTGCCGCCTCCGTCGGGGGTGATGAAGCCGAACCCCTTTTCGGCGTTAAACCATTTCACTGCGCCTTCAGCCATAAATCACATTCCTCGGGGACTTGGCCCCAGCGCCTGGTGTGGATCGCCGGAACGCCCACCAGGCATCGGATTCCGGGGAACAGATTCCCGTTCTATCAAGGCCCTAGATAGGGCACTTCCAGCTTTGGGGCCGGTGCCGAAAAGTTGGTTGGTCCGTGAAGGTTATCAGAGGACTCAGTTTCCCTGCTGAATTTCCTTCGCGATCACCAGCCGCTGAATCTGATTCGTTCCCTCGTAAATTTGGAGCAGCTTCGCATCCCTCATGCACTTTTCGACCAGGTAGTCCTTGGAGTAGCCATTGCCGCCGAGGATCTGCACGGCGTCGGTGGTGACCTCCATGGCCGTGTCCGTGGCGAAGGTTTTGGCGATGGCGGATTGTTTAGAATTCTTGATGTTGTTGTCGGTCATCCAGGCGGCCTGCCAGGTGAGTAGGCGGCTCGCCTCGATCTTTTTCGACATATCCGCGAGCATGAAGCTGATGGCCTGATTCGCGAAGATCGGCTGGCCGAATTGAATGCGCGTCTTGGCGTATTCCAGGGCGATCTCGAAAGCCGCCCGGGCCACGCCGACGCCCCCAGCGGCAACAGCCGCGCGGGTCTGATCCAGCGTCTTCATGGCGATGATGAAACCCATGCCTTCTTTGCCAAGAATGTTTTCGGCGGGCACTTCAGCGTTCTCGTAGTGGACTTCCACCTGATTCGATGCGCGCTGGCCCATCTTGTCCATGGCCTTGCCGACACGAAGCCCTGGCGTGTCGCGGGGGACGATGATGCAGCTCGTGCCGCGGGCGCCCTTATCGGGATTGGTGGACGCGAAGAGCGTGTAATAGTCCGCGTAGCCGCCGTTGGTGCAATAGCACTTGGTGCCGTTGATGATGTACTTGTCGCCCTTGAGCTCCGCGCGGCAGGTCATGCCGCCCGCATCGGATCCGGCATTGGGTTCGGAGAGCGAGAAGGCCGCGAAAAGCGGCGCCTCCGCCAACATGCCGAGCCACTTCTTCTTCTGTGCGTCGTTGCCGGCGATGAGGATCGGCGTGATGGCCAGGCCATTGGCCATGATGGAGGTGTAGAGGCCGCCGCAGCCCCAGGCCATCTCCTCGCACACGAGGGCTTCTTCGACCTGATTCTTGCCGGGGCCGCCGCAATCTTTCGGCACGAGAGCCTGGAGATAGCCTTCATCCCAGGCTTTTTGGTAGACCGGCGTGGCCCATTCGCAGGTGTCGTCGTAATAGCGCGCCACGGGGCGAATCACGTTCAAAGCGAAATCATGGGCCTTCTCGCGGAGGGCGAGCAGTTCAGGACTGAGACCAAAATTGAGCATCGAATCTCCACACGACAGAATCCTTAGTTTAGCGTTGCCCTCGCCGCTTCACACGATGTGAATTCTCTGACCTATAGAGTGTGTTTGGGAAATCCCACGGGCCGCGACGGAGGTCAGCCGCGATGCGGCGCAAGGAAGGGGCCGCAGCGGCCTATAGATCATAGGCACAAGGCCGGTGACGCCGCGATGTCCAGGCCCTGAGAGCCCGCAAGGGCGGGCGGGACGCCCCGCGTTCCGCAGGGCATGGATGCTGGCCCCGTCCCTCCCACCTGCTGGACGGTGCGCTGCACCGTCCAGCTCGGGCTTCTACGAAGCCCGACCGGCGGGTCCCTGGGCTGGGGCGGCGGGCTTCTCGATGCGGCGTTAGCCTCCCGTGGCGTATGGGCGATATGCCGTGGTCGGCTGCCTTCTTGGTATCGGCGAAGCCGATACGCAAGACAAACTGATATCTGCCTCGCTCGCCCGGCGCTCCCAGCGCGGCGCGGGGGATTTTTAAGACACGCTCTTAGGACCGCGGCGCCTTGGGCTTCCCGCTCCCTCAAGCAAGATGCCGCCGAACTCTCCCAGCTCCGCCGCCTTGAGCCGCTCGGCGTGCCTCAGAAAGAGGGCTCCGTTAGGTGAGATCGGCTCGCCGGTCTTCTTCAGGGATTGATCGTAGCGACGGATTTTCTCGTGCAGGGACTTGCGCTCAGCTTCTGACAATCCGGGCGCTTTGGCGGCGTCTCTGAGAGTCGCGAGCATCTCGCGGGCCACCGGTGTGCCAGCTTTTTCCGTGGCTTCCCGCCGCGCGTTGGCCACTGCCCTATCAATCCATCCAAATTCACGGGCGGACATTTTTTGGGACTGCAGGGCGTGCATGGAGCTCTCCATGAGGACGGCCAACATGCCGACCGCCTTCTGGGCATCTTTGAAATCCCCTTGCTGGCCCTGGTGAGCCTGAAACCAAGTTTCGTAGGGGGCGGCCACCGGCTTGACGGCTTCACAAACCGCTAGGTAGGCCACGAGCCTATCCTCTGGGATGGCGCCGTCAGCGGGTGGAGCGAAGGGAAATTCTTTGTCCAGGTTCTTGAGACTTTCCGCGCCGTGCTTCAGTTGCAGCACGCCGCTACCGAACCCGGCCACTTGCTTCCACTTGCCCATTGCCACTAGCGCCACACCACCCCCGACGACAAGAATCAAGGGCAGCGCCGCGATTCCCAGGATGACTTTGGTCCAGGTTTTCATGAAAGCTCCTCGTCATCCTGACCAACCCTTGCATCCGGCCATTCACCGCAAGGGGTGCACCGTTCGCCGTGCGAGCCTGCTCCCGGGCGCATGACATTGTAGGCTGTTCCCACCCCAAACCCTGTCCTTGAAGGAGGTCTTCCACCATGCGAACAACCCTTTCCATGCTCCGCCTGTCCGGACTCATCCTGGCTTCGGCGCTGACGGTCCCCTTGGTAGCGGGCAAACCGCCCGCCGCCGCTTCGAAGACAACTCCCCCCAAGGCTAAGCTCCCACCAGTACTCGATCGAGAGCTCTTCTTCGGCAACCCGGAAATCGCAGGAGCCCAGATCTCGCCCGATGGGAAATACATCGCCTTCCTTAAACCGTGGAAGGATACGCGCAACGTCTGGGTGAAGAAAACGGGCGAACCCTATACCTCCGCAAAATTGGTGACCGCCGATCCCAAGCGGCCCGTTCCGGGATTCTTCTGGAGCCGTGATAGCAAGAAGGTTCTCTTCGTCCAGGACAAGGATGGGGACGAGAATTACAACGTCTACGCCGTGGATCCTTTGGCAGCTCCAGCCGCGGGCAAGGAAGCCCCCGAGGCGCGCAATCTGACAGACGCGAAGGGCGCCCGGGCGATGATCTATGACGTTCCAAAATCCGAGCCCGACACGATCTTTGTCGGCCTCAACGACCGGGACGCGGCCTGGCATGACCTTTACAAAGTGAAGATTTCCACCGGCGAGCGCACCTTGCTGCGCAAGAACACCGACCGCATCGCGGGTTGGGCGTTTGATCTCAAGGGCAATCTGCGAATGGCCACCCGTACCACCGAGAAGGGCGATACCGAGATCCTTCGGGTGGATCCCGATTCGTTCAAGGTGGTCTACACCTGTAGCGTCTTCGAAAGCGCGGGTCCGGTGGGCTTTCACAAGGACGGCAAGCACGTCTACCTGGAGACCAACAAGGGCCACCGCGACCTGACCCAGCTGGTGCTCTTCGATCCCGGGACGGGCAAAGAGGAGCTGGTGGAGACCGATCCTCTGAAGCGCGTGGACTTCGGCAGCGCCCAGTTTTCCGAGCTGACCCAGGAGCTGGTGGCGACCACCTATCAGGACGAGAAGACCCGGATGTACTTCCGGGACAAGGCCCTCGAATCCGACTACAAGCTGCTGCAGGCGAAGCTGCCGGGTCGCGAAATTGCTTTCGCTTCGTCGACCGCCGATGAACGGATCTACATGATCGCGGCCTTCAGCGACACTGATCCAGGTTCGCGTTACCTCTTCGATCGCAAGACCAAGAAGCTCACCCTGGATTACGTTTCACGGGAGCGCATCCCCCGGGAATACATGGCGGTGATGAAGCCCATTCGCTACCCATCCTCCGATGGGCTGATGATCCCGGCCTATCTCACGCTGCCCAAGGGCGTTCCTGCGAAAAACCTTCCGATGATCGCCTTCCCCCACGGCGGCCCTTGGGCCCGGGACAACTGGGGGTTCAATGGCATCGCCCAGTTCCTGGCCAACCGCGGATACGCGGTGCTGTCTCCGAATTTCCGGGGCTCCACGGGCTACGGGAAGAAATTCCTGAATGCCGGCAACAAGCAGTGGGGCGACAAAATGCAGGACGACATCACCTGGGGTGTGAAGCACCTGGTGAAGCAGGGCATCGCCGACCCCAAGCGTGTCGGCATCATGGGCGGTTCCTATGGCGGCTATGCCACGCTCGCGGGTGTCGCGTTCACGCCAGACGTGTACCAGGCCGCCGTCTCCATCGTTGGGCCCTCGAACCTTTTGAGCTTGCTGGAAACCATCCCGCCCTACTGGGAAGCCGGGCGCATCATCTTCCACGAGCGCATGGGCAACCCGAATTCGCCCGAGGGCAAGAAGCAGCTGGAGCGCCAGTCACCCCTCAATTCAGCCGATAAGATCAAGACACCGCTGATGGTCGTGCAGGGCGCCAACGATCCGCGGGTGAAGAAGGCCGAGTCCGAGCAGATCGTCATCGCGCTTCGCGACTACGGCTTTCCCGTGGAGTACATCTGCGCGCCGGACGAGGGGCACGGCTTCGCTCGCCCCGTGAACAACATGGCGCTCTTTGCCGCCGCAGAGAAATTCTTCGCGAAGCATCTGAAGGGGCGCTTTCAGGAGGGCGGCACGCCCGAATCCGTCAAACGGCTGGGCGAGATCACGGTGGATCCCAAAACCGTGGTGCTGGCCAAGAAGGTGGACACCGCCACCGTCGGCGTTCCCAAGGTCATCGCGGATCTCAGCGCCGGTTCCGACGCCTATCAAGGGAGCATCGCCATGGGGGCCCAGAACATGGCTCTTTCCAGCACCCGCGTGGTCAAGGATGAGGGCGCCACCTGGTTGGTGACTGAAACCGCCAAGCTGCCCATGGGGGAAATCCAAGACGTGACCGTACTCGAAAAAGGCACGCTCATCGTGCGCAAGCGCAGCATCAAGCAGGGGCCGGTCATCATCGAGCTGGTGTTCAAGGATGGCCAAGCCACCGGGACCATGGCCATGGGAGGCGAGCCGAAGCCCATCTCTGTCGCGTTGGGCGGCGAGCTCTTCGCCGATGGCGCTGGTTCCCAGGATGTCCTTGCCCGCCTTCCCTTGGCGGAGGGCTACAGCGCGGCGTTCCGGAACATGGACGTCCAAAAACAAAAGGCCAGCCTGAAGCAGGTGAAGGTCCTGGGCATGGAAGAGATCAAGGTTGCCGCTGGCACCTTCAAGGCCTGGAAGCTCGAATTGACTTCCCTTGACGGCGAGCCAGGGGTCACCACGATCTGGATCGCCACCGAGTCCCGCAAGGTGCTCAAGATCAGCGCGACCTTGCCCCAGATGGGCGGCGCCATCCTGACGACGGAGCTCCAGCCCTGAACTTGTAACGCGCTCACCTGGACGCGGCAGGGCCATCCCGCCCTGCCGCGCTTGGGAAGGCTGTTAGCGTAGTCCCCATGCGCTTGATCCTGGTGGAAGACAAGGATAGTTTCCGCAAGCTCCTGATGCGGGCGCTGGAAGGCAGCCCGTGGAACATGAGGGCCACCGCCGATCCCGAGGAGGCCCTTCGTTGGATCGAGGGCGGCGGGGCCGAGGTGCTGGTCACGGATCTGCGGTTGCCGGGCTTCAGCGGCCTGGAACTCATTCGCCGTGCCAAGCGGGCCCAGCCCGGCCTTCGCGTGGTGCTGATGAGTGCCTTCGGGGAGCCGAAGGACATCGTCGAGGCCATGCGATTGGGCGCCGAAGATTTTCTGCCGAAGCCCTTCGACTTGGATATTTTTCTGGCGCTCATGGATCGCCTGCGGGCCCTTGTGGGGGCGCCACCGCCGGATCCGCGTGAGCCTTGGATCGCGTTGTCACCTGCCATGTTGACCCTGAATTCAATCCTTCGCCACGCCGCGGACAGCGATGCCCCTTCCCTTTTTCTAGGGGCGCGCGGATCCGGCAAGGCCCGCGCCGCCCGGCGTCTTCACGCCCTGCGCCATCCCCGAGGGCCCTATCTCTCGGTGGCAGCCATGGACCTAGGCGAGGGTATCAGCGGGCATTCCCTCGGTCTGCTTCAGGGGGGCAGCCTGTTGATCCATGGCCTGGAGCACCTGCGTCCCGAGGCGACTGAAAAACTCGTGACGGCCCTGGATTCACCGTTGGGTCAGGGGCTGCGGTGGATGGCCACTTCTTGCGATGAATCCGCGATTCCAGAGAATGTGCGGCTCCGCATGGGCGTGTTGAGATTCGAGGTGCCCGGGCTCGCCCAGCGTTCCGAGGATCATCTGCCCCTTTTCAAGGCTCTGCTGGAACTGGCCGCGGCGAGGGAGGGCCGGATCACGCCGGCCTTGCACCGGTCCGCCGAGAAGCAAGTGACCTCCCGGAGTTGGCCGGGCAATGCGCAAGAAATGGCGTGGTGTGCCCAGCGGACTCTGCATGACACCGAAGGCCTTTTGGTGACGGAATTGGCGGACCTGCATGCCGAGGGCGGTAGCGATGGACTAACGGTCCCCTGGCCCAAGGAGGCCCCGCTCGACGCCATGCTGAAGGACACACAGCATCATGCGGAGGCCGCACTGCTTCGTAGAGTCCTCGCCTCCCACGCCCAGGATCCCGCCGCCTCCGCCGCGTCGCTCGGCTTGACCCTGAGGGTCTTCGCATCCAAAGCGAAGGAGCATGGACTCACGGTGGATTAAGATTCCTGCGAACATGGTGGATTCACTTGCGGATCCCATGACTCCAACCGGCCAGGCCACCCTTCCCGACCTCAACGCACTCACCGAAGCGCGGGCCAAAGTGAACCGGGGGCTGGATGCCCTTTCCGCCGTGGTGGTGGGAAAGAGCGTGCAGGTGCGCCGGGCTTTGGCGGTGCTGCTTTCCGGCGGCCACGTGCTGCTGGAGGACCTTCCCGGCGTTGGCAAGACCACCTTGGCCAAGGGCCTCGCGCGACTCATGGGCGGCAGCTTCCAGCGGGTGCAGGGCACCAATGATTTGCTGCCTTCGGACCTGCTGGGTGTGCATCTGTGGGATGCAGAGGCCAAGGCCTTCCGCTTTCAGCAGGGGCCGGTCTTCTGCAACCTTTTGCTGCTGGATGAACTCAACCGCATCGGCCCCAAGACCCAAAGCGCTTTGCTGGAAGTCATGGTGGAAGGACAGGTCACCCTGGATCGCAACACCCACCTGTTGCCGGATCCGTTCTTTGTCATCGCCACCCAGAATCCCATGGATCACGCGGGCACTTTCCCCCTGCCCGAGTCGCAACTGGACCGCTTCGCCTGTGTCCTTCACTTGGGCTATCCCGATCCCGTGAATGAGCGCAAGGTCCTCACCGGGCAGGCCGGGGCCGAGCGATTGAACACCCTGGATGCATCCCTGGATCTTGCGGGATGGCGCGCGGCGCGGGCGGACGTGCGGCGGGTGCGGGTCTCCGACCCGGTGTTGGATTACGTGGAGCGGGTGGTATCGAGAATCCGCGAAGGTGGCGGTTTCTGCTCCACCCGGGCGGCGCGGCATTGGGTGGCGCTATCCCAAGCCGAGGCCTGGATCGAGGGCCGGGATTTCATCACGCCGGATGATTTGCAAGCCACCCTCGCGGATGTGATGGCCCATCGGGGCACCATGGACGATCGCCGTCTCAACCGCGGTGAGCGGCGGGACCAGCTGGCCAGGGTACTGTCGGAAACCCCCGTGGGCTGGAAACCCTGAGATCGGGCGCCATGACCGGCAGAAGCTCCCTCGGCACCCTGCTCCGCCAAGCGCGGGAGGCCAAGGGTCTGAGCCTCGAGCGATTGGCCCGGGATCTCAATTTACAAGAATCCGTTTTGCTTTCCCTTGAAGCGGATGTCTACGAGCAGCTTCCCATCGGCCGGGAACGTCCCCTCGCGCGCCAGGTCGCAGAGCGCCTAGAAGTGGATCTTGATGAGCACCAGGAAGCCTGGGAATCCCTGCCCGGCGCCATGGCCGAGGAGATTCCTGATCCCAAGCGCGAACGGCTCGAGCGCATCGTCATGGGCTCCCTTACCGCGGGCTCCATCGGACTTCTGGCCTGGCTCGTGGTCCCCGGACCGAACCTGAAAAGCGGCGCCATGGACGAGAATCTGCAGCAACGCGCCTTGCCACATAGCCTCTCGATCCCGCGTCCGGTGGATCCGAAATCCACCCAGCCCTATCCAGTCCTTGGTGAAGCGCTGCCGGAAGCGGCCCGCAATACCGACGGACTTTTAGTGAGCCTCCGGGCCCAGGATATTTCTCTGGCCCACATCACCTCCGTTGGCCTGGATGAGAAGCGGACCTTGCAAGTGAGCGAGCCTTGGATGGCGCGGGTGAAAGGCCCCTTTACCCTGAGCCTAGACAACGCCGGCGTGGTGAGCGTGGAGGTAGCGGGGCGAAGCATTCACCATGGCCAGAGCGTGGGTGAATCGTGGGTGGGGCGCTTCAACGCGGAAGGCCAGTGGCTCCGGCCCAAGGCTCCAGACGAAGCACCGCCCACTTCTCCGGAGATCGACCCCGATGCATCGGTGGAGCAGTGAGCGCCTTCAGTTAGTCTTGTGAATTCGAGTCCCCCGGAGCATTGATGCATCCCCTCATTGAGCGATTCCTCGCCAAACAATTGCCCGAGCCCATGGCCATGGCGCTGTTGGGCGGCAGCCTGCCGGTGCCGCCCCAGGACCTGCTGCATGGCATCGCCGGCGCGATTTTCAGCGAATCTCAATACGCGGCGAGGGGTCTTGAAACCCTGATGGGAATGCCCGAATCCCTACTGTCCATGGCTATTTCGGGGACGGTGGAGGATCCGGACATCCTGGGCGTGATCCTCGTTCATCGGAAGGAACCCGACTTGCTGGAGCAAGCGCTTCTGCACGAGAACCTCACCCCCGAATGGATGGAAAAAGCGGTGCCGCACCTGCCCGGGTCGGTGCTGGAGATCCCTCTGAACAACCAGGTGATGTGGCTAGCTAACCCCCGAATCCTGGATCTCATCGAAGAACACCCCGAAGGCGACTACAACATCAAGCGCCGGGTGAACGAGAATCGCTTCCATGTCCTGGGCAACGTCACCAAGGAACTCTTCGAAGAGCGCATCGAGATCCTTGAGGAAGTGATCGCCGGCAAGCTGGACAAGGCCTGGGCGGAGTTGCCCCTTCCCCAGGAAAAGCTCGTGGATGGTGACGGGGAAGTTGACTCCGGACCCGTGAGCGACAACCCCGACGAAAGGCCTGAGGAGGCCCGCGCCCGCCTACTGAGCCCCATCCTGGATCACGATGGCAACGAGATACCCTTGAGCCTCACTCAGCGTGTCATGCGCCTTCGGACGAACCAAAAGATCATGCTGGCCATCAAGGGCGGCAAGGAGGAGCGGACGCTCCTGATCCGAGAGTCCAACCGCTTGATCCAGGTGAACGTCATCCGGAATCCTCGCATCGGCGAAGGCGAGGTGGCTTACATTTCCCAGATGCGCACGGTGAAAGAGGAAGTGCTGCGGATCATCTCCATGAACCGGGAGTGGATGAAGAAGTACATCATCATGAAGAATCTAACCTTCAATCCCCGCACGCCCCTGCCCATCGCCATGAATCAGGTGAAGCGCCTCATCG
>JANXXC010000115.1 GCA_025350765.1 Holophagaceae bacterium | reverse complement strand
TCCACGGCCCGTTGATCCAGGCCCTCGAAGCGCGTACAGACCAGGATCAGTTGATCGATTTTTGATAATTCAAGAACCTTCGCGTGATCCATCGCCGGCGCTGCGGGGCTGAAGTGGATCACCCGGCTTGATGTCAGACGGGGTACCGAGGCCAGCGTATCCCTTAGTACCTCGGGCCGCAGCACCATCCCCGGTCCCCCGCCGAAGGGCGCATCATCCACATGGCCAAAGGCATTGCCTGAAAAAGGCCGGTAGGTGTGGGTGTGCAGTTCGTGGCCCAGGTCACGGAAGGCGCGGCCCGTAACCCCAAGGCGGGCGGCCTCGAAGTATTCCGGCATGAGCGTTAAGGCATCAAAGCGCATGGAACCAATGCAGAAAGTGGTGAAGGCTCTTGAGAATGATGTCGAAGGAATAGCCGAAATAGATAGTGACGCCGAGGCTGGCGATCACCCCGATCCAGCCCCAAAGGGGCCGCTCCTCCATCAGCGCCGCGCCCAGCAGACAGAGCGTCGCAGCCGGAAGGATATTCCCGAAGGGCAAGGGCCACACGGGAAGGAAAAGTAGAAATGCCGTCCAAGCCACCCACAATCCCATCCATTTGCGGTTTAGCGCGCGTCTCGGGCCACTGGGCAGACGATCCAGTTGGCGTTCGAAGGTCGCCAAGGCTTCCTTAACCTTGCCCTTGTGGATGCGCTGACGCCGCAGGCGGCCGGGAATCGCGGGCCGCCCCGATCCAAAAATCATCTGGAGCCCGAGGCCAATCAGAGCCGAGCCACCCAGCAGGGCCATGGGCACGTTCAGCCCGGGAATGAGGCTCGGCAAGGATAAGAGGAGCACCAGCAATCCGTAAGTTTGGTTACCGGCCTCTTCGACGAAGGTACCCAGCGTCAGGCCCTCTTCTTCGGTATCGAGCCGCGCGTGGAGCTTCTCGAAAAAGGAACGGTCACTCATCCGCTCACGACTCCATCCCGTCTTCAGGGTTCCAACCCTCGCCCATCTCTTCCTCGGGCTTGCTGGGCACCCGGTAGCTTTCGGAACTCCATGCCCCAAGATCCTTGGTCCGACACCTCTCGGAGCAGAAGGGTTTCCAGGGATTCCCCTCCCAGGAGGTGGGTTTCCGGCAGAGGGGACAGGGGCGAGTCGAGACCATCGGACTCAGTGTAAGCTAGGCCGGGACTGGACAAAGAAAAAATTCGAAGGTCTACGACTTAAAAAATATGAATAATTTTTAGAAGATTTTATTGACACCTTTTTTCGACCTCCTACACTTGAGTTCACGGGTGCATGCACCCGCGACTCGACCTTCCAAGGAGCATTGACATGGCAAAAATCATCGGCATCGATTTAGGCACCACCAACAGTTGCGTAGCGGTCATGGAGGGAGGCACCCCTAAGGTCATCCCCAACGCGGAAGGCTCGCAGACCACCCCCAGCGTCGTGGGCTTCAACCCCAAGACCACCGAGCGGCTGGTGGGCGCTTCGGCCAAGCGCCAAGCCGTCGCCCAGCCCAAAAACACCGTTTACTCCATCAAGCGCTTCATGGGCTTGCCCTTCGCGGATGCCAGCACGGAACAAAAGCTCGTGCCCTACGAAGTGGAACGCTCCGAAAAGGGCGGCTGCGCCGTGAACATTCTTGGGAAGCATCTTTCTCCCGAGGAAATTAGTGCAGTCATTCTTGGCAAGATGAAGGAAAGTGCCGAGGCCTACCTGGGCGAGAAGGTCAGCCAGGCGGTCATCACCGTGCCGGCCTACTTCAATGATGCCCAGCGCCAGGCCACCAAAGATGCTGGCGCCATCGCGGGCCTCGAGGTCATGCGCATCATCAACGAGCCCACCGCCGCGGCCTTGGCCTACGGCATGGACAAGAAAAAGGATGGCACCATCGCGGTCTTCGACTTCGGTGGCGGCACCTTCGACATCTCTATCCTCGAAGTAAGCGAAGGCGTAGTGGAAGTGAAATCCACCAACGGCGACACCCACCTGGGCGGCGACAACGTGGACCAGGTGATCATCGACTGGCTGGTGGAGGAATTCCAGAAGGCCGAGGGCATCGATTTGCACAAGCAGGCGGACGCCATGCAGCGCCTGAAAGAAGCCGCCGAAAAAGCCAAGGTGGAGCTCTCCAGCACCACCCAGACCGACATCTCCCTGCCCTACATCACGGCGGACGCCTCGGGCCCGAAGCACGTCACCCAGACGCTCACCCGCGCGCGGTTTGAAGCCATGATCGAGCCCATCCTGCAGCGGCTCCGCATTCCTTGCGAGAACGCGGTAAAGGACGCCAAGCTGCTCCATCACGAGATCGACGAAGTGATTCTGGTGGGCGGTTCCACCCGCTCACCCAAGGTCCAGGAGCTCGTGAAGTCCATCTTCGGCAAAGAGCCCAACAAGAGCGTGAACCCCGATGAAGTGGTCGCCATGGGCGCCGCGGTGCAGGGCGGCGTATTGGCAGGCGACGTGAAGGGGGTACTGCTCCTCGACGTCACCCCGCTCAGCCTCGGCATCAATGCCAATGGCGGCCAGATGAGCGTCATCATCCAGCGCAACACCACCATCCCCACCAAGAAATCCGAGATCTACACCACCGCCGTGGACAACCAACCCGGCGTGGACATCGAGGTCTTCCAGGGCGAACGCCCCTTGGTGGAAGGCAACAAGTTGCTGGGTCATTTCCATCTCGGCGGCCTACCCCCCGCGCCCCGCGGCATGCCACAAATCGAGGTCGTCTTCGACATTGATGCCAACGGCATCGTCCATGTCACCGCCAAGGATAAGGCCACCGGAAAAGACGCCAGCATCACGCTGACCGGCAGCACGGGTCTCTCCAAAGACGACATTGAAGCCAAGATCAAGGAAGCCGAAGCCCACAAAGCCGAGGACGAGCAGCGCAAGTCTTTGCTGGAAGACAAGAACACCCTCGACCAGACCGTCTACCAGGTGGAAAAACTTCTCAAGGAAAGCGGCGACAAGCTGCCCGAAGCCGACAAGAAGGAAGTTGAAGACGCCGTGACCGAAGCCAAGGCCGCCCTCAGCAGCCTGGACGCCAATCGCATCAAAAAGGCCTTGGAAGATCTCAATGCCAAGTCCCACAAGATGGCCGAGCACCTGTACCAACAGGGCTCGCCCGCGACCGGCGCGGCGCCTTCGGTGGAAGAACCCAAGAAGGACGACAACGTGATGGACGCTGAAGTCGTCAATTAATCAGCTGTTTCATCGAGAGGCCGGCTTCTTCCGGCCTCTCTTTTTGTCCTCCCATAACCTGAGTGCCCAACACGCAAATTGTGCTAGCGTGAAGCCATGGCCCATCCTGATTTCTATGCAGTCCTAGGGGTTCCCAAGAACGCCACGGACGAGGAGATCAAGAAGGCCTATCGCAAACTGGCCCGCAAGTACCACCCGGATCTAAATCCCGGTAACGCGGAGTCCGAAGCGAAATTCAAGGAAATCACCGCCGCCCATGATGTCCTTTCCGACTCGGAGAAGCGGCGGAATTACGATCAGTTCGGCGATCCCAGCGGCTTGCAGCCAGGGGTGCACCCCGGGTCCAGCGGCCAGTCTCAGAGCTTTGATTTCGGCAACATGTTCGGCGAATTTTTTAGCGGCGGAGAACGCCATCGCCCCGGCCCGGTGAAGGGCGAGAGCCTGTCCCACACCGTCCGAATTCCCTTCAAGGACGCTTTCTCCGGGACCAAGGTCACGCTCAACCTCCATCGCACGGAGACTTGCAAAACCTGCCACGGCAGCGGCGAAAGCAGCGGCCCGAAAAGCACTTGCTCCACCTGCGGCGGCCGTGGCCACTTCGAGCAGGGATCGGGGTTTTTCAAGTCGCGCCAGGCTTGTCCCGATTGCGGAGGCGCTGGCAAGAAGGCACCCGCTTGCCCTGCCTGCGAAGGCCGAGGGCGCAACCCGAAACATGAAACGGTCACCGTAGGCATTCCCGCGGGTGTCGAAGATGGAATGAAACTGCGCGTGGGAGGAAAGGGCGAAGCGGGCCGACGTGGCGGCGGACCCGGGGATTTCTTTCTGGAAGTGGAAGTGGATGCGGATCCGCGCTTTGAGCGCAGGGGTCCGAATCTCTACCTGCGCCTGCCCATCAGCTTCAGCGAGGCTGCGCTGGGGGCGAAGGTGGAGATCCCCACCCCGGAATCCACCACGACCATCAAAGTTCCGCCAGGGACCCAAAGCGGCGCCAAACTCCGACTCAAGGGCCGCGGCATGCCCATTCCCAAGAGCGACCAGCGCGGGGATCTCTTCGCGGAAATCCACGTGGTGACCCCTCATATCGCCGACGAACGCAGCAAGGAACTGCTGCGGGAACTGGGTGAATTGAACGATGGCGCCATCCGCCTGAAATCCTGGAGCAGCTGATGCGCCGCGATCCGAAACAGGGCGTGTACATGATCGGGGTTGTGGCCATGCGCTACAACATCCATCCGCAGACCCTGCGCTTGTACGAACGTGAGGGCCTGTTGCGACCCAGCCGCACCGAAGGCAAGACGCGGCTTTACAGCGATGAGGATCTGGAGCGCCTGGAATTCATCCTGAGCCTGGTGCGAGATCTCGGTGTGAACCTCGCGGGAGTGGAGGTTGTGCTGGATCTGAGGAACCGCATGCATCAGATGCGGGATGAGATGGGCCGCGCCCTTGAATCCATGGAGCAGCGCATGCGGGCCGCAGGCCTGGATCCCGGCGAGTCCCACGCGCCTGTGAAATCCACGGGGCTGGTGA
Source organism: Holophagaceae bacterium (assembly GCA_025350765.1). Classification (GTDB taxonomy): domain Bacteria; phylum Acidobacteriota; class Holophagae; order Holophagales; family Holophagaceae; genus JANXPB01. Next base: position 684 of record JANXXC010000115.1, on the reverse strand, counting down.
AGCTGACGCCCAAAGGCCTCGTGAAGCGAAGCTGAGCCACTCTGGCCGAAAATCAAAAATCGCAAATCGAAAATCCTCGCCGCTCCCTTGTATGCTTGAGCTTCTCGTCAGGAATCCCCGTGCCCCTAAGGCATCTCGAAGAGCGCGCGCTCGACAAATACTTCGACTCGATCCGCCACCTCCCGCTGCTCACCGCGGCCGAGGAAAGGATCAACGGCCATTTGTGGCAGGACGACCGCAACGCAGATGGCCTGCGCAAGCTCGTGGAGGGCAACCTCCGCTTCGTAGTGAAAGAGGCCCGGAAGTTCGAAGGCATGGGCCTGGACCTGCTGGACCTCATCAGCGAAGGCAACCTCGGGCTCATCGAAGCCGCCAAGCGATTCGATCCTTTGCGTGAAAACAAGTTCCTCACCTACGCGTCCTGGTGGGTGCGTCAGGCCATCTTCCACGCCCTCGCCGAACACGGCACCAAGATCCGGCTGCCCCAGAAAGTCGCGGGCCATCTGGTCCAACTCAATCGCCACACCAGCAAGCTCTCCCAGCTCTTGGGTCGCTCGCCGACGGTGGCCGAGATCGCGGAAGCCAGCAACTTTTCTCAGGAAGAAGTCACCCGCCTGCAGGTCCTCCAGCAGACCACCAACACCATTTCCACCGAGCAAGGCATGGGCGACACCGACCTCACCG
>JANXXC010000109.1 GCA_025350765.1 Holophagaceae bacterium | reverse complement strand
GCAGACATTGTTCGGCGCTGTATTGGTAGTTTTCGAATAAGGACTGCTGGTCAAGGCGTAGATGAGTGAGGTTACGAGTCCGTTATTTTTGGTGTCGTCCCAGGCTGGAAGGGCGGCGGCGGGATTCGAGGTCCAGAAAAGACCGCCATCGTTGCCTACAAAGACTCGCTTGGTTCCGGCGATATTTGAAATGGCCGCACAGTGGAAATCCGCGTGGACGTAGGGAGTGCTGGCAAAACTATTCCTGGGAAGCCAGTTGGAAAGCACGGTCCAGGTGGCGCCGCCATCGAGGGTTCGGGCCGAGCTGAGATTGCCGCCGAGGTACACGGTGTTGCGGGCCGCGTCCGTGGGATCCACCAGGATCATCTGGTTGTAGAAGGCCTGACCGTTCATCAGGTTCATCTTTGGCTGATCCGTATTGGAATTCGCCGGGGTGAGACCGTTGATGTTCAGCGCGGTCCAGTTCACGCCGCCATCGACGGAGCGATAGAGATCCTTTTGATTGCCATTGCTGGTCGTGGCCGCGAAGGCGTACACCACGGAGTCCCCAGGGGCGCCGATACCCAGGGTCATGCGGCCCACGGCGGTGGGCGGGGTTGTGACGGTGCCCGTCCAAGTCGCGCCGCGATCCGTGCTCAGGTAGACATTGCCATTCCCGCCGGAGTCGTAGGTCGTCGCCAGCCAACCGGCGCTTGTCCGCGCGAAACTCCACACCCGTTTTCCATCTACATTCGCGTCGGTGACACGGCTATAGCTCGTGCCGCCATTGGTGGACCGCCAAAGGCCGACTTCTGTGCCTACCAGGACGATGTCTTGGGCCTGGCTGGTGTCCACCTTGATGTCCTGCACCTTGGTGGCGGTGCGGGTGGCATCGCTCAGTGCGATGGCCGAACTCCAGGTGGATCCGCCATTGACGGACTTGAGGATGAATCCGCCCACGTTGAAATCGAAGGCATCACCGAGACCCAAGTAGATCTCGGTGCTCGCGCCCGTAGTCACGCGGCCAAAGGACGCTGAACCACCCGCCGTGCTGCCAATGGCGTCCGTCAATGCGGTCCAGGTCGTGGGCGCGCCGCTGATGAAATTCGTGGTCTTCCACAGACCACCACCGGCGCTGAGGATGTACACTGTTTCGGGGTCTGCGGTGTCGAGCAGGATGTTGCGGAGGCGGCCGCTATTGACCTCGAAGCGCGTGATGCCGTTCTGGATCTTGGTGGAGCTGGTGGGTCCGAGGGAGGTCCAAGTGCTAGTGGGCACCACGGGCATGGCCACGCCGTCGGATCGCGGAAATTGCCCGGGATATTTTTGACGTTCGATGGCGGCTTCAAGGAAGAGGCGTTGGAGGAAATCCGGTGTTAGTTCACCGCCCATGCGCTGGCGCATCCAATCGATGTGGCCGTGGGGGTCATCAATCTCGGACTCACGGCCTTCTTCCTTGCCACGGCGGGTTTGCTGTTCTTTCCAATCCTTCAGGCTCTTACTGTGGTAGGTCTCTTGGCTGTCCTCATCCCGGGCTTGCTGGGGGAGCGGAGCCACCTGCGCGCTGGCCACGGGGCTCGCGAAGGGCCACAGTAGCAGCATGGCCAAGATGGTAAACAGTCGCTTGAAGGACATGGTCGCTCCAAAAAAGAGGCGCAAAAAAACGTAAAACGGAAACTAGGAATGAACAAAAGCGGAGTTGATTTCGGGAGATTCAATTCAAGGGCGAGAGCCGGATCAAGAGCAGATTTTTGGGCTGATAAAAAATTCCCTACTTTTCAGGACCATTCCGGGCCCGTCGATTGATGGAAAAACAGACCATGAACCAAATGCTTTCATTAGGTCTGAATATCAATTGGAACAGCAAAAGCCTCTGGGCTGTAAAGGATTTTGATGAACCTTGTTAATTATTTGTCAGGTAAAATTACAGATTTTAGACGAACCCAAATCGGGTCATAAATGCCGGACCCTTCTAGGTTGAGAACTTGATTTGAAGCAGCCCATTTAGGTGCTGACAACGTCGCGAACGGGCAGCTTTGAATGAACCTGGATCGGTATAAGAACCGATGTTCTTTCGGAGGATGCCTTCGCAACCAGTAAATCCTGCCTTCTCGGCGAACCTAGAACACCTTGACGTTCACCGCGCCTTCGGGGGGTTTGGAGTCGCTGATCTGGATGCGGCCGGAGGCATCGGACCATTGGTAGATAGGGCTCTTCTTGGCGGTGGACACGGGCTCGATGGTTGGGACCACCTTCTCGTCCACGTCGAAGCCCCCTTGGCCCTTCTTCAGCAGGGCCATGGCGCCCGCGGCCTTGGGATCCGCTTGCACCAGCCGCCGTTGCCAAAGGTCCATGACCCTGGGAACGTAGGCTCGGGTCTCCCGGAAAGGCGGGATGCCGTTGTATCTGTCTACGGCTCTTTCGCCTGCGTTGTAAGCGGCGATGACTTTGGGGCCGTCGCCCTGGAAATAGTCCATGAGCCATTTCAGGTATTTGGTTCCGCCGATGATGTTCTGGCGGGGATCGAAGGGATTGGTGACGCCGAAGCGCATCGCCGTGGCAGGCATGAGCTGCATCAGGCCCAGGGCCCCCGCGTGACTGCGGGCCTTGTCGTAGAAGGCGCTCTCCGCTTGGATGATGGCCCGCGCCAGCCAGGGGTCGACTCTGTTGGCGGTGGCGATCTCATCGACCATGGCCAGCAGCTCGGGGCTGCGCAGCACCCGGCCCATTTCAATCTTGGTGATGGCGAGCTGGATGTGGGCGACGCCCACATGCTGCAGGGTGAGGCCGCGCCCATCCACCGCCGCGGGAGGCAGGTTGTTGATGATGAGGTGTCCATTTTTGTCGGTGTAGGTGTAGATGTAGGCCTGCGGCACCGTCGCGGCGCTGCGTTTGGGCTTGACGGTGCCGGCGGTCGCCAGGGCCGG
>JANXXC010000075.1 GCA_025350765.1 Holophagaceae bacterium | reverse complement strand
AGGAGGGGGATGGATCCGGCCATCCTCGGCGGGCCAGGGAAGGCTCAGGCGCCATCGAAGGCCCTTCAATTCGAGGTACTGGGAGCGCCGGAACCTGATCCCCTCTTGCGCCTCCAAACCTTCGTGCGGGCGCGCTTCGATGCCCTTCCTTTGGCCGACGCCACCGCGCGGGATCTCTGGGGCGCCCTGGCCCTGGGCATCTCGCCGGTGCATGAAGAGACCACTTCGTCCTTCGCCGAGAGCGGAACCCTGCACATTCTTATCGTTTCGGGGCTTCAGGTGACCCTGGTTATGGCCGCCATGGAAGCCCTGCTAAGGCGGCTACTGGGCCGCGGAAGCTCGGTGGGCGCCATGGTCGCGGGCCTTGCCTACGCGGCGGTGGTGGGCTTTTCCGCCCCGGTATGGCGAGGCCTTTTCATGGGGATGGCCTGGGCCTTCGGCGGCGCCAGTGGATGGAAGCTGCCCCCGGTACTGGGTCTGCATCTCGCGCTGCTGCTCTGGCTCATGGGCCATCCCGCCGCGGGCTGTGAGCCGGGCTTTCTGCTGGCCTGGTGGGCGCTGCTCGCGCTTCTGTGGGGCGCCGAACCCCTTGCGGGATGGCTGTCGCCCTTGTTCGGGACCTTCGCGCTGCCCGCCGCTCGATTTGCGGCGCCCTGGCTCGCGACCTTGCCGCTGCTGGCGCTGCTCCATGGCGGGGTTCCGCTGTGGGGCATCGTGTCCAACGTGGTGATGCTACCCCTGGTGGCGCTACTGACCCCGATCTGTCTGTTTCTCACCCTGGTTCCCGTGCCTGGCCTTGTGCAGGGCATTGGCGCGATCCTGGCCTGGACCGGCGGCTCTCTCGTGCCCTTTTTCGCGCACATCACGCCCCTGGCCACCGCAAGGCTCTGGCCTTGGATCCTGCTGCTGGTCGGCTGGCTCGCCCTGGCGCACCGCCAATCGCGCCTGCTCCGCACCCGGGCTTTGATGTTGGCCTTGGTGGCCGGCTCGGCCTTGCTGTTCATCTTCGGAGGCACCGGGCGCAGGGCTACGAGCTTGAGCCTCGAAGCCTTCGACATCGGCCAGGGAGACGCGCTCCTGCTCCGGATTCCCAAGGGCGATGCCACCCTGATCGATACCGGCTCGGCGCCCTGGGCGGCCCGGCGCCTGGCGCGCTGTTTGAGCCGCCGAGGCGTTGTCGAGCCCCTGCATCTAGTCCTAACCCATCCTCACGGCGACCATGCCGGAGGGTGGGCCACCCTTTCAAGACTGCGGCCCTTCGCTTCCGTCGAATTACCGGCCATGGCCGATGCGGTGGATCCTTGGGCGCTGTTCCGGCCCGGCGGAGATGGCACCCCGGCCTGGCTTCGCGGTGGCAATGGCGGGCTGCGCCGAGGCGATGCGTGGCGGCGCGGCGAGCTGGATATTTCGGTGCGATGGCCGCCAAAACCCTTCACGCTTCCCGATGCCAACATGGTTTCCGCAGTGCTGCGGGCGCGCTGGAAGGATCGTGAATTCTGGCTCATGGGCGATGCCCTGCAAGTACAGGAAAGAGATCTGATGGATCTCGGCGATCCCGGCGAGCCAAGCGCCGGAGCCTTCCACCGCCTGCTGAAGGCTGGCCACCACGGCAGCCGCAGCGCCAGCGACCCCCAGTGGATCGCGGCGCTTTCCCCCGACATCGCGTTGATCACCGCCGGTCGCCGCAATCGCTTCGGGCACCCGCACCCGGAAGTAATGGACACCCTTCACCAGGCCGGCGTGGCCTCGTTCATCACCGGGGTGGAACGCGGCATCCGCGTAGAAGCCGTGGAGGGAGGCTGGCGGGTCGAGGGAGGCAACGGTCTCACGGCCTTCATCCCATGGTCAGCACACCCGAGGCCCGCACCGCGTCAATGAGCCGCTGGCCCAGTTCCTTGTGGTGCTTCATCCACTGCAGGTGAGCGTCCGGTCCGACTTCGTTGACGACGATGAGGGCCGCCGCCACGGGCACGCCCGCGGCATTGCACGCGGCGAAGACCCCATTCAACTCCAGGTGTTCAGCGGGGGCCATGCGGCCCAGCAACCGGGCGCCTTCCTCGGTTCGCGTGATGGCCGGCGGCGTGACGACGGGATGGGGGGGGAAGGGCAGGGACCACGTGGAGAGCCAGCGCACGGGTTCGATGCTGGGGCGGTAGGAATCCCCGCGCTCCTCGTCCACGGAGGTGGCTAGCACAAAACTGACCGCCAAGATGGTGCCGATGGGAAGGCGTTCATCGTAGGCGCCGCAGCTGCCTACAAAGAGCACGCGTTCCGGTTTTTTCCGTTCTAGGAGACAGGCCGTGGCGGCCGCGGCGGTGGCAGCACCGACACCCGTGGTGTCCACCATCCAGCCTGGGGGTGGGTCCTCTTTCAAATCCCCCAATTCCGGGGGAAAGGCGGCGAGGAGGAGCTTCATCATTCCTCGATGGCCGCCTGGGCCGCGGCCAGCATGGCGATGGGCACGCGATAGGGTGAGCAGCTCACATAGTCCAGCCCCACGCGGTGGAAAAATTTCACCGACCGCGGATCACCGCCATGCTCGCCGCAGACGCCGATCTTCAGGCCAGGCCTAGCTCCGCGGCCCTTTTCCACCGCGATGCGCACCAGCTCGCCGATGCCATCGATATCCAAGCTCTGGAATGGATCGTCATCGAGGATTTTCTTGGCCACGTATTCCGGTAGGAAGGAGCCCGCGTCATCCCGGGAAAATCCGAAGCCCATCTGGGTGAGGTCGTTGGTGCCGAAGGAGAAGAATTCCGCTTCCATCGCGATCTTATCCGCGGTGATGGCGGCCCTCGGGACTTCGATCATGGTGCCCATGGGCGCCGAGAATTCAGCCCGACGCTCACGGTTCACTTGCGCGATTTCATCCAGCAATTCAGCCTTCAGGTAGATCAATTCGCGCACGGTGCCCACCAGGGGGATCATGATTTCCGGCAGCGCCTGTCGGCCCTTCTCGGCGGCATCCAGGGCGGCCTCGGCGATGGCTCGCACCTGGATCCGGTAGATCTCCGGGAACGTGATGCCCAGACGGCAGCCGCGGTGGCCGAGCATGGGATTGAATTCGTGCAGCTGCTGCACCCGCCGCTTCACCGCGTCGAGGCTGAGACCCAGTACCTGCGCCATCTCCGCTTGTCCCAGGGCGTCGTGGGGCAGGAACTCGTGCAGGGGCGGATCCAGCAACCGGATGTTCACGGGCAGACCGTCCATGGCGGTGAAAAGGCCTTCGAAATCGCTCCGCTGCATGGGCAGCAGTTTCGCGAGGGCCCGGCGGCGGCCTTCGATATCCGACGCGAGGATCATCTCTCGGACGGCCTGGATCCGCTCGCCTTCGAAGAACATGTGCTCCGTGCGGCAAAGACCGATGCCTTCGGCGCCAAAGGCCCGGGCCACCGCGCTATCGTTTGGCGTGTCGGCATTGGCGCGAACCTTCAATTTCTTGGTGGCAGCGCTCCAGGCCATGATCTTCGCGAACCGTTGGTAGAGTTCGCTCTCCTCGGGCTTCAGGCGGCCTTCCACCAGAACTTGATTCACTTCGGAAGGTTGAGCGCTGAGCTGGCCCGCGAAGACTTCGCCCGTCGAGCCATCGATGGAGATCCAATCCTGACCGGCCTTCAGGGTCACATCGCCGATTTTCACTAGCCCGGCCTTCTCATCAATGTAGAGGGCCGAGGCCCCGCAAACACAGGGCTTGCCCATGCCCCGGGCCACCACCGCCGCGTGGCTGGTCATGCCGCCTCGGGCGGTGAGAATGCCTTGGGCCGCGATCATGCCCGCGATGTCTTCGGGGGAAGTTTCCACCCGCACCAGCACCACGGGGCCTTGGGCGGCCATTTTTTCGGCGGCTTCGGCGCTCAGGGCGATGCGTCCGGTGGCCGCGCCGGGACCGGCGTTGAGGCCCTTCGTCAGCAACTTCCCTTCCAGCCGGAGGCGTTCCTTTTCGCTGTGATCGAAGACTGGGGCCAGCAGTTGGGAAAGGGAATCCGCGTCGATGCGCTGAAGGGCTTCAGATTGGGAGATGAGGCCCTCATCCACCAAGTCCAGCGCGATGCGGATGCCCGCCATGGCCGTGCGCTTGCCGATGCGGGTCTGCAGCAGGAAAAGGATTCCGCGCTCGATGGTGAATTCGATGTCCTGCATGTCGCGGAAATGGGTCTCCAGGCGGTTCGCGGTGGCGAGGAGCTGGGTGAAGGTTTCCGGCATGGCCTCTTCCAGGCTCTTTAAGCCCGTGCCTTGGGCCTGAGCCAGGGTGATGGGCTGGGGCGTGCGGGTGCCCGCGACCACGTCTTCGCCTTGAGCGTTGATGAGGTATTCGCCGTAGAAAGCTTTCTCGCCGGTGCCTGGATCCCGGGTGAACGCCACGCCGGTGCCGCAGTCGTCCCCCATGTTGCCGAAGACCATGCTCTGCACGTTCACCGCGGTGCCCCAGTCGTCGTCAAAGCGGTTGAGGCGCCGGTAGGTCACGGCGCGGGGCGTGTACCAGGTCTCGAAGACCGCGCGGATGGCGCCCCAGAGCTGCTCCATGGGGTCCTGGGGAAAGGGGCGTCCCGTTTCTTCCGCCACGATCTCCTTATAGGTCGAGACCAGCGATTTCCAATCTTCCGTGCTGAGTTCGGGATCCAGGGTCTTGCCGGTGCGCTCTTTCAAGTGATCCAGCTCTGTTTCGAAGAGGCTGGAATGCACGTTCATCACCACGTCGCTGTACATGGTGATGAAGCGGCGGTAGCTATCCCAGGCGAAGCGCGCATTGCCGCTGGCCTTTTCCAACCCCAGCACCGTGGCGTCGTTGAGCCCGAGATTCAACACCGTGTCCATCATGCCGGGCATGGAGACGCGCGCTCCGCTGCGGACCGAGAGCAGCAGTGGCCGCTCCGGGTCGCCGAAACCCAGCCCGCGCGCGCCCTCCAGCCACTTGAGGGCTTCCAGGGCCTGCTGCTCCACGGACTCGGGAAGGCGCCGGCCTTCGGAATAATATTGGGTGCAAACTTCCGTGGTGATGGTGAAGCCGGGGGGCACGGGAATGCCGAGCCCCGCCATCTCCGCTAGGTTGCAGCCCTTGCCGCCCAGCAGATTGCGCAGGCTGGCATTGCCTTCGTTGCGGTCCGCGCCGAAGGAATAAACGTGCTTGGTCATGGAGGCCCCATCGGAGGCAACCAGAATACCGAGAACCCACCGGATCCAGCACTGGCGCAATGCCATAGCGGGAACGCGCGCTTCTAGCACCTGTTCATCCTTGATCCGGATCCGGATTTATTTCATGGCACGCGCGCTCCGCAAGGGATCACCGTATCCTGTATTCAATCCCAATTGACCCGCCTCCCCTCCGCTGGAGATCCGATGGACACGCCCCGCCGCTTTCCTAGAATCAGTGTGGTGGATGGGCGCCTCACCGCCTCTTTGAGGACGCAGGAAAAGCACTTGGCGGGGTTGCGCGTCAGCAGTCTCAGCCTGGGGGGACTCTTCCTCTTCATTGATACCAGCCATACCCCCGGCGTGGTGGCGGGCCGCCGCTTTGAGGAGCTGATCCTCCACCATCCGGACCTGCCCTCCACTCACTTAGCCGCCACGGTGATGCGTACCTTGGGCGGTGGGCCTGGCATGGACATCATGGGCTGCGGCGCGCGCTTCGATCCCTTGCCTGAGGACATGACCCAGGCGCTCGGCGCCTACATCGAAAGTTATCTAAAGGAGAATGAGGAGCCCTACATCCCCTGATGCCCCATCGCCTGGAGGCAGGTTCATCCTCCCGGAGAGAGTTCCTTCAATCGCTCCAGAATCCAGGTCAGTAGTGATTCCGCGCCTCGAACTTTCTGCTCGGCGATCCAGAGGGGAATCTGCAGCATGGCGCGATGCTCATCCCCCAGTTTCACGGCGTCTTTTTCGGTGCAGACCAGGCCCGAGGCTTCGGCCTTCACGGCTTCGGATTGTATGAGCCACAACTCTCGCGGGCTGATGGCGTGATGATCTCGAAAAGCCTTGGTGCCAGACCATGAAACCCCCGCCACCACTAGGTCCGCGAAGAAGGATTCAGGGTGCCCCAGGCCGCAAAAAGCGTAGAAATGCCCCAGGCCTGATGCGGGCAGATCCAGCCGTTCCGGAGCGTTGAAACAGCGCAGCGCACCGATGGCGAAGTCCACGTAGAAGATGGGCCCACCGCTTCCGTGCAGCTTCCACCAAGCTTCGATCTCGTCTTTAGGGGCGCGGTTGCCGCGGGTCACCACCAGGGCGTGGGCGCGCTTCGCGCAGTCCTGGGGCTCGCGCAGATCGCCCAGCGGGAGCAGTCTTCCGTTGCCCCAACGCCGCACCCCATCCAGCACCAGCAAATCCAGATCGCGATGAAGGGCGCGGTGCTGAAAGGCATCGTCGAGTAAAAGCGCTTTGGGAGGAGGGTTTAAATCCAGGGCTCGAAGGGCTCCCACCGCGCGTTTGCGCGCTACCACCACGCGCCCGGGTCCGAGCCTCCGCGCCATGAGGAGGGGCTCGTCGCCCACCTCGGTGGCGATGGATTCGGGGCCCACGTTCATCACGTCGAAAGCCCGCTTCCCTCCGTAGCCCCGAGAGACCACCGCGTTCGGCCATCCTGAGGCCTGTAGGGCTTCCGCCAGCCATAGGGTCAACGGTGTCTTGCCCGTGCCGCCGGTACTCAGGTTGCCGATGGAAATGACGGGGACCTCCACTTTGGCGGCCCGTTCTGGGTGGGCATCAAAGGCGCGGTTCCGCGCACGCACCACGACGCCATATAACGGCGAGAGGGGCGCGGCCAGCCAGCGGAGGAGGGACATGCATTTACCATATGGGATTTTCGATGTTTGATTTTCGATTTTCGATTGATGGGCGCGCTCGCCTTAAACTGATCCCATGTCCGAAGGCATCCTCCTCCCCAAACTCGACCGCGGAACCCTGCTGTCGCCACCGGAACGCGCGACGCGGCTGCGGGAAGCCCTGCCGCAGATCCGCGCGGCGGTGGCGGGTGAGACCGATGAAATCGCCCTGCAAGCCACGCTGGCCTGCCTGCTTTGGGAGACTATGCCCCAAACGAATTGGTGCGGCTTCTACCGGCGCGTAGCGGAGCGGGAGCTCGCCGTGGGGCCCTATCAGGGGGGCATGGGCTGCCTGCGCATCGCCTTTGAGCGCGGCGTCTGCGGAGCCTGCGCCCGTACTGAGGCCATCCAGTTGGTGCCGGACGTACACGAATTTCCTGGGCACATCGCCTGCGACGACGCGACCCTTTCGGAGTTGGTGCTGCCGGTCTTCGATCGGGCGGGCGGGCTGATCGCTGTGCTGGATCTGGACTGCGCCGAGCTGAATGGGTTTTCATGGGAGGAGGCCGACCTACTTCAAGCCTTGCTGCACGAGGTATTCGGTACCTTGAAGAATTAAGAAATTCCGAGGCATACGAAGCCTCTTTTCCATTCCTGGCCGGGGCAGGCTATCTTAGGTCATCCTCTTGGACCCCCGATGGCCGATTCCAGTTTCATTGACCAGAGCAAGCTTCGCTTTCGCGAAGGTGAGGTCATCTATACGAAGGGCGATCATGCCCAGCAGATGCACGTGATCCTCACGGGCAAGGTGCGTCTCTACACCAGCGACAAGCCCCAAGGTGACTGGACCGAGGAACTGGCCAAGGGAGAATTTTTCGGCGAGGGCAGCCTGCTCGAAGCGACGCCGCGCACCTTTACCGCCGTGGCGCTGGAGGATACCGAACTCATCGCCATCACTCGGGGCACCTTCCTTCGGATGATTCGCCAGAATCCCGAAGTCTCGGTGAAGATGATGCAGCGTCTGGCCCAGCGGAACCGCGAGCTCGGCAGCCGCGTGGAATCCAGTGACGACGGCAAGGGCCAGAAGCCCAAGCCCGCGCCCACCGCCGGTTCCAGCCTGGTTTCGGTCATCACGGGCAAGCGCTATCCCATCAACAGTCACGGCGCCTTGGTGGGCCGCTTTGATCCCGCCACGGGCCTGCATCCGGACATCGATCTCACCGATGAAGATCCGAACCTCAGCATTAGCCGCCGCCACGCCCGGATCCTGTGTGAGCACGGACGCTTTTTCATCGTCGAAGAGCCCGGCGTCACGAACGGCACCTACGTCAAAGGCGATCGCCTGCAGGCGGGGGACGCGCGGGAAACCATGCCCGGCGACCGCGTGGGCTTTGGCATGGTGGTGATGTTCTTCGAGAAGCAATGAGTCGGATTTTTGATTTTCGATTTTCGATTGAACCGAGGCGGAGCTGCCGGTGATGCAGGTTGAAGTCTGGCGCGATGAACACGGTGTCACCTGGGAGCTGGTGCAGTTGGGGCTCGATGAGATCGGGGGGGCCTGCATCATCCGAGAATGCTTTTCGAGTCTCGATGCGGCCGATGGCGATGGGCGGGAAGGGGCGGAAGTCATCGCCCGCTTCGGGGATCCCGAAGATGCCCGCGACTTTTTACACCGCGAAGGCTTCGAGCCTGGGTAAAAGAAAAACCTGACCTGATTTTCGGCCTTACTCAGCCTGAAATGCTTGAACCACTAAAAACGCGAAACGCCCCGGGCGCGCGCGAAAGGCGACAGATACTGATTCGCAGTCAAAAATAGAATTTGACTATCGGTATCACCCCGCTTTTGGATTTCAAGATCAAAACTGAAGCCGCAGATGACGCAGATGGGCGCCGACCCATTGTGCATGGGCCCGCCGCAGGCGGCCTCCGGCACTGCCCGAGGTCATGGGAGGCGTCATGGCCGCGCTCACCAAAAGGCGCAGCCATGACGCCTCTCACTGAGCCCATGCTTGCGAAGCGATACCGAAAAACGCCCGGCGGGTACCATCTTGAATCGGTGTGAATCGTTGAAATCGCTGGACCCAAGGCTCTTTCTTCGTCATCTGCGTAATCTGTGGTTCCTCGCTTTTGAGGCTGAGAGATGCCGATATTCAGAAAGAAAAATTCCACCGTCACGGCCTTCCCCTACATCTGGGATGATGGCGGCAGGAATCCATTCCATGCTCACCTTTGAAGAAGCCGTACCCGCCACGGACTACCTTCGGTCCCGCACCGAGGTGCAGCAGATGCATTTGGGCGGATTGCTCACCTTGCTGATCGGAGCCGCCTGTTCCTACGCCTTTCCGCGGAAGGCCAGCGTCCCCTGGTTCCTCTTCCTCTTGTTGCTGCTGGTTCTGGGGCCTCTGGTGCTGCCCAGGCTGATGCCCAAGGGCAACCTCATCACCTATCGCATCGCCCTCCTTGCCTATCCCATCGAGGGCTTGTTATTGGGCTTTATCACTTACATGGAATTGTGGAAGGTCATGCCTCTGGATCTGCCCATGCTGCCCACCATCAACGCCGTCTTCCCATGGTTCTCAGTCCTGCCCCCGCTCTTTTATTACGTGAATCAATTTCCCGGTTTCAAACGGGGAATCCAACGCCAGAACCTCCACGCCGAGCAGCTGGCGAAACCCGCTGCGGAAGATCATGTTCGGCAGCTGGAGGAACTGCTTAATCCGGCCTTGGGGCGCTCGCCGAGCTATGAAGATCCCTGGGCAGAATTCATCACCGTGCCCGCTGGGCTGAAGAACTGGAAGCTCTACCTCCAGTTGGACGCCGAGATCCACGGCGATTGGCGCGTGGCCTTCAACGGACCGTGGGCCCTGGTGGCCTTCCGCGATGGCATGCGGGTGGAAGCGGTGCAGCGGGGACAACTCAAAATCGTGGCGGATGACCCCCAACCCGGAAAGCGCAAGGCGCTCTGCCTGCTCCGTTGGAACGCCAACTTCTTCGAAGGCCGCATCACCCACGACAATTTTCTAAAAATCTTGGCCTGGAACTCCCAGAAAGGCGATGCCCCCGAGCGCAAGCCACCGCCCAAGGCCGACCCCGGGGAACCCGAGAGTGAAGGATTCGAAGAATTCGAAGCCCTTCCCGTGGATCTGGACGAGGCCTGATGGCTGGAGTCAAGAGTTGTGGGTCGAGAGTTGAGCGTTAATCTAGCGGCGCCTTTGGCGCGCCGTTCGAAAGATCGCGCCCTCCAAGGCGTATCCGATTAAACCCCTCGACCCTCGACTCAAAACCACATCAGTGATGCGCCCCGATCCCCAATGCCTTGGCGGCCTTGGTCAGTTCGGGCACAACCTCGAAGAGATCGCCCACGATGCCGTAGGAGGCGAGCTTGAAAATGGGGGCTTCGGGATCTTTGTTGATGGCCACTATGTACTTCGAACCGCTCATGCCGGCCAGATGCTGGATGGCGCCGCTGATGCCGCAGGCGATGTAGAGGGTGGGGCTCACGACCTTTCCGGTCTGGCCCACCTGCATGCCGTGGGAAAGGCCCCAGCCCGCGTCCACCGCGGCTCTTGACGCGCCCACGACGCCGCCCAGCGCGTCCGCCAGCTCTTCGAGGATGGCAAAGTTCTCGCCGTTTTTCATGCCGCGGCCGCCGCTCACGATGACGTTGGCTTCGGTAAGGTCCGGCTTGCCGGTGCCCTTGGCGAGGATCTCCTTCACGATGGCCTTGAAGTCGCCCGCGGGGGCAGGCAAGGACTCCATGACGCCGGCGCCGGGCTTCTCCACCGCTTCAAAAACATTGGGCCGCGTGGTGGCCACTTGCACCTCCGACGAAAAAGAGGTCGTCGCAAAAGCCTTGCCCGCGTACACCGGGCGCAGGGCCTGTAGCTTGCCCTCCACCATGGAGAGGCCCGTCACGTCGCCGGAGTAGCCTGCGCCAAGGCGCGCGGCCACGCGGGGCAGGGCATCCTTGCCCATGGCGGTGGCGCCGCCGAGAAGCACCGTGGCGCTCTTGCTTTTCACGGCGTCCGCGATGGCGGTGGCGAAGGCATCGCTGCTGTAGGAGGCGAGGTGCGCGGCCTCGCAGGTGAGGATCACATCGGCGCCGTACTTCGTGGCATCCGCGGCTCCGGCGGTGGATGCGCCGACGAACAGGGCGCCGACTTTACTGCCGGAGGCATCCGCCAGTCGGCGACCTTCGGAGAGGGCCTCCGCCGAAGGCTTGCGAAGCTTGCCGTCCTTTAATTCACAAAACACCAGAATCATGGAATCCCCTTGTTTAATTTCAAATTATGTTCATTTCAAATTTTATAAAATCCAGATCAAAAAATCTTCGCCTCGTCCTTGAGCGCGCTGAAGAGATCGGCGGCCTGCTGCGCAGCGTCACCCATCAGCTTGCGGCCTTCGGGCCGGGCTGGCGGCATCACCATGTTCAGTACCGACGTGACGCCCGCGGGAGCAGCGCCGTCGAGTTCCTCGATGGTTTTTTTCTTGGCGCCCATGATGCCCTTCAAGCTGGCGTAGCGGGGCTCGTTGAGGCCCTTCTGCGCGGTGATGACCGCGGGCAGGCTGCCTTCGACCATTTCAGTGCCGCCCTCGATTTCGCGCTCGGCGCGGAAAGTGCCCTCACCGATCTCGAGTTTCACCACCACGTTGGCCTGGGCGATCCCGAGCAGTTCCGCGATCATCGGGCCCACCGAGGCGTTGTCGCCGCCAATGCCCTTATTGCCCGCCATGATGAGATCAAAGCCCTTGTCCTTGGCGAAGGCCGCCAGGGCCGAGGCGATGGCCAAAGGATCGGAAGCGTCGCTCTTCAGAAGCACCGCATGGTCGGCGCCCAAGGCCAGCGCGTTGCGCAGCACGTCCTTAACGCTATCTCCGCCGAGGCTCACCACCGTGACCTCCGCGCCCTTGGACTCTTTAAGGCGGAGGGCCTCTTCCAGCGCGTACTCGTCGTAGGGGCTGGTGATCCATTTCACGTCGGTGGGATCGATGGACCGGCCATCCGCACTGAGCTTGATCTTGGTTTCGGTATCGGGCACCTGCTTGAGGGCGACCAGGATCTTCATGGGAACTCCAGAAAGGAAGCGTCTGAACGCCGAAATCCATCCTTCGGCATGACCTTTCATTCTATCGCGGGGGCCATAAGAGCGTGTCTTAAAAACCCGCTGGGCCGCGCTGGGAGCGCCGGGCGAGCGAGGCAAGGCAGCCGACCACGGCATATCGGGAATACGCCACGGGAGGCTAACGCGGCATCGAGAAGCCCGCCGCCCCAGCCCGAAGGGACGGGGCCAGCCGCGCGCATCGCGGCGTCAGCGGCCTTGGTCGTATCATCTATACGCCGCTGCGGCCTCTTTCTTGCGCTGCATCGCGGCTGACCTCCGTCGCGGCGCGGCGTGTTTTTAAGACACGCTCTTACACGTCCCGCCATTCTTTGGCGGGACGCCCCCTTTCCAGCGGCTTTGCGGGTGGTAGACTCGCCCCTTCCTGGAGAGAAGGCATGGCTTCGAAGACCTTCGCCGCGCGGGGTAAGAAAATAGGCTGGATTGTTTTAGCGGTGTTGCTGATGGCGAGCGCCGCGCTTTTCATGCCTCTCCGGATCAAGGCTCGAGTCGAAGTGGCCCGCGGCAATCCGATTCAGCACATCATCCTGGAAGGCCGTTCCATGCTGGGGTTGCGCCGGGCTCCCTGGCGGGTTCGGGTCTCGGGCCAGCCCGCCTGGGGCAGCCCGGCGGAAGGCTATTTCATTTCACCCAACGAGGTTTCGGACTTTCACGTTTCCGCTTTTCCGCGCTTCTCCCAAACCTTTAAGGTGGCGCCCAGCGGCGACAGTTTCTCCTCCAGCGGCCTGGCAGACGAAGGCGATCGCGAGGCCTTCCGCCGCTGGTTCGTGGCCATCCTGGAAGATCAATTGGAGCGGTTGTCCCCGGCCTGGGAACCCGCCCAGCGGGATTGTTCGGGCCTGCTGCGCTTTGTCTTTCACGAGGCGTGGGGTCCACACACTGAGGAATGGCGCGCCCGTACGGCCTACGGCGGCGGGGTGGCGGCCCGCAATCCTGCCTTTGAATGCGGCGGCCCCTGGCGCGCGGGTTTTCCCACGTCCGAAGGTTGGAAGCCCTTCGCCAAGGGCGCGGTGCTGCGGAATTTCTCCTGTGTGTTCATGGGGAGGGACACCCAATCCGCCAAGCCCGGGGACCTGCTCTTTTTCTCTCGGGGCGGCGCCCACGCCACGCCGGATCACGCCATGGCCTTCGCCCGCCCGGAGAGCGATGGCATGCCGGTGCTCATCTACCACACGGGCCGCGAGCAGTCAGGGCTCAGCCGCGACGCGGGCGAGATGCGCCGCGTGCGCCTAAGCGATCTGCTGCAACATCCCGACGCGGAATTCCGCCCGCTCCCCGAGAATCCATCCTTTCTAGGGGTCTACCGCTGGCGCGTGCTGGCGGATGCTCCGGCTTTTTACTGAATCTTCTAGGGAGGACCGACCCGATGTTCTGGCCCGCTGCCCTCTGGGTTTGCGTCCTGCAGGGCGCGCAGGCTCGGGCATGGTCGGGGGATCCCGATGGCCCGCGCCTGCTCGAAGCGGATCTGCAAGGGGCCCTCCGGTCCACCGAAAGATTCGGTCCCATGCCGGCTGGATCATGGACTGTTTATCTGCATACCAGCGATGCCAATTTCGAAAAGGTCAGCGGCGCCCCGCCGCAGCGTTTCGCGGCCTGGATCGGCGACACCCTGCATCTACGTCCTTTCGAAAAATTGCGGAGGCGGGACGCGAGTTCGATCCTTCGGCACGAGCTGGTGCATCGTCGCCTCGCCGGAATGAAATTGCGCGCTTGGGAAGAAGAAGCACGCTGCCTTTTCGCGGAGGGGCACAGCCGCCCGCCAGAAGTTTGGCCCACGGCTCCCGATGCGGCCCTCCAGGACAAGTTGGACCTCGCGCTGCGCCGGGGCACGACGAAATCCCAGGCCTGGGCCTACGCCTGGCTGCGGGCCTGGACTACGGGAAACCCCTTGCCCATGCCACTCAAACGGTCGGCGCCGAAGGTGGAGGACTGGAAGCCTGAGCCTAAAACTTCGAATCGTTCGGCGTCCGAAGTCATCCAAATCCGGGGATCCTCCGTTGGTCATTTCGAACCCATCCAGGAGGCGCCATGCGCAACGAAGCAAACGTTCGAGTCGTCCAGTCCGTCTACGAATCCTTTGGCCGGGGTGATGTCCCGGCCATCCTCGATCACTTGTCTGAAGATGTGGTGTGGATTCATGTAGGCGCACCCAAGGTCCCCTATGGCCGCACCTATCGCGGGCCCCAAGACGTGGCCAATTTCTTCAAGGATCTCGACACGGCGGTTCAGTTCACCGCATTCGAACCCAAGGACTTTATTTCCGAGGGGGACGTGGTGGTGGCCCTGGGTTCTTACAAGAGCCAGGGACGAGCCACCGGCAAGTCTTCCGATGGCGATTGGGCCATGGTCTGGCATTTCAAGGAGGGCAAGGTGTTCCACTACCAGGCCTACATCGACACCTTGGCCGTGGCTGAATCGCTGAGCTAAACACCGCAGCGAAAGTCATGGGGCACACCACTCCGCTTTCCATCGGGTTGCGAAGGAAGATACAAGCCCGATCATGAATTCAGAAGGGTGACGATTCTTTCATCCTATGGAAGCGATCTACTCCACGATGCCTCCCCAAAAGCCTTTCCTCCCCTGAATCCCCTGAATCCCCTTCATCCCAGTTAATTCATCTCTGAAAATAAAAATAAACAGGGATGGAGGGGATGAAGGGGATGAAGGGGATAACCGCTATAGCCTTCGCCCTCCCTTCCTGTAGGTCCACCCGCCATCATTCGGCATTCGTTTGGACGCTCTGTTTAACGTCACTCCTCCGCTAGGCTGGAGTCATGACGCAGATTGAATTCAAAGATGCCCTCGTGTTCACGGGGGGCGGCACAGGCGGCCATTATTTCCCGGCGGTGGCCCTGGCGGAAGGAGCACAGGCACGTTGGTCCCACCTGCCCGTGGCTTTCGTGGGCGCCATCCGCGGCATCGAAGGCATCAAGCTGCCGCAATCCCAGTGGCCCCACTTGTTGTTCGACGTCGAAGGATTTCTGGGGCGCTCTCCCCTGAAGATGACGCGTGCCGCCTGGAAGCTCTGGCGCGGGAAGACAAAATTAAAAGCCCTGTGGAAGAAGCAGCGCCCCAAAGCGGTCATCGGCACCGGCGGTTATGGCGCGGCGCCCGCGTTGCTGGCGGCGCGGGATCTGGGCATCCCCTATTTCCTGCACGAGAGCAATGCCGCGCCGGGCGAATTGGTGCGCCGTCTGGCGCGGGGCGCGAAGCGAGTCTGGTGCGGCATGGAAGCGGTGATGCCCCTGCTGCCGGGAGCCGATTGCCTCACCGTGGGCACGCCCATCCGGGCCTCTTTCCTGCGGGAGTTCACCAAGGTCAAGGATCTGAAGGCGCCCTTCCAGCTCCTAGTGTTGGGCGGCAGCGGCGGCGCCCGCGCCATCAACGACGCCCTGCTGATCGCCGCGCCGCCATTGCTGGAGCGCTTCGAGGATTGGACGATCCTGCATCAGGCGGGCTCACGGGATTTCGATCGCCTTCGAGATGTCTCGCGGCATGAGCGGCACCATCTGGTGCCCTTCATCGAGGCCATGGATGAAGCCATGGAAGCCTCCAGTCTCGTGGTGTCCCGGGCCGGGGCGAGCACCTGCGCAGAGCTGAAGGCCGCTGGGCGCGGCGCGATCCTGATCCCCATGCCCAATTCCGCGCACGACCATCAGAAGAAGAACGCCCAGGCCCTGGGCTTGGAGAATCGGGCGGTGCTGGTGAGCCAGCAGGCAAACCTCGCGGATCACATCGAAGCCCACGTAGAAAGCCACATGGCCACGCCTTACGCCCGCATCAAGCTCGGCAAGACGCCGGAGCGGAACCGCGCGGTGGAACTGTGCCTGGACGATCTTGCGAAGGGATTGGGAGAAAGCTGAGATCGATTTCCGATTAGCCATGACAAAACAACAACCTAATCTCCGCCCTTGCTCAGCTAAAATTCACGCACCGTCGAAAAGCTGAAACACAGAGAACACCGAGAAAAGCTCGGAGGGCACAGAGGGAGCCGTGTGGTGGCACGCAGAGGTCGCCCGCTAAACGCGGGCACAGGCGCGTCGCGCCTGAGGATGTGGGCGCGACCGCCGACTCGCCCCCAATAAGCGATCGGGGTCGCGCCCACATCCAATGACCCCTGCTGGACGAGGCCCGGAACCTGTGTCTCCGTGTTCTTCCGTGGGAGTTCCGTGCCTTCTGTGTTCCGCCTTCTAGGCTGGTATCCGATTGCTCTCAACTTCATACGGGACACATCTTGCACTCTGCCGCTGAGAAATTTTTTCTCAGCGTCCACGCGGGCCATTTATGCTGGCTGCACCTTTCCAAACCCTGGAGCAGCCTATGACCTCACCGGCCCTAACGCCTCGGATGACCTCCGCCTGGACCTACCCGAAAGCAACTCCGGGGCTTTGGTTCAACACCACGGATGCGTCGAAGAATGGCGCGGTACTCGTGGGTGGAAGCTTCCAGTTCGACACCACCGCGAATTTTGGTTTCTACGTGTTGAATCAATCCGGGCAGATCCTTCAACAAGACATTTGGGAGAACGCTTACGAGGGCGTGTTCTGGGTGAAAGTAAGCTCGGACGGCGCCATCGCGGCGGGGGGCGGCTGGCTCACCAGCACCTACACGGGCCAGCTGCGGGCGATCTCCGTGGGCGATGGCAGCGTGCTTTTGACCCAATCCACCGGGTCTCGCGTCAACCAAATCGCCATGTCTTTGGACGGTTCGATTTTGGCGGCGGGCTGCGGCGCCACCTACAGCGGGTCCGGGCAGCAGATCTATCTCTACCGCCTGCAAGGTGGCGCGTACCAGCCCCTCGCGGGCCTGACTTCCGCCGACAACAGCGTGCAGAGCCTGGCCATGTCCGCGGACGGACAATGGCTGGTGGCGGGCTTCTACCCCAACGGATCGAGCCCAGCCCTGGTCCTCTACCAAATCACCGCCGCGGGCCTCGTGCAGTCGCAGGCCTGGACCATCCCCGTGGGCAACGCCGAGCCGGAACCGAAAGAAGCCGATGTGCGCGGCTTCGCGAGGGAACATCGGGCGGCCCTGACCCATCGCGGGGTCAAGGTGGAATCCACCTCCGGCGGCGCCTACGTGAAATCCGTCTCCATGTCCGAGGACGGCTCGAAATTCGCAGCGGCGGTGAGCGGCAACAACGGGATCTTTTTCTTCGATCGCGAGGCCTTCATCAAGACAGGTTCTTTTCAGTGGCAGTACGCGCTTTCGCACATTACCACCACCAGCTGCGTCGGCCTATCCGCGGATGGCACCTTCCTCGTCGGTCTTAGCAACAGCAGCGACCCGCTGGTGGGCCAAGCCTATCGCGTGAATGATGGCGGAATTGACGGCATCTTGGCTTGGTCCACGCCGGTGGAATATTGGCCCAATCCCAGCAACCACATTCTCGGCGGGGAAGATGCCCTGGTCTCTTTTGGAACCGGCGAACCCCAGAAGGACAACACCCTCACGCCGGGCCACTATTATGTTCTGGACGCCAGCAACGGTGGGGGCCTGGGCATCTTCGACACCCCAGCCATGAATTGGCCCTTTCAACTTTCAGCGGATGGCAGCTTCGCCATCGGTGGCAGTGATGATGGCTATCTCTATGGCTTCAGCGCCCGGGGGAATTGGGGTAACGCGATCTGAAATCGACAGGATATTTCTCCAGAAGGATGGCTCTGGCCAAGCCCCTGGTAGCATTTATGGATTCATTCATCAATTTCCGAGTTTTCTACGGAGGCTACCATGCCATCCATTAGCGCATTTTCTCTTCGTCTTCTCGTGGGTGCGGCAGTCGTCGGGGCTTTGGGCTGAAGCGGTGTCGCTCACGGGGCGCAAGGTGTTCATCGTGGGGGGCCGGGGCCTTGGCAATACCGCGCGCCACGGTTGCGATATGTTTACCCCGAAAAAACTAGTCTATGTGAGCTTTGGTATTGGAACCCCATGGAGACGAAGACCGGGACACATTCTGAAGGCGATGAGGTCTTCACATCCCCTTCATCCCCTCCATCCCTGTTAACTGTTTTTTGCCCGCCCAACGATGCGAATAAATTGGGCCTCCAAAGCTCGGGTGGCGGCTTTTCGACAACCAGTTTGAATAGCTGAATTAACAGGGATGAAGGGGATGAAGGGGATGACCAAATTCGTGTGAACCCCCATTCATTTCAGTTTCTGAACCCGAGCCACAGATTCCGCAGATTGACATCGGCCTATTCCAGCTTTGCGGATGGAACCCTACGGCCCGCAGGCGCTCCGCGCCCCCGCGAAGCAATTCCGAGTTCCAGCCTCTGGTGATGCGACTTTGTGCTCTTCTCGGTATCGGCTAGGCCGATACACGAGACAAAAGCGCTTCTGGTGTTTTCGTAGTGAGCCTTTTCTTTGTTCGCGGATATGGCACTCCAAGGCCGTTTCTGCGTAATCTGCGAAATCTGTGGTTCCTCGCTTTTCAGGCTGAAGGAAGCTGATAATCAGGAAATCTAAACCAGGAGACCTCATGGCCACGCGACCCATGCCGACGGGCTTTGGTTCCTTCTGTTGGAACCAGCTCAACACCACGGATCTCGGCGCCGCCGAGGCCTTCTACACAAAACTTTTCGGATGGGAATCCAAGCTGGCCGACAAGGCCCTGAGCCATTGGGGGCCTTTCACCTCGGTCAAGAACCAGGGCCAGGACATCGCCACCCTCATGCAGATGCCCGCCAATGCTGAATCCCAGAGCCATTGGCTGTCCTACGTGTGGGTGCAGGATATTGATGCGAGCTTCGCCAAGATGCTGGAGCTGGGCGGCAAGGCCTTGGTCCCGCCCAAGGTCCTTCCAGGGGTGGAATGGCGCTTTGCGGTCTTCGCCGATCCCGGCGGCGCGATGCTGGCGATGTTCCAACAGGCGCCCGACGTTGATCCCGCGAAACCGATGCCCTCAGGCCCCGGCACCTTCTGCTGGTTCGAGTGCACCACCCGGCTTGATGAGGCCTGCATCGCGTTTTACACGGCGCTATTTGGATGGACCACCTCGGCGATGGACATGGGTCCCGCCGGAACCTACACGCTCTTCCACAAGGACGGTGAGCAGGTGGCGGGCCTCATGCCCATGACGGGCCCCGAATGGCCCGAGGACATGCCCGCCCATTGGATGCCCTACGTGGCCGTGGAAAGCGTAGACGCCACCTACGCCCGCGTCGCCGACTGCGGCGGCCAGGGCTGCGTGCCCCCCACGGATATCCCCAACGTCGGAAGATTCGCCGTGATCGACGACGGCAGCGGGGGATTTATTTCGATTTTTCAGGGGGCGTGAGGGGACGATCCTATGCCTACCGTCATCCAATACAACGTTAGGCTCCCGCTGTCAGCGTAGAATTCCTTATGGTTGAAACCTAGAGGTGCCACATGAACTTCCAGATGGAGTGCGAACAAGAAATTGATGGTCGCTGGGTCGCCGAAGTCCCTCAACTTCCGGGTGTCCTGGCTTATGGTTCCACCTCTGATGAAGCCCTATCTCGCGCTGAGATACTGGCTCTCCGTGTGATCGCAGAGCAGCTTGAGCATGGTGAGGCAAAACCTCAATCCCTTAGTATTTCCGTCCCGGCAGCATGACCCAGTGGCCCTCATCTAAGGCCAACCGTGTATTGGTGGCCCTATTCAAATTGGGTTGGATTCTGAAACGGCAATCCTCCTCTCATCGCACGCTCTCTCGTGAGGGTTGGCCTGATTTCGTGTTTGCCTTTCATGACGGCGAAGAAATCGGTCCGCGCATGTTGGCCCGGATTGCAAAGCACACTGGGCTTGAACCGAGCAATTTGTAAACACTCACCATGACGCCTAACTTTTCGTTCAACTCGGACCCAACCGTGTGTTGCTGCCGCTGGCCTGCCCCCGAATTCTGTACCACTCATAAAGTTAGGGTTGGGTGGTTGGGGGCGTCCTGAAGGGCCAGATGGCCATCAGGGGCAGGAAGTGATGGTAGCGTGATCGTCATCTCGTCGGAGGATAGGGCAACGCTGGGAAGCGACCTGAGCGCCGCCGTGAGGCACCGGACGGTGGCGGCCAGGGGGAATGCCCTGGCCGTTT
>JANXXC010000074.1 GCA_025350765.1 Holophagaceae bacterium | reverse complement strand
CTGATCTGCACGTCTTCTTCAAAGGTGACGATGTCGGCGAGGTAGCCGAATTCCCGCGCGATCTCCTTGGCCAGTTCCGTATCCAAGGGCTGGTTGATGGTGGCGAAGATGCCGCGATGAAGCAGCTTGGCGACCACGTCCTTGGCTGGGCGGTTGCACTTTTCGGCGAGCTCCTTCACGGAGACGCCCTCGGACAACATCACGATGCCCACTTCTTCTTCCACGAATTCCGTGGCGATCATCTGGGCGCGGGAGCGGGGCTGGCGCAGCTTGAGATCCATCTCCTGCTGAACCTTGGTGTAGCCCTTCTTCTTTTTTCCGCCCACGTGGACGCCACGGCCGGGGCCCTTTTGGCTGTTGGGATCAATGGGGCCCGCGGCGGGCAGGCCTGGACCGCGACCTGGGCCGCTTGAACCGCCAGGGCGATAGCCACCACTGGGCCGGGGGCCTCCGGGGCCGCGGCTGGTCCCAGTCCCCGGACCGCCGGGACGAGAACCACCGGGGCCGCGATTGGGACCTCCGGGGCCACTCGGCCCGCGGGAGGGACCGGAACTCGGTCCACCGGGACGGCTGGGTCCACCGGTAGGACGAGCCTGGGGCAACTGGATGTAGCGGGCCGGAGACTGGGGCCTCGGGGCTGGGGCGGGAGTATCCGAAAGCGTGATCTTCGAAAATCCCTGCTCCGGCCGAAGCTCGGAAATGGAGGGCGGCATGAAGGCCCGCTTCACCGGGACCTGGGGCAGGTCGTGGCGCACTTCGCCTTTGCCGGTATTGCTGGCCATGGGCAGGACGGCTTTTTCCGCCTGGGGCATCCCCGAGCGCTGAACCGAGGTCTGGGTGGGGCGCTGGAGCACCGCACGGGCGCCGGGTTCGGGGCGAGGGCCCGTCGGGGAGGTCTTGGAGGGAGCCTGAGGTAGCTGAATGTAGCGGGCGGGCTCCTGGACCTTGGGCGCGGGTGCCGGAGCGGAGGAGACCCTCAGGCGCGAGAAGCCAGGATCCGCGGCTTTTAGAGCCTCGCGGGTGTCCGCGGGATCGCTTGGGGAGGCGGCCTTGACCACGGCCGGCGCAGGAGAATCCAATGCCGCCGCTGAGGTGGTTTCGATCATTTCAGCCTTAGCGGCGGGCTTCTCTCGAACGGATGAGGCTTCAGGAGGCGAAGCGGGTTCCGCTTTCGGCGCCGCCACGGATTCGAGGCGCTCGACATTGGCTTCGGCACTGGCTTGGGTTGAACCCTCGACCCTGGGCTCGGCCTTCTTGATGAGTACCGGAGCAGGAGCGGGCGCGGGCGCGGGGGCTGAGATGGCGGGCGCCTTCACGATCCTTACCGCCGCGGTCGGACGGTGCATGGCGAGCGGGGTGCTTTCTTCCGCAGGGGCCTTGCCCTTGGACTCAAGGGCGCGGCGCAGCTGGTGGGCCTGGTCCTCGGTCAGGTTGGAGCTATGGCTCTTGCCCGAGAGGCCCAGTCGCTTCTCGGCGGCATCCAGTACGTCGTGGTTGCTCACGCCGAGTTCCTTGGCGAGTTGGTTGATGCGAAGCATGAAGGGGTGTCCTGAAAAGGTGGAGCAGGTCGAGCGGAAGAGGCAAAAGATGGTCGAGTCAATCGGTGGGCCTATCCCCCGAAACGCTCGTGCACGGCATCAAGAATACGGAAGGCGGTTTCCTGGGTCATGCCCTCCACCGCGAGCAGTTGTTCGGCGGTGACGGAGTAAAGGGACTTGGCATCCACAAAGCCCGCCGCCGCAAGCTTCACAGCCAGGGGTTCGTCCAGGCCTTCAATCCCCTCGGTGCCCGCCAGTTCTTCCAGGAGGCGGGAAACGGGCGGGGTGTTGGGCGCGACCACGGCCTCGCCCGCTTCGGGTTCGGTGCTTTCCGCAGAGACATCCGGCAGGGCATGGTCCATGGCGGCGCCCATGGCCAGTTCAGCCTCCTTGCGCTTTTCACCTTCGCTGCGCACGTCAATGTTCCAGCCCGTGAGCTTGGCGGCGAGACGCACGTTCTGGCCGCGGCGGCCGATGGCGATGCTGAGCTGCTCATCGTCCACCACGACTTCTACCCGGCGTCCTTCGAGATCAATGATGCCCACACGGATAGCCTTGGCGGGGTTCAGCGCGTTGGCGATGAACATCAGGGGGTCTTCGTCGAAACGCACGATATCAATTTTCTCATTCTTCAGTTCGCGGATGATGGCCTGCACGCGGGAGCCCTTGAGGCCCACGCAGGCGCCCACGGGATCCACGTCGGGATCGAGGCTTTGCACCGCGACCTTGGCGCGGTCGCCCGCTTCTCGCACGCAGGAGCGGATCACCACAGTGCCGTCGTGAATCTCGGGCACTTCACTTTCGAAGAGCTTGATGAGGAGCCGCGGATCGGTGCGGCTCACCTGAACTTGAGCGTCCTTGCTGGCGCGGTCCACGTTTGCGATGACGACCTTGATGCGCTGGCCCTTGTCGAAGCGGTCCCCGCGCAAAGCCTCACTGCGGCGCAGCATGGATTCCACGCGATCAATTTCCAGGATGATGGCGCTCTTCTCGAAGCGCTTCACCTCGGCCACCACCACTTCGCCGATCCGGTTCACGAAGTCGTTGAAGATGCGCTCGCGCTCGGCTTCGCGGACCTTCTGCACCAGCACCTGCTTGGCGGCCTGGGCGGCGATGCGGCCCAGCTGCGTGGTGTCCTGAGGCAACCAGAGGGTGTCCCCTTCGGCGGCGTCGGGGTTCAGGGCTTGGGCTTCGGAAAGGCTGATCTCCAGGTCCTCTTCTTCCACTTCGGGGACCACTTGCTTGAGGGCGTAGACGTGGAACTCGCCGGTCTCCCGGTCCATCTGGGCCTGAAAGTTGCCGTAGAAGTTCTGGGCCTGGAAATACTTTTCAGCGGCCTTGACGAGAGACTCTTCCACCGCCTGGAATACATCCTCTTCAGGAATGCCCTTTTCGGCGGCGATCATCTTTACGCTATCGAAAAACGTGGTCGCTACGGTTGCCATGGTGTTTCCTCCGCGCCAGCGCTTGTCTCTACGCCGGCATCTTCATGCACGTCAGGGATGTGGGTCCGCAGGGCCACGACGTGCCTGGGCTGCGGGGTTTTGTCCTCGTCGAAAGGAGCGAGGCGGGACTTTTGAATGATTTCAAAGGGGACGGTCTTCAGAACGCCGTCCTCTTCGATGGTGATGGAATCTTTCAGGGCCTCGCCGATCCAGCCTTTGAATCGCTTTTGGCCGTTCAGGGGCAGCTTGGTCTGGATGCGGCAGAGGCGGCCCGCGAAGCGCTGGTAATGCGCTTGTTTGGTGAGAGGGCGCTCCATGCCCGGGCTGGAGATCTCGATGCTCACGTCTTCGCGCAGGTCCGGGAACTCCACGTCCATCCAAGTCACCAGACCATCGTTGGCGGCGACGCAATCTTCCAGCGTGATCTTGCGATTCGAGGTGGCGCCGTCCAGGTGATCGATGTAGAGCCGGAGGATTGAATCGCGGCCCTCTTTCGCGCTTTCGAGTTGAACCAATTCATAGCCCAGCAGCGCGAGCTGCTTTTCGATGGGGGCCTGAAGTTTCTGAAGGTCCAAGTTTGCCTTTGCCGGGAAAAACGATAAGGGTGGGTCGAACCCACCCGTCAGGGCCCTTCCAATCCTAAAATGCTGCTTGGGATGGGATGGCCTAGCCGTACTCAACCTTCAAGCCTACTGGTGCCCATGTGAATTCTCAAGAGAAATAAGGGAACTATGAGGAGTAGCCCTCAACTGTTTCAATTAATGCGGAGACCATGCATGGCACAGATCTTGGATGGCAAGGCCTACGCGGATCGAATGCTGGACGAGGTAAAGGCCGCCGTGGCGGCGCGCAAAAATAGTGGCCTTCGGGCCCCATGCCTGGCGGTGGTGCTGGTGGGTGATGATCCGGCCAGCCAGGTTTACGTGAAAGGCAAGATCGCCGCCTGTGCGAAAACGGGTATCGAATCTATCGAACATCGCCCCGCCGCAGACGTGACTCAAAGCGAATTGAATCTGCTCATCGAAGGGCTCAATGCCGATCCCGACGTGGATGGCATTCTTGTCCAGTTGCCCTTGCCCAAGCATCTGGATTCCAAGGCCGCGCTGCATCGCATCAACCCCGCCAAAGACGTGGACGGATTTCATCCCTTGAATCAGGGCCGCCTCTTCGAAGGTCTCCCAGGACTGCGGCCCTGCACCCCATCCGCCTGTATGCGGATGTTGAAATTCCATGGCGTCGAGATGGCGGGTAAACGCGCGGTGGTGTTGGGTCGCAGCGAGATCGTGGGCAAGCCCATGGCCCTGATGCTGCTCGAAGAAAACGCCACAGTGACCATCGCCCACAGCCGAACAGCGGATCTTCCGGCCGTGTGTCGCGAAGCCGATATTCTGGTGGCCGCCGTGGGGAGGCCGGGACTTGTGGAAGGCTCTTGGATCAAGCCCGGCGCCGTGGTGGTGGACGTGGGCATCAATCGCGTCACGGATCTGGCTTTCGGCGAACGCATCTTCGCGGCGGACCCCGTGAAGCTTGCGAAGCTGCGCGAAAAGGGCCACGTTCTGTGCGGCGACGTGCGCTTTGGCGAGGCCATGCAAGTGGCGGGCGCCGTGACCCCCGTGCCCGGGGGCGTCGGACCACTCACCATCGCGGGGCTGCTGAGGAATACGCTAAAGGCTTGCGAGGCTCTAGTCTGCCCGGGGTAGCCGCAAGACAAAGCAGGCTCCGTCTTGGACGCCTTCCTCTGGTCGGAGATCCCCTCCGAGGTCTTTAGCGAGGCGGCGGCAAAGAGCGAGCCCCAGACCCACGCCAGGAGCGCTCCGGGCGGCCTTTTGCGCGGGTTTATGGAAAGGCTGGAACAGGTGTCGCCGATCCGCAGGTGCTATGCCTGGACCATGATCGCGGACGCGCAATTCGATCGCTCCATCCCCGCGCGAGGCTCTTAGATGAAGCGTCCGATTTGTGGCAGAGGCAGCATATTTACAGGCATTGTCTACGAGGTTGAACAGGATTTGTTCCACCACCGAGAGATCCGTAGAGAGGAGGAGAATCCTCAGGCTTTCATCCACTTCAAGGTTCAAAGCTAGATCCGATTGCCGCGCCCTTTCGGTGAGACGGGGCGAAAGGCGGTCCAGAAGATCGCCCAAAGTCATCGGTTCTGGGTTCACGCCCCGCCGGGACTCCAACCGCGCGTAGGCCAGCACGTTCTTCACCAGATGATCCAGGCGGTCGGTCTCGGCGAGAAGGATGTTGAACAGAGAGGGCCGCTCCGCCTCGGGGACCATGCCGAAAGCCAAGAGTTCGGTGTAGAGCCGGAAGGTGGTGAGGGGTGATCGCAATTCGTGGGTCACGGCGGAAGCAAAGGCGCCGCGGCTTTCGCTGAGTTGCACCGCGCGCCGCAGAATTAGTGCACCAGCAAGTCCCGCCAGCACCGTGCAGCTCCATCCGAAAATCAGGGCGAACCGGGCCGGAGATTGGCTTGGAACCTTGATCGTTACCCGGCCAGGGATAAGGCGAATGGGTAGGGAACTCATTCTGCCGCTGCGCTCTGAGGCACCCACCTCGGTCAGGGGTACCAAGTCCGCATTGGGCAATTGATCTCGCAGGGTGCTCATCAGGACTTCCTTCACCGCAGGCCAATCCAGCCAACAGCCCTGAAGAAAATCGCGATCCCCCACCCATACTTGCCGCGCCATGATCAAAGACTTGCCCTGCCAGAAGGGCGTCCAGGCGCCCTCGTACACCATAAAAGGGGATGCCAGATGAACTTTGCTCCGTGATGTCGGATCCTGAGTTTTGGCTTGGAGGGATTGGATGTTTTCCAGACTCAGCAGGGTGGCGCCCTGCTGGGTTATGGATGCCAGCACCGAGGTCCGGGAAAGGATGTGGCGGATCTCATCAAGGCGTCGTGAAGCCTGATCCAATCGCTGGGGATCGGACACCACATTCACCGCGAGACGGTGGAATTCGGGGGTGGGAACAAGGGGTGATGAGAAATGACCCTGCGGATCGATCTGGAATCGCAGGAGCACCAGCGGATCATCCAGGATCAGCATCGGTGAAGGCATGAGAATCTCGCCGGCCTTCGTTTGATTGCGGGTGTAGGCCTTCTCCGCAGGATGGAAAGCGTCGTAGTGGAAGTAGGGCCGCGTGCTCTCGGGGCCGATGAAGAGCGCCAGGGTGGAATCCATGCGCCACAGTGCGAGCCGCGTCTTTTCTTCGAGGGCGACCTTTTGCTGGGCCGCGATCTCCGCCCTTTCCGTTTTCAGGGCGGAATGCGTGATCCACCCCATGGCCGCAAGCCCCAAGCCAAGGCAGAGAGTGTAGAGGGCCCAGGGGCGGAGCAGGCGCTT
Source organism: Holophagaceae bacterium (assembly GCA_025350765.1). GTDB lineage: Bacteria > Acidobacteriota > Holophagae > Holophagales > Holophagaceae > JANXPB01. The sequence goes on along the minus strand of JANXXC010000074.1, from coordinate 13,942 downwards.
CACGATCCTGATCCCAGGAATTGATAGCCGCGGCCCCGGAGGGTCAGGATGATGCGCGGTTTGGCACCGTCATCTCGAAGTTTTTCGCGGAGTCGGACGATGTGCATGTCAACGGTGCGGGTTTCTACCACGTCGGGATTGAGGTGCCAGACCCGCGCCAGGATTTCATCTCGGCCAATGGCGCGGTCGGGGTTTCGCGCCAAGTAGGCAAGCAATTCGGCCTCGCGTTCCGAAAGTTGGGTACATTCACCATCCTCGAAACGCAGCTCCCTTTTCCCCATGTCGAAATGCCCGCCGGGAACCGCGATTCGCATGGATTCCGCGGGCCGGGTAGGAGAGCGCCGCAGCACGGCTTCGATGCGGGCCAGCAGCTCCAGCGCACCAAAGGGTTTCACCACGTAATCATCGGCGCCCCCTTTCAATCCTATGACGCGATCCTCTTGTTCACCCCGCGCGGTGAGAATAATCACGGGCACCGTCGCCGACTTTTCGCGTAGGGATCGCAGGATGTCCAAGCCATCCCCACCCGGCAGATTCAGATCCAGCAGCATCAGGTCAAAATCGCCGTCAAGCGCCAATTTCAGTCCCTCTTGATCATCAGGGGCCTCTACCACTTCGTAGCCGTTGAAGCGAAGGCTGTAAAGAATTCCCCGGCGGATGGCGGGGTCGTCTTCGATCACCAAGATGCGTTGCTTCTTCATTTCGCGCACTCACTCTTCCCGTTGTTCGCAGAGCAGATGATCGCAGAAGTGGTGCTCTCGATTCCCTTTGCCAAGGGCTTGTGACCTTCCTTTTACAAAGGAGAGCCGCGAAGGAATCAATAGTTCAAGGATCCCCGAACGAGGCCATCGCCGAGTAGGCTGCCCTCAGCCAAACCCACCCATTCAAGGAGGCTTCCCATGAGGCTCAGCACGCGTCTTGCCTTGACTCCACGTCTGATCGCGGCGGGCATTGTTAATCCAGGGCCCTGAGCGGAAGCGGTCACTAGGGTTGCTCGCCGTGAGGTGTGCGCCTGGTAACGCGCAAGGATGCTCAAGGACAGACGAGGTGTCGGGAAGGCACCCGGTTCAAGGGCAGAGCCCGCCATCCACATTGATGACCTGACAACTCATGTAGCTGGCCCAGTCGCTGCAGAGGAAGGCCACCACGTGAGCCACTTCTTCAGGCTCGCCGACCCGTTTCAGGACCGTCGGCCCCAGGAGCTCGCGCACCTGTTCGGGTTTCAGGTCTGACGTGAGTTCCGTGTGGATGAAGCCAGGGTTCACGCAATTCACCAAAACTCCAAAGGCCGCCAACTCCCGGGCCAGGCTCTTGGACAGCGCGATGATCGCGCCCTTGCTGGCGGCATAGTTGGTCTGGCCCGCCATGCCGACGATGCCTGAAGGGCTCACGATGTTGACGATACGGCCCCACTTCTGGCTCATCATGCCGCGCACGAAGGCCTTGGTGGCGATGACGGTGCCCTTGAGGTTCACGTTCATGACCTCTTCCCATTTATCATCCGCCATGAGGATGAAGGGCGCGTCCTTGCGCGTTCCCGCGTTGTTCACCAGGATGTCCACGGGGCCCAGTTCCTGTTTCACGCGATCCGCGCACTGACTCATGGCCACCTTGTTGGTGACATCCGCCAGCACCGCGATGGATTTTCGGCCCATGGCCCGGATGTCCGCGGACACCTGCTCTGCGAGATCCTTGTTCTTTAAACCGTGAACAGCCACGTCCGCGCCCCAGGTGGCCAATTCCATCGCGATGGCCCGCCCGATGCCACGGGCGGAACCCGTGACGAAGGCCACGCGTCCTGCGAGGGGCGGATTGGCGAAGGGCATCTGAACTCCAAGGGGATTGAAGAAAGAGGTCGGCTAGTTAGCGGGCCTTTTTCTTGAAGGATGCTTTCTTGGACGCTGCTTTTTTAAAGGGGGCTTTGGTCCCGGCGGAGGAGCCGCGCATGGGCCCGGCGCCTTTGAATCGGGGTGTTGAATCCTTGGACTTCGAGCCCGTGGCCCGGGGCTTGCGCGGGGCGTCGGGGCCCTTCTCCCGGGGCTTGGTTGATCCGGCGGGGCGATCCTCGCGAGGGCCCGCGTAGCGGCTGCGCGCAGGCGCTTCCGCGACCTCCTTTTGTGGGCGGTCGTCGCGTTTTGGGCGGGCGGGGCCGACGCCCTCGACCCGGCGGGGACCGGCATAGGTGCTGCGGGGTTTAGGGGCAGCCTCGGCGCGCGGGGCTTCAGCGCGGGGTTTGCGAGGCGCCGCTTCCGGTTTTTGATTTTCGATTCTGACTCGGGACTCCGCCCTCGCCCCTTCGGGGCCACCGTGCTTCGCACGCGGTCCCATTCTCCCTTCGCTTTGCTTCGGTCGAATAGTTGATTTCCGATCGGGACTATCAACATTCGTTCGGGGAGATCCTTTCGGATCGCGCTCTAGACGCGGACCCCTGGGCGCTGGAGCTTCGCTTCCCGGGTTTCGGGGTGCTGCGGGACGGGGTCCGCGAGCCCCGCGGGATTCATTGACTCGCGGGCGGCGGGGGCGCTCATCGCTTCCGAGGCGGTCGGGTACAGCTCCGAAATTCTCGGTGTTCTCGCCCTTCTTGTAGACCTTGGCGCGGTGGATCCGATCTTCTTTTCGCGCCTTGGTGATCTTGGGTTTAAAGATGCCCTCTTCCCCTTTCACGCCGGCTTCCGCGCGGGTGACGCGGGAGGCAGTGCGGAGCACCTTCAACGCGGCTTCCATGTCCGCAGGCAGAGGCGCGGAGACGGAGACATTCTGTTCTTCCACTGGATGGCGGAAGCCCAGCAATTCCGCGTGCAGCGCCTGGCGATCGATGAGCTCACTCTCCTGGCCGTAGACCTGGTCGCCCAGCAGCGGGAAACCCTTGTCGGCGAACTGCACGCGGATCTGATTGCGGCGGCCCGTTTCCAGTTTCACTTCCACCACCGTATGCCCCGGCAAACGCTCCAGCACGCGGTAGTGGGTGATGGCCTGCTTGGCACCCTTCGAGTCACCGCGCTTGTCCACGGACATGCGCAGGGATTTGGAATGCTCCACAAGGTGGCCCGTCATGGTGCCGCTGTTCTCCGGCAGCTCGCCTACGAGGATGGCCTTATAGACACGGTTCAGTTTGTGTTCTTCGAACATGGCTTTCAGGGCATGCAGGGCTTCGGGCGTCTTGCCGAACACCAACACGCCGGAGGTAAAGCGGTCCAGGCGATGGACGATGAACAGTGGGAAGCGCTTGAAGCCCCGGCGCCGGTAATGGTCCGTGATGGCGTCGGCGAGATTGGGGTCGCCGCCCTTTTCCGCCGGCACCGTGAGCAGGCCCGCGGCCTTATTCACGAAAAGCAGGTGGCGGTCTTCGAAAAGGACTTCGAAAGTCCCACCCGCACTGCGTTTGGGCTTGGGCAGTTCCTTGTAGATGGTGGTGTCGTCGAATTGCACGGCGATGGTGTCGCCGATCTTGATGCGCAATCCATACTTCGTGGTGGCTTCGCCGTTCACCGACACGCAAGAAGCATCCAGCAACCCTTTGGCCTGCCGATGACTGATTTCGAGGACGCCATGCAGCTCCGCGGCCAGGGCCGTGTCATCCGTCTCGGCCTTCCAGGTCTTGTTCAAACGCGCCATGAAACCTCCCGTGCCCGGCGTCCTGAAACGCTGAGCCAACCATCCAGCAAACCACCCATCTCCCGCTTTCCCAAGAAAAAAAACGGCACCGAAGGGTGCCGTTTTTCGGAGAACCTTGCTGTGCTTACTTCTTCATGGCCTTGGCGAAATCGCCGGCCTTCACGATGTTGATCTTGGCGGGGTCAATGAACTTGCGCATGGCCGCCAGGATCTGGTCCCCGGTGAGGGCTCCCACTTTCTTCTCCAGATCCGCGCTGAAGGCCATGGTGCGGCCGTTGAACAGGTTGCCCGCCAGGCGCGAGGCCAGCTCGCGATCCTGGGAGCGGCTCACCTGCTGGGATTGGAGCCAGCCGCTCTTGGCAGCCTTGATCTCCTCTTCGGTGAAGCCATCCTTCAGGACCTTGGCGATCTCATCCTTGAAGGCGGCCTCGAGCTTTGTCACATTCTCAGGGTTGTAGATGGCGAAAGCGCCGAAGCTGCCGACGGGATCTAGGGCCCCGGCGCGGAATTGCGAGCCCACGCCGTAGCTCAGGCCTTCTTTCTGGCGGATGCGGGTGGCTAGGCGGGAGTTCAGGAATCCTCCGCCCAGCATAAAGTTGCCGAGCACCATCGCCGGGTAGTCCGCATCGGTGTCCTTGATGGCCAGGGGCATGGCCGCGACGAAGAAGGCATTGGCTTTGTCCGGTGTTTCGATGGACTTATTGATGACTTCCGCCTTGCCCGGGCGATCGGCGATGCGGGTGAAGGGCGTGGCGCTCTTCCAGTCGCCCAGCACCGCGTTAATCAGGGGCTGCATATCCTTGGATTCGAAGTCGCCCACAAGCGAGAGTTCTCCTGCGGAGGCGCCATAGAAGGCCTTGTAAAAGGCTTTCACATCTTCGAGCTTGGCGGCCTTGATTTCCGCCAGGCTTTCGTCGATGGAATCAATGTGGCGCGGGTGGCCTTTGGGGAAGGCGTTCAAATGGGTCTGAAGGGCCATGCTGCCCTGGAAGGTGGGTTCGCTGCGCTGCTGTTCCAGGCCGTCGATCTCCTGGGTTCTCAGCGTCTCGAATTCCGAAGCGGGGAAGGCCGGATCGCGGAGCACTTGGCCGAGAAGGCGCAGCACCGCGGGGAGGTTCTCCTTGGTGGTCTCCACGCTGGCTTGAATCCGTTCATCGTTGCCCGAGACTGAGACCTGCGCCTTGAGTTTGTCGAACTGATCTTTGATCTCGGTACGGCTCAGTTTTGAGGTGCCACGCATGAGCATGCTGGCGGCCATGGAGCCCACGGCGCCCTTGTTCATCAGTGAATCTTCGCTGCCGAAACGGAGGGTCAGGTTGGCCTGGACCGAAGCGCCGCGCGTCTTTTTGGAGAGCATGGCGACCTTGAGCCCGCCGGGCGTGGTGAAGCCAACGGTCCGGGCATCAATATTGGCGGGGCTGGCGTCGAAGGCCTCGCCTTGAGCCACGGCGGCTTGGCCCTTGTAATCCTTCACCAGCTCCGCGACGCTCACCGGCGCGGGGATTTCCGCGCGTTCGGGCGTGGTAGTCGGAATGAAGAGGCCCAAGGTGCGGTTGGAGGCCTTGAGGTATTTTCCCGCCGCGTTGGTCACGGCCACGGTGGTGACTTTTTTGATGCGATCCCGTTGCAGGAAGAAGAGGCGCCAATCGCCCGCCGCCATGTATTCGCTGAGGCCCAGGCCCAGACGATCGGACTGGTTAAGGGTCAGCTCGTACTGCTTCAACTGGGAAGTCTTGGCCCGTTCCACTTCTTCAGTGGTGGCGGGGTTCTTGGTGAACTCCTCGACGGTTTTGAGGAGGATGTCCTTAGCTTCGTCGAGAATGCCATCCTTGGGAACTTGGGCGAAGAAGCTGATGACGCCCGGTTCGAAATAGGTAGCGTTGTCGCCAAAGACGAAACTGGCTTTCTTGGTATCCACCAGGGCCTTGTGCAGGCGGCCGGAGGGCGCGTCCGCCAACACCTGGGACAGCACGTCAAGAGCCGGCTCATCGGAATCCCCAGCGGAGGGGGTGTGATAGGCCACGGCCACCACCTGAACGTCGCCAGTTCTGCGCAAGGTGACGCTGCGCTCGCCGTCCTGGGTGGGATCCAGGGTGTAGGTCTTTTCGATGACTCGGGTGGGCTTGGGGATACGCCCGAAGCGCTCGTTCACCATTGAAAGGGTTTTCGCCTCGTCGATCTTTCCCGCCACCAGCAGCACGGCGTTGTCCGGCTGGTAGTAATTGCGGTAGAAGGCCTGGAGCCGCTCGATGTTGACGTTCTCCAAGTCACTCTTGGCGCCGATGGTGGACTTGCCGTAGTTATGCCAGAGGTAGGCCGTGGACATCACGCGCTCCTGCAACACGCGCAGGGGGCTATTCTCGCCGCTCTCGAATTCGTTGCGGACGACGGTCATCTCGGAGTCGAGATCTTTCCGGGCGATGAAGCTGTTAACCATGCGATCCGATTCCAGGTCCAGGGCCCATTTCAGGTTTTCTTCACTGGATTGGAAGGTCTCAAAATAGTTGGTGCGATCCAACCAGGTGCTGCCGTTGGGCCGGGCGCCGTGCTCGGTCAATTCCTTGGGGATGTCCTTGTGGGTGGGCGTGCCCTTGAAAACGAGGTGCTCCAGCAAGTGGGCCATGCCCGTCTCGCCATAGTTCTCCTGGCGGCTTCCAACTAGGTAAGTGACGTTCACTGTGATGGTGGCCTTGCTGGGGTCTGGGAACATCAGCACCCGCAGGCCATTGGCTAGGCGGTATTCAGTGATGCCTTCAACGGAAGTGACCTTCACGGGTGGCGCCAGAGTCGCGGCCGGGGCCTTCGCGACGGCCACTTTCTTCCGCGCCGATTTCGCGGGAGCTGAGGTTTGGGCCAGGGCTGGCATCCCTCCTATCACGAGGATGGTCAGGAGGGTAAGGCGGGGGCGGGAGGCGAAGGCCATGGAAGCTCCAAAGATTCGGCGCGAGGCACGAAATTCCAGGCTGCCACGGAGACCGCTTACATCCAAATGAATCTTGGTTAAGAGGGCTCGAGCAATGCGGCCAGCCGGGCAAGCCATGCCGCCTCCAGATCCTGCAAGCGCATCCCCTTGCCTTTGTGGGGGGCGCTTTGCAGCAGGCCTTGGGCCGAGGGGTGGGGCAGGACATGCAGTTCGAAGGCCGGGGCGCCCTCCAACTCTTCAAAGAGCCATTGGGCCCTTTTGCCCAGGGCGATGATCCGGAGTGGACCTGGGCAACGGGAGGCGGCCAGCCTCAGTTCCTCTCGGATGCGGGTCTGATTTTCCGGGGACTTCAATTCGGCATTCGTGGGAGCTTTGAAGGTATGGCCGTCGGCAGTGGGGCACCTGGGGTATGAATTGCCCAGGGCAACACATCGGAGTTTGGGCTTTAGGCCTAGCTCTTTAAGGGTTTTGCCATCCCAATGGGCCCAAGCGTCGGGCGGTACCTCGGCAAGGCCTGCCTTTTCAAGAGCTTGATAGACGATTTTGCCCGCCCGATCACCCCAAAAAGGAATGCCCGACTGATCCGCCCCTCGTGGACCCGGAGCTTCCCCCATAAGCAGAACCCGTACCACGCCTTCCATTGGAAAAAGTGGAGGGACTGGGACTTGTGAAATACGGGGGGCGGCATTTTGCGACGAGGAAGCCATGGCATCAGGGTGCCACAGGCCTATGTTGTTAGCTCACGGGAACGGAGGCTCCCCATGACGACCACGACCATTCAGCGACCGGACACCCGCAAGGCAGTGGGTCGGGAACGCCGTCTAACGGAGCTTCGGCTGCCTCCCATGTTCTATGTCCGCTTGGATTACCGGGAATCCCCGCCCCGGCTCCTGGCGAGCGACCTTCCCGAACCCGAAAGGTTTCACGAACGGCTGGCGGCTTGGCTCATGAAGCAGCATTGATTTTCAGCTTAGGCGCCGTTTTGGCATAACCATTATCATCTTGGCCCTTCCCATCACGACCCTCTATCCCGGCCAATGGGAATCGTAGGGAAAGGTTGTTTTGCTGCGACGGCTTAGTTTCTTAAAGTCTTGAGGATCCCCTGGATCAAGGTATCGAGGGACTGTAGGAATCGGGAGCGATCCCGCGGTTCAAAAGGAGCCGGACCGCCGCTGATGGTGCCCATATCCCTGAGCTGAGCCATGAGCTCCCGGGTGGCCAGCGCGTCGCCGATGGAATCCTCCGAAAATACCTTGCCCCGCGGATCCAGGACTCGTGCGCCACTTGCTAAACAGCGCGCCGCGAGGGGGATGTCCTGAGTCACGGCGATATCGAGGGTTCCAATGCGCTCGGCGATCCAGTCGTCGGCCACGTCCAATTGGCCACCGCGCACCACCACCATCTCGAACAGGGGATCCCGCGGAATGCGAAGAGAGCTGTTGGACACGACGAACGTTTTGATCCCATACCGCTTGGCCACCCGAAAGATCTCATCCTTCACGGGGCAGGCGTCCGCGTCCGCGTAGATCTGGATGCGACTCGGTTCATTCACCACGCTGCGCCTGGAGTTTTTCGTGCCAGCGCTTGAATAATTTCCGCCGCTTTTCGAGCAAGGGCTTCACGTCGGGAATGTTCATCACCAGGGTTTCAAGCTCCTTCAAATAGGTTGGTTCTCGGAATAATTCTCGGAGCTCCTTCATGTAAGGTTCGAGTTTGGAGAACACCGCGATGTGCTCGGAGTTGGTGGCCAAGAATAGTTTTTCATCCAGGTAGCCTTGGTTCACCATGGCCGCGGCCATCTCCCAATAGGTGGTCACCATGCGGTAAGCGGTGCTCTCCGTGAATCCCCCGACCATGATCGCGGCGATGTCTGAAGCGCTGGCCGGATGGAATTCCGCCGTGAACCACTCCCGAGCACGCCGCAGCTCCGGATCCCGACGCAGCTCATAAAGTTTCAAGATCAAATGGCCCTGCTCAGCGCGATCAGTCATGGGGGTCCTCAGAGCGTGTCTTAAAAATCCCCCGCGCCGCGACGGAGGTCAACCGCGATGCAGCGCAAGAAAGGGGCCGCAGCGGCGTATAGATGATACGACCAAGGCCGCTGACGCCGCGATGCGCGCGGCTGGCCCCGTCCCTTCGGGCTGGGGCGGCGGGCTTCTCGATGCCGCGTTAGCCTCCCGTGGCGTATTCCAGATATGCCGTGGTCGGCTGCCTTGCCTCGCTCGCCCGGCGCTCCCAGCGCGGCATGGGGAATTTTTAAGACACGCTCTGAGCCTATTGGGCAGGAAGGGCGGCCTGTGCCAGGCCATCCAGGATAGACCTCAAAGTCGCTGCTAAGAGCGGATCCACTACCTCACCCGTGGGCTTGACCCGGCTGCGGCCGAAGGGAATGGGCTGGGATGCGTCGGCTAGGATCCGAGCCGACATGACTTCAAGGGTCTGTGTGAGCCAGGCTAGGGCCTTATCACCCCCCGAGGCGGTCGGCGAGGTGCTGAGCGCCACCACGGGCTTGTCCACGAACTCTCCGGATGCCACGGTCCATTCCAGGGCGTTTTTCAGCACACCCGGCATACCATGGCATATACGGGCGTGCAGATCAGGACGCCATCCGCCGCCAGCACCTGGGCACTGAAGGCCAGCACCGGGGCAGGAGCCGCCTCGGGTTCGAGCCCCGGGTCGAAGGGGGGCAAACTAGCCAAGCCCTCGAAAAAGGTCAGTCGCAGGCCTTCCGGCGCCAGGGCTGCGGAGGCCTTCAACAGCGCGGTACTGGAGGATTCGGCGCGAAGGCTGCCGGAAATCGCGAGGATGTCCATCCGGATCATCCTATCGGAGATGCGCCTCTTACTTAGTCCAGAGCCAGCCGAAAGTTCCGGCGGTGAGCAGGGAATAAATGAGCGCATCCAAAAGGTATTTCGATACCGCGCTCCAGGGTCTTCCCATCCAGATGCCCTCGGGAATGCTGCCCAGCCCATAGGCCATGAAGCAAGCGCTGCCGACCACCCGAAACACCATCAGGTAGTGGGTTCCTGCCGGGAGCGTCACCGAGGCGATGTAGGCCGCGAAGATGGCCACCACGATGTTGAAGATAAACCAGGAAGTCAATGAAGGCCCCATCTGGACCGGTCCATTCGGCCTGAGCGTCAGGAATCCGATGGGTCCGTCCACGTATTTCTGCTGCATTTCCGCGCTGCCCATGTCCTTCATGTCCATGCAGTAGGGAATGACGTATTGGCCCGGCCCAGTGTTTTCCTTGCGGATGGCGGCGCGGACTTCGTCTTCGTTGGTCAATTTTTTGTATTCAGAGTTGTGCCACTTGAACAACATGTGGACAAGGCTGCTGGCAATAAACGAGAACACCGCCGACAAAAGGATCGGTAACCAAAGATGAAGCAGAAAAGCCATGACAGCCCCCTGGATGAATGGGTGAATAAAGAGTGATCGCGGACTTAGGCTACCGCGTCACACCGAATCATCCATAGGAAATGAACCGCCAATGAAACCACCCCAAGAAAAATCAAGTCTCCATCCTCGGAACCGCCACCGCAGTCGTTACGACTTTCCTACACTCGTTGGAAGCTGCCCGGATCTCGCACGATTTGTAAGCGTGAATGCGTACGGCGATGAGTCCATTGACTTCGCTGACCCGGAAGCCGTCAAAACCCTCAATCGCGCTTTGTTGTTCCATTTCTACGGCATCGCCCATTGGGACATCCCACCCGGCTATCTCTGTCCCCCCATCCCCGGCAGGGCGGATTACATCCACCACGTCGCCGATCTGCTGGGCGAGTGCAATGGCGGCGTCATTCCTCGGGGCGCTTCAGTACGCGTTTTGGATATTGGCGTCGGCGCGAACTGTATCTATCCGCTTCTTGGGCATCGGGAATATGAGTGGTCATTTCTGGGTTCAGACATGGACACAACCGCGCTGGCCTCGGCGAAAAATATCGTGCAAGCAAACAATTTGGAGAAGTCCATCCAGCTTCGTTTTCAGCCTTCCCCTTCAAATATTTTTAGAGACATTCTTCAGGAAGGTGAAGGGTTTGAGGTCTCCATCTGCAACCCACCCTTTCATGCGTCGCTCAACGAAGCACGCGCAGGAACGCGGCGGAAGTTGAAGAACCTTGGCTTGGGCGCGACGTCTCTAAAAAATACGGTGTTGAATTTCGGCGGACAGGGCGCGGAGCTATGGTGTGAGGGCGGCGAGGCCGGATTCGTGCGCCGGATGATCGACGAGAGTGCGCAGATTCCCTACCGATGTTTCTGGTTCTCGACCCTCATCTCCAAGGAGTCGAACCTGCAGGCCGTCCATCGCGCGCTCAAAAAGGCCGGGGTGGTGGCTCAACGGACCCTGCCCATGGCCCAGGGTCAGAAGCGCAGCCGAATCGTCGTCTGGACTTTCCTCGACGACACGCAACAAGCCACCTGGCGCGAGGCTCGATGGGGGCTGTGCCCGCCGACCTGAAGCCCTCCCGTTCTACGACCTCTCACCGCCAACTGGAGCCATCTCGCCTTGATCCAACCAAGGCGATAATTCCGCGAGAACCCTGGAGTCCCCATGCATAAGAACCGCCTCGAGGCCTTCAGCGACGGAGTGTTGGCCATCATCGTCACCATCATGGTGCTGGAGATGAAAGTGCCCCATGGGGACGCGAGCCTTTCCGCCCTGAAGCCTATTCTCCCGGTCTTTCTCAGCTACGTGCTCTCGTTCGTTTATCTGGGAATTTACTGGAATAACCACCACCACTTGCTCCAGACGGCCACGAAGGTGAATGGAAAAATTCTCTGGGCGAACCTGCATCTGCTGTTCTGGCTCTCGCTCCTGCCATTCGTCACGGGTTGGATGGGAGAGAACGGCTTCGCTGCCAGGCCCGTCCTTTGCTACAACCTAGTGTTACTGATGGCGGGCTTCGCCTACTTCATCCTCAGCCGCACCTTGGTGCGCCACCATGGCGTGGATTCGGCGCTGTTCAGGGCGGTGGGGAGAGACGTTAAAGGCTTGGTGAGCCTCGTGGCTTATCTGGCCGCCTTGGGCCTGAGCTTTTTGAACGCCTGGGCGGCCATTTCTGTTTCTGTGGCGGTAGCACTGATGTGGGTGATCCCCGATCGGCGCATCGAATCGGTGGTCGGCGAGTAGGGACCCTGGAGGCCAGAGCCCTGAAAAGACAAGCGAAGACGGTGGCCTTCAGTGGCCCATCCTGCCCCATTTATCGGCGAGTTCGGGAACGCCGCAGGTCATGGCCAGCGCCGCGGCGCTCTTGGCTGTGGTGAGCTTGGGAACCCGAGCGTAGAGTTCCTGAAAAACTCGGTCCGCTTCAACGTTCTTACCCAGCCGCATCTTGGCTTCCAACAAGTCGGAGACGTCGCTGTTCCATCCCCCAAAGCCGAAGTAATTCCCCATCTGGACTTTGAGACCTTCGCCGCCGCTTCCGTGGGCCTGGGTCCAGCCCTGGTTCGCGTCCTCCCGAGCAGCGGATTCCATGGCCCGCAACAACTCCATGTTCTGGTCATAGGCGGCCTGAAGGAGCGGCTCGACTTCGCGCCAGTCGCCGCTGTGGCGGGCATCCTCCACGAAGGCATTCAAGGCGGCCGCGGGTGGCCATCTCCGAACGCCGGGCAAGGGCTTGAGACCTTCAAGCACCTTGCTGGGATGGCCTGCACCGGCGGCACTCCGCAGAGACATCCAAACCTGCCAGCGATGCTCATCGGTCGGCCGATTCCTCAATTGCTCTTCCACTTTGGGAAGGAGTTGAAGGGCGAGGGCTCGAAGGGTGGGGCTGCGGTCCCCGAGACTGCTCAACTCGCTGGCCAGTGGAATGGGCCCCGCCTCACCGGGCGCCGAATCCAGCCAATCCCCTTCCTTGATGAAGCGCTCGTACAAGGTCGCGTATTCGCTCCAAATCCTAGCGTCATCCACTTCTGTCAGCGGCGCCTGAGGCGCGGCAGCAATAACGGCGGCTTCACCGGCCGGAGCGACAGAGTGTTCTCCTTTGGGTGGGTCCTTCGGCGGCAATGGATCCTCGGTTTCCGGCGAGGGCTTCGGGCCCAAGATGCCCTCCGTGCGGTGCTCGGCCAGGGATCGGATTTCCAGGATCAGACGCGCCCACCCATCCGTGTGATCGCGGTTGGTTTTCAGGAATTCCCGCAGGATGTCGGCCCGGGTGGAGAGGGAACTCTGTCGGTAAGCCTCCCTGAGACTCGTCGCCGTGGGGGCAGTGGTGCCTTCGGCATAGATGTGCTTGTCGGGACCCACCAGCGCCCAATGGGGTTTCTCGGGACTCCAGCCCTGAAGGCGCTGAAACTCGCGGCCGACCTTCAGGCCCGGTTCCAATTCCTGGCTGGTGAGCTGAAGGGTAAGGGCTGGCTCCTTGTCGAGGGCCTCTTCGATGGCTTGAGCGAGACTCTGGCCTTGAGCGCTGGGGAGGCTCAGGATCATGCCCTCGGGATGGAAGCGCAGCACCTGGGAAAGGCTGAGATTGTTGTCTCCTGCGGTGATGTAGGTTTGGGCGCCGAGGGCGCCGGCCATCGACACCAGCATTATGGAAAGGTTCAGGGCTCTCATTCTCAACGTCATCATCGGGAACTCACAGGCCCAAGGGCCGACCAGCGCGCCGCGAGGCTGGCCTGGCCGCAGCGCCTCGCCACCACAGCACCCTTCTCGGGGAGGGCCAGCCACCGAGAGGCGTTCAAGGCTTCGGTGAAAAGAGTGTCGGCGAGATGGGGGTCGCCGGCGCGCAGGCAGCACTCCAGCAGGGGTTCTAAGCAGAGGGTCCAATCGTGGTCCAGGAGAATGGCCTGGTCCAGTTGAGGGGGCCGAGCGAGCGCGGGCTCGCGGAGGGTATGGGGCTCGTTATCCCATTTGGCTTGGTAGAGAACTATCAGGGTGCGCCACTCCTCGGCGGAATGGGCCCGGGAGAAGAGAGTCCGGATCACGCGATCCGGCGGCCATTGTTCTTTGGGCGTCAGGGGAGAAGGATTGATGGAAGCCAGCAGCGGGCCAAGGGGTTTGCCCCCAAGCGCCTGGCTCATCCAGATCCACAGATCCCAGCAGGCTTCAGATTCCGGTTCCTGGCGGAGGGCCGCTTCAACCGTAGGCTGCCAGCGCTTGTAAGCGGCCCGCAGGGTGGGGCTGGCAGCGTCTAGTGGGCGCCCCTCCCGCACCCATAGGAACGTCATTTCACGCCATTCACCGCTTCCGAACACGAGGTCCAATTCATGGGCGAAGTCGCCCCAGGCTTCGAAGTCGTGCACCGGATCCAAGGTGTTGGCCTTGGAGAGATCCACCTTCTCAGGGGCATCCTGGGCATGCATGAATCCCGCGAGGTCCCCGCGATCTAGAATCTCTCGGGGCACGGGCACCTGGATGCCCATGTGCCTTTGGGCCGTTCGCTCGCCGCGCTGGCGAAG
>JANXXC010000285.1 GCA_025350765.1 Holophagaceae bacterium | reverse complement strand
CCCGCGCCACGTCCTTGATGACCGCCTTGGTTTTTAGCTGGTTGATGGTGATGATGTTGGAGACGCGGTCCTGGCCGTACTTTTCGGTGACGTAATCAATTACTTTCTGGCGGCCATCGCGGCAGAAATCAATGTCCACGTCGGGCATGGAGACGCGCTCGGGATTCAGGAACCGCTCGAAAAGCAGGTCGTATTGCATGGGGTCGATGTCCGTAATCTTCATGGACCACGCGACGATGGAACCGGCCGCAGAGCCACGCCCCGGACCCACGGGAACCCCCATATCCCGGGCCTTGGCGATGAAGTCCCACACCAGCAGAAAGTAGCCCGGGAAGCCCATCTTCAGGATGGTGTCGATCTCGAATTCCAGACGCTCCCGATATTTTTCTTCGGCGTGCTTCAGGGCGCCAGCGGCCCACATAGGGCGGCACTTTTGCACCCTGGCTTCAAAACTTTCCCGCGCCACTTCCACAAAATAGCTTTCGAGGCTGTGGCCGCCAGGCACCGGAAACGAAGGCGTAGCAGGCTTCCGCGTGATGGGAAAGAGATCCACCTTCGCGGCGATTTCCAATGTCCTTTCCAGGTACTCGGGATGATCCGGAAACACCGATCGCATTTCCTCGGGCGTCTTCACATAGAACTGATCCGTGGAAAAGCGCATCCGCTTCTCCTTGGCCTTGGTGGTCTTGGTGCCGATACAGAGCAACGTGTCGTGGAGATCTGCATCCTCGTGATTTAAATAATGCGCGTCATTGGTGGCCACCAGCGGAATGCCCAGCTTTTTTGAGAGCTCCATCTGGTAGGGGATGATCTGTTTCTCTTTCTCGAAGCCCTGATCCTGGATCTCCAGGTAGAAGTCTTCGCCGAAAATGTCGCGAAATTCTCGCGCCACCCGCTCGGCCTGATCCAGACGGTTTTGCAGGATGCGCGCCTGCACTTCACCCCCCAGACAAGCTGTCAGGGCGATAAGGCCTTCGCTGTGTTCCTTCAATAGATCTTTGTCCACGCGGGGCTTGTAGTAGAAGCCTTCGGTGAAGCCTTTTGATACGAGCTTGCTCAAGTTCGCGAAGCCCACGGCATTCTTCGCCAGCAGCACCAAGTGGTAGCCCGCGTCCCTGCTTCCGCTGGGATCGACACAGTCTTCGAGTCCCTCCTCAGAGGTATCAGAATTTTTCGCATCCAGCTTGCGGTCGAAGCGCGTGCGCGGCGCCACGTAGACTTCGCTGCCCAAGATCGGCTTCACCACCCAGTTGCCGTCCTTGTCGGCGGTCTTCTCGCAGGCATCGAACAACCGCATCATTCCGAACATGTTGCCGTGATCCGTGACCGCCACGGACGGCATGCCTGTGGCTTGGCATTTCTTCACCAGATCGGGAATGCGGGTTAGGCCATCGAGCAGCGAATATTCAGTGTGTAGATGTAGGTGCGCGAACGACATGTAGGCATTGTCCCGCTCCCTGGCTGCCTTTGGCGAAGTCCACGGCTTTCAGCCACAAGGGCTTGGCCAGAACCAGAAGTGCTGCGGAACGAGGGCAGTCTCGACGGGCCGGGAAGGTTTTCGCGGCCGAGCGGGAAAAGATCAGTTCGGCGCCCTCAATCAATTGCTATGTCCAAGAAAATGGCCACTTGAATCTCAGGCACGAAGGTTGATACTTCCTTCCTGCACCCACCCCAGGAGGAAGCAATGAGCAACTTGAATGGCTCGAAAACCCATCAGAATCTGAAGGACGCTTTTGCCGGCGAGAGCCAAGCGAATCGGCGCTACCTCTACTTCGCCAAGGTCGCCGATATCGAGGGCTACCCCGAGGTCGCAGGAAATTTCAAAGAGACCGCCGATGGCGAGACGGGTCACGCCCACGGTCATCTCGACTACCTGAAAAGTGTCGGCGATCCCGCCACGGGGCTGCCCATCGGCGATTCAACGCTGAACCTCAAGGCCGCCATCGCCGGCGAGACCCACGAGTACACAGACATGTACCCTGGCATGGCCAAGACCGCGCGGGAAGAGGGTTTCGGTGAGATCGCGGACTGGTTTGAGACCCTGGCCAAGGCCGAAAAGAGCCACGCCGGGCGCTTCCAGAAGATGCTCGACAGCATCAGCTAAGGGCGAGGAACCGCGAAAAACGCCAAACTGCGCGAAATGAAATCATTCATTTTCGCGTCCTTTTTGCGTTTTTTCGCGGTTTGTTTTTTGGGGGAAATCCATGGCCGAGCACTACGAGGTCGGTAATCCGAAGCGCCAGGACACTACGCCGGGCGACCGCATTTCTTATCACCCAACCTCCGGCCACACCTACGATCCCAGCGATCCGATGTATTGGGATGAGGCGGCACTAAAGGGCGAAGTGGAGCGGATCTTCGAGGTCTGCCACGGTTGCCGCATGTGCTTCAAATACTGTGATAGCTTCCCGAATTTGTTTGCGATGATCGATGACGAAAAACATCAAGGCGACGTTCGGGCCTTGACGACAGGCGAGCGGGATTCGGTCATCGATGACTGCTTCCAATGCAAGCTCTGCGAGGTCCAGTGCCCATATACGCCCCGAGAGGGCCACGAATTCCAGTTGGACTTCCCGAAGCTCGTTCACCGCTATCAGGCCGTGAGGCGGCGGCGCCAAGGCGGCAAGCTGCGGGATAAAGTGCTTGGCAATCCCGACCTAGCGGGAAAAATGGCGCGGGCTTCTTTCGGCATGGCCAACAAAATGAATCGCGTGAAGTTGCATCGCTGGTTCATGGACAAGGTGCTGGGCGTCCATCCCGAAGCCCACTTGCCGGATTTTGCGTCGGCCACTTTTGAAAGCTGGGCCGAAAAGAGCGGCAAGATGGCCGAGAAGGTCGGCCTCGAAGCGGTGCTTTTTCAGACCTGTTTCATCCAGAACAATGAACCGCAGATCGGCAAGGACACCCTCGAAGTACTGGAGCACAACGGCTGCAAGACGGGCTGCGTGCGGGGCCTGCAATGCTGCGGCATGCCCGCCTGGGAGCATGGCGATCTCGACACCTTGCGCAAGTATGCGAAGGCCAATCTCGATGCGCTCATGCCCCATGTGGACGCGGGCTCCAAGGTCATCGCCATCAATCCCACCTGCGCCATGATGCTGCGCCGCGAATATCCGGAGCTGCTGGAGGGTGAGGATCGCGAACGCGCTAAAAAACTGGCCCAGGCCGTGCGGGATCCCGGCGAGTTTTTGTGGTCCATCCGCACCGAAACCCGCGCCAACTGGGATTTCAAATCCAGCCCAGGCCCCATCGCCTATCACGCGCCCTGTCATTTGCGGGCTCAGGCCGTGGGCTTCAAAGGACGCGACCTGCTGCGGAAAATCCCGGGCGTCACCATCGCATCGGTGCTGGAATGCTGTGGCCACGATGGCACTTTCGCCATGAAAACCGAAAGTTTTGAGGACTCGAAACGCCTTGGCGGCAAGGCTTTCACGGGGATGCAAGCCGCCGAAGGCGCCGAGGTCTGGGCCACGGAATGCCCCCTGGCGGGCCTGCAATTCGAGCAGCACGCCGGGAAGAAGGCCCTGCATCCCATGACCATTTTGGCGAGGGCCTACCGCAAGGATGGCTTCCCGAATCCGGTGCCCAAGGTGGAGCCTTGATCCAGCAACTATGAGCCAAAGGAACTTATGCCCAACGTCCATCGCTCCGAAATCCTCGACTTCCTAACCTATGGGGAGCAGCGGGATCGCATTCGCGCCGAAGCCATGGCTGCTAAGGCCTTGCGGCGGGTTCACCTGGGCGAATACCTGACCTTTTTATTCGAAAACCACACGACCATCCGCTACCAAATACTGGAAATGGTGCGCGCAGAACAAATCATCAAGGAATCCGATATCCAGCATGAGCTTTCGACCTACAACGCGGTGATGGGGGGGCTTGGCGAACTGGGCTGCACGCTGCTGATCGAAATCCCCGAAGAAAAAGACCGCGCGGTGCTGCTGCGGCGTTGGCGCGGGCTGCCCGGCCACGTGTTCATGACCTTCAGCGATGGAAGCCTCGAAGCGGCGAGCTTCGACCTGGATCAAATGAACGAAGAAAAACTTTCCAGCGTGCAATTCCTGAAATTCGCGGTGGGGCATCGGACGCCCACGGGCCTTTTAGCGGACCTCTTCGATTTGAAGTCAGAGGTCTTGTTCGCGCCCGAGACGCTGACCGCGCTGCAAGGAGATCTGCAACCTTGAAGCCCGTGGGCAGGTACCTAGGATGTCGCGAGAAGGGCGCCTGCACGATCAGTGGTGGTGGGCCTTGGCGAGGAGTTCGCCCCGGCTCTGGGCGCCGTAACGGCGATGCAGCTCCTTCACGTGGCCGTGGATGGTGTGCGGGCTGAGCTCAAGTTCCGCGGCGATCTGCTTCTCGCTCAAGCCCCGGCACAACCCTTCCAGCACCGCGCGCTGCCGCGGCGGCAGGGGTGTCGTTTCGACCAGGACGGGGGCCGCCTCGCGGAACAGGATCTCGATGAGTCGGGAATCCCGCTCACGGAAGGGCTTGTCGCCCCAGTGCCGGTTCATGGAGAAGGCAAGCGCGCCGTCGCCCGAGCGTAGCGCGCCGTAAACGCAATGGTCGATGCTGGAGGCCTTCCGCAGCTCCTGGACGTGCGCGCTTCCATACCACGCCTGGTCATCCACAAGCTCCTGGCGCAGACGGACGTACAGGGGTTCCTGGATGCGCGCCAGGGCCGGCAGCGTGGGTTCGGGCAGGGCATCCTGCATGGCGAGGAACTTGAAGAACAGCTCCTCGTGCTGCGGGTCCTCCCAGCCGATGGATTGGGATTGGCTCATCAAGGGGGTACCCAGACGCAGACTGAGCTGGGTCGACACCCCGACCTGGGCGCCGACGATCTCCGATAGGCCGGATAGGAAATGCCGACGCTGCGCCACCGACCCGCAGGGCAGATCCCGCAGCTCGCCCACGAAACGCAGCCCGCGCGCCAGCATCTGGAGACTCGGCTCGAGCACGCGGTCGTTCATCTGATATCCGGGGAATGGATCACTCTGGAGTTCCTCTCTTGCGATTGTCAACACCCCTGTTTGGGGGGGTAGGCAGATCCCAGTCCGATCCCGATGGTGTTGTATCGGGCGGGACAGTCCGTTCCGAGAAGGAGATCCAATATGCGAATCGCCAGGAACTACCCGATAACAATCCCCGTCCTGGTCCTCGCCCTGGTCCTCGCCGGACTCAGTGCGTGCACCCACCACGACGATTCCCCCAAGACGGACGACACGAAGCCGCCTGTCACGGGCACCTACAGCGGCACGCTGGTGGACTCCCCTGTCCAGGGCGTGGCCTACGCGACCACCTCGGGCGTCAAGGGCACCACCGACGCCGCCGGAACCTACACGTTCAACGCCCTTGATAACGTGGAATTCAAGCTCGGCGCAGTCTCTCTGGGCAATATCGGGGCCCTGTTCATGGTGACGCCCGTCGAGCTTGCCCAGGGCAGCGCCAACAAGCTGCAGAACCTGCTGGTGCTGTTGCAATCCCTGGATTCCGACCGCAATCCCGCCAATGGCATCACCATCCCCGCGGCCTCGGCGGCGGCGCTGCCGGCCTCCGTGGATCTCACGCAAGCCCCGGCCACGTTCGCATCTCCTGCCAACACGGGCCTCCAGGCCGCCATGACCGCCGGGGGCATCACCGCGCCCATCACCACCCCGGCCAATGCCAACGCGGCCTTTCTCGCCCAGGGCATGACCCTGCTCAGCGGCAATGTCTGGGGAGGAGCGAATGCGAATAGCGCCACGATCTTCCGCTTCGGCGCGGATGGGTCCTACCTCATGGCCCAGGCCGACGTGCCCGACGGCCAGGGGACTTCCGGCCTCGAGGCCGGCACCCTTGCCCTTTCGGGCTTCGACATCCAGGGGTACTTCGGGACCTTTACCGGCACCTTGAACACGATCGGGAAATGGGGATTCTCCCGCTCGACAAACGCCTGCACCCGGTTCCGCCCCGTGGGCAGCATGCTCCTCATGACCCAGGAGTGCGGGAAAGCTCCGGTGGGCTTCCCCAAGGTGGACAACGACCCCACCGGCCTCGTCGGCGTCTGGGCCAACGGATCGGCTACGTCCGTCAATTCCCCTCTCTTCTGCTTCTTCGCCAACGGCCGCTACCTGATGGTGGACACCCGCGGGGTCGACAGCTGCGCGATGCCTGGCATCGAGTTCGGCTCCTATGCCTACAACCCAAC
>JANXXC010000275.1 GCA_025350765.1 Holophagaceae bacterium | reverse complement strand
ATCATGCTCTCGGGCCGGGGCGGGCAGCCGGGCACGTAGACGTCCACGGGCACCACGCGATCGATGCCCTGCATGGTGGCGTAGGTGCGGTACATGCCGCCGGAACTCGCGCACACGCCCACGCTGATGACCCATTTGGGTTCGGCCATCTGCGCGTAGATGGTGCGCAGCACGGGGGCGAGCTTGTTGGTGACGGTGCCCAGCACCAGCATCATGTCGCTTTGGCGGGGGCTGAAGCGCATGGCCTCGGCGCCGAACCTGGACAGATCGTACTTGGAGGCCATGACGCTCATGAACTCGATTGCGCAGCAGGCGGTGCCGAAGGGCATGGGCCAGAGGCTGTTCTTGCGGGCCCAGTTCACGACGGTGTCGAGTCGCGTGGTCAAGACCGCATCATTCAGACTCAGCTCCGACATCAGCGCTCCCAATCGAAGGCGCCCTTGTCCCAGGCGTAGATGAAGCCCACCAGGAGCGTGGCGAAGAAGGTCAGCATGGGCAGGAAGGTGGTGGGATGCGCCTTGTACTGCACGGCCCAGGGCAGCAGAAAGGCGGCTTCCACATCGAACAAGATGAAGAGCATGGCCGTGAGGTAGAACTTTACCGAATAGCGGTGCCGCGCCCCGGTTTGCACCGGCTCAACGCCGCATTCAAACGGCGAGAGCTTATTTGCTTGAGGGTTATTGGGCTTGATGCGCGGCAGGATGACGCCCGACAGCACCAGCACGATGGCGGCCACCGTGGTGGCCACCAACAACAGGATCAGGACGCCGAGAAAGGGTGTGATGGGACTTTGCATATGGGTTTCCAGAACCCCTCATCCTAACCCGGCCTGGGCTTCCCGCCTATGGCTGGCCTTGGTGTTTCTTGGGGCCTTCTTGAGATAGCCTTCACTTGATGCGACGCGCCGACCGGCTTTTCCAAATCGTGCAATTGCTGCGGCGGGACCGCATCAGCACTGGCGCCAAGCTGGCCGCTGAATTGGGCGTGAGTGAGCGCACCCTTTACCGTGATATCGCGGACCTCATGGCCTCGGGCGTGCCCATCGAGAGCGAGGCCGGGGTTGGATACCGGGTGTCGAGGCACTTCGACCTGCCTCCCTTGATGTTCACCGTGGACGAGGCTGAGGCCCTTCTGCTGGGGGCGCGCATGGTGGAAGCCTGGGCGGATCCCGCCTTGCGCGAAGCCGCCGGGACTTTGATGCGGAAGGTCGAGGCCGCCTTGCCCCCGGAACGCCGGAAGCGGCTGTCAGACACGCCCTTTCTGGTTCCGGACTTCTACGTGGCGCCCGAAAACGCCCAATTTCTTGGCGAGCTGCGCCAAGCGCTGCGGGAAAAGATCAAGGTGCGCGTCTCCTACGCCAAGGGCGATGGCGAGGCCACGGATCGCGTGCTTCAGCCACTGGGGCTGGTGTTCTGGGGCTACCGGTGGAATCTGGCGGCTTGGTGCGAGCTGCGAGAGGCCCTGCGCACCTTTCGCGTGGATCGCATCCGAAGCGTGGCCTTTCTCGACCCCTTCGAGGCCGTTCCGGGACGAGGGCTTGATGACTATTTAAAAATTCACCGGGATGAAGGGGGATGACGCGAATTCGCATTCGAAAAAATAAAAGCGACTACGCGGAGGAGCGCCCCTGCGCGCAATGGACGAGCCCCTCTGCTGCCCTCTGAAAACCTCCGTTGCCCTCTGCGTGGTGATTTTTTTCTTCTGAACACAAATTTGGCTGAACCCTCCTGCCACCACGCTGTCAGGAGGGGTGACACAGGCTAGGGCTTCACTTCAAGGAGAGCCCATGTTCAGCTGCATCGCTGATTTCCACCGCGCGTGGAAAGAAGAAGTTGAAGACACCCTGAAGGTTCTGGAAGCCCTTCCAGCCTCCGCCCTGGACCAGGCCGTCACACCCGCCCACCGGGATCTGCGCCGCTTGGCCCAGCACCTCGTAGAAAGCATTGTTCAATTGCCAGCGCAAATGGGTTTGGAGATTCAGGGTGTAGAGGTTGGAAACCTGCCGGGAGAGATTGAGGGACTTCGAAGGGCTTACGGCGCCGTCGCCCATGACCTGCTGAGGGCCACGGCCGCGTGGGATGAGGCTGAACTTCAGAAGGAGGACACCATGTTCGGGTACCTCCAATGGAAGCGCGGGCAGAGCCTCCTGGCCCTTCTGGTCCACCAGGTTCACCACCGCGGCCAGATGACCGTGCTCATGCGTCAGGCGGGGCTGAAGGTGCCGGAGTTCTATGGCCCCACGAAAGAGCAATGGGCGCCCATGGGCCTGCCTGAGCCGGTGGTGTGATGGTCATCCCTCAAGCAGCGGTCCCTAGTCAGGACGGGAGCCAGGATTTCGATTTTCTCTATGGCACCTGGAAGATGCACAACCGCAGGCTGGTAAAGCGGCTGCAGGGCTGCCAGGAGTGGGTGGAATTCGAGTCCACCAATGAATGTCATCCTCTGCCTGGTGGCATGGGCAATCAAGATATCTATCGCAGTGATTACTGGCCGAACTTCGTGGGCCTAACCTTCCGTTTCTACAATCCGGAGAACGGGAAGTGGAGCCTCTATTGGATCGATAACCGCAACAGCCCCGGCGTCATGCAGCCCCCCGTGGTGGGATCCTTCCACGAGGGTGTTGGCCTCTTTGAAGGCCCGGACCTCTTCAATGGGAAGCCCATTCTCGTGCGATTCATCTGGACGGTGCTGGGCGAAGGCCGGGCGCGATGGGAGCAGGACTTTTCCCCAGACAACGGCAAATCCTGGGAGAGGAATTGGATCATTGAGTTCACCCGCGTTGCCCCTGGAACACTCGCCCAGCCGAGCCTTCCATAAATCCCTGGATCCAGACCTAAGGATTCCTGCTTTCCGATCTTCGGCAGAGCCAGGGTGCGTTTTAGGACAGCGAGGAGTGGAAGCAAGGGCCGAGGGAATCATCCTCGCGCTCAGCGAGAACTGCACTACGCCGGTGCCGGAGATGAATGAAGCCACCCTTTCGGGCCTGCGAAGGTAGCCTTTCAAGCTAGAATGGCCTATCCGAGGCATTCATGAACGATCTCAAGTCCCAAGTCAAAACCATGATCATCGAGCGCCTGAAGCTCGAAGGCATGACGCCCGACCAGATTGATGACTCGGCGCCCCTCTTTGGCGAGGGCTTGGGCCTGGATTCCATCGACGCCCTGGAGATGGTGCTGGGCATCGAGCAGACCTTCGGCGTGAAAATCGAGGACGAAGCCGCGGGCCTGAAGGCCTTCAAAAACGTGGATTCACTGACGGCCTTCATCGCCGAACACCAGGCCGCCTGAGCTGAACCCCTCCATGTCCGATGTGATCAAAGACCACCTGCCCCACCGCTTTCCCTTCCTGTTGGTGGACCGCGTGGTGGAGCGGGAAGTGGGCGTTCGCGTGGTGGCTGAAAAACTGCTGACCTATGGAGAGCCTTATTTTCAGGGGCATTTCGAGGGAAGGCCGCTGCTACCGGGCGTTCTGATGCTGGAGATGCTGGCCCAGGCCGGCGGTTTCCTGGAGGCAGAACCCCTGGCGGGCAAGGCGATATTTCTGGCGCAGGTTCTCGACGCGCGATTCAAAGGCGCCGCCTTCCCGGGCGACAAACTGCGGCTGGAAGTGGCCCCCGAAGCGAGTTTCGCGGGCCTGCTGCGGGTCCAGGGCACCGTGTCCTGCGAGGACCGCATCCTGTGCACCGCCAAGCTGCTGCTGAAGAGGATGGGATGAACCGCCGGGTCGTCATCACGGGCGTGGGATTCGTATCGAGCCTCGCCCTGGATGCCAAGACCACCTGGGCCCGGATGCTGGAAGGCCATTGCGCCATCGGGCCGCTCACGAAACTGCAGATGCCCGGCGAGCCCGCCCAGATGGCTGCGGAGGTGCATCTGCCGGAGGACCCGAACGTGGGACCAGGCATCGGTCGCCGAGCCACCCTGTGCGAGCGCCTGGCCCTTCTAGCCACCCGGGCGGCCCTTGATACCACCCGCGGCGGCGAAGGGCTTTCACCGCGCAGGATTGGCGTCTTCCAAGGCGCGGGAACGTCGGGTCTGCCGGCCGCGGAGACCTATGTGCAGGCCCGGAACGCGGGGCTGAGAGCGGGTGCCGCGAACGCCGTCTACCAGAGCCCCACCCTCATCACCGATTCCCTCGCAGCAGTGTTGGGGGCCCAAGGGCCCCGGGGCACCGTGATGAATGCGTGCTCCTCCTCGCTGGTGGTCATCGGCCAGGCCTGGGAGCGCATCGCCTCAGGGGAGCTGGATTTGGCCATCGCGGGCGGCGCCGAAAGTCTGTGCATGACCACCTATGCGGGTTTCAGCAGCCTCAAAGCCATGGATCCCGGGCTCTGCCGCCCTTTCAGTCGGGATCGGGCGGGGCTCAATCTGGGGGAGGGCTCCGCCCAATTCATCCTCGAACCTTTGGAGCAGGCCCAGGCGCGCGGCGCCGAGATCTTCGCGGAAGTCCTGGGCTATGGCGCCAGCTTGGACGCCCACCATCCCACGGCGCCACACCCCGAAGGCGAGGGCGCCGCGCGGGCCATGGGTATGGCCTTGCGTTGCGGAAAGCTGAATGGCGAGGACGTGGATCTCATCAGCGCCCACGGAACCGCCACGCCTGCCAACGACAGCGCTGAAATCAATGCCATCAAGACCGCACTCGGCGCGGCGGCTACTCGGGTTTCCGTGACCTCCACCAAGTCCCAGTTCGGTCACACCCTGGGGGCTTCCGGGGCCATCGGAACCTTCGCGGCGGTCATGGCCCTAAGAACCGGCGTGGTGAGCCCCACCCTTAGGCTGGTGGACCCCGACCCGGCTTGCGATTTGGATTGCACGCCCCTGCAAGCGAAGGAGCGCGAAGTGCGCGCGGCCCTGGTGAACGCCTTTGCCTTCGGCGGCAACAACGCCTGCCTCGCACTCAAGCGCTGGGAGGGCCAGTGAGCCCTGAATCCAGCATCGTCATCACCGGGCTTGGCTTGGTGCTGCCCTGCGGGGATGGCGTGGAAGCCGCGCGCCAGTCCTGGATTTCGGGTCAATCCTGCTTCAGCGAATTACCTCCCAATCTCGGTGTGGGGCGCGGGGCAGCCTGCACGGCTTTCCAGCCAGCGGGCATCATCCCGCCCATGCAGCTGCGGCGGCTGGACCGGCCCTCGCGCTTCGCCTGGGTCGCGGCCCATCAGGCTCTGCAGGACGCGGGCCTGGATGCGCGGATTCACGGGGAGCGCATGGGCCTCACCGTGGGCACCCTCACGGGTGGCAGCGAGGCCGGCGAAGTATTCATGCGGCCCTACTTTGAAAAGGGTCCCGAAGGCGCCTCCCCCATGGTGTTTCCCAACTGCGTCGCTAACGCCGCCTCGGGCCACGTCGCCATGGCCTTTGGCATCAAGGGGCCCAGCAGCACTCAGCTCGAGCGCGAGAACGCCACCTTCGCGGCGCTGGATCAGGCCCTTCATTGGTTGAAGCAGGGCATGGCGGACGCGGTGCTGGTGATTGGCACGGATGGCCTCTTTCCCCTGCAAATGGAACTGCTGCGCCGCACCGGCCGCTTTTCCCTGAAGGGTGATCCCATCGCCAACGCGGGCACGGGCTATCTTCCCGGCGAAGGGGCCCAGGCCTTCATGCTGGAGACCCGCGCCCATGCTGAATCGCGCGGTGCTAGGATCCGCGCCGAAGTGGCTTCCATCGCTTGCGTTTCGCCCGTGGATTCGAGCCCCCAGGCCCGCGCCCACGCCCTTGCCATTGCCGTGGAGGATGTGACGAAGGATGCCGCTCCGACCGCTTGGATCGGCGGCAGCGCTGGATCCAGCCGCCTGGACGACCTGGAAGCCGCGCTCCGAGATGCGCACCCGCAGTGGCCCGCGCCCCGATTCCCGAAGCTCCTGTGGGGCGAATTCTGCGGCGTAGGCGGCCAGCTTCTGGCGGCGGCCCTGCTGGAGGAAGGCGGCCCGGTTCTGCTCAGCGGACCCGCGACCTTCGGCTGCCAGTACGCCGTGCTGCTCCGTGAGGTTAGGCTCTAGCCATGGGTTTCAGGGATCCGCACGCCATCCTTCTCAACCGTTCCAGCATCCTGGTGGTGACGAGCGTGGGAGTGGGTCTGCTCACGCTGAGCTACGTGCTGGGCGTCCAGGTGGGCAAGCAGAGCGCGGCGCTGCAAAGGCCCGCTTCGAAAGGCAGCGGCGAGGATCTCAAAGCCCTGCCATCCCCCATCCTGGATCAGCTGAAATCCTTCGACGGCAATGAGGGGGACGCGCCCCCAAAGCCGGATCCGAAGCTGGTAGGGAAGCCCGAAACCAAGCCGGAGTCGCGGATTGAGCCCCAGGCCCAGCCGAAGCCTGCCGTCACCGCCGTGGCTCCAGGACCCATCGCCCGGTGGACCCTTCAGCTGGTCTCCACGCCGGACAAGGCCGAGGCGGATCGCGTGGCGGGAAAGGCCAAGGCCGCGGGCTACACGGCCCAGGTGGTGAAGGACGGTGGGACCTACAAAGTCCGATGGCACCACTCGGGCGCCAAGCCTGAAGTGGACGCCGCCGCGATGAAAATGAAGGCCGCGGGCTTCAAGCCCTTCGCCGTGCCCGTGGAGTGACTGGTGGACCCGAAATCACTGCATCTGCGCTGGCGTCTCGCCGTCCCCGATTCCATGGAAGATGCCCTGGGCGATTGGCTGCAGGGGCAGGGCGCCACGGCCACCTATCGCGAAGCGGACCCGCCGAAATCCTTCTACGCCTATTTCTCGCCCGGCGCTGAGGGCCCGGATCCGGCGGGTCTCAGGGCCTTCCCGGGGGTCGTCCTGGAATCCGAAGAGCGCTTTGAGGATGAGGATTGGCTCGCCAAAAGCCGCGAAGGCTTTGGCTCCTTCAATGTCGGTTCTCGCTTTTTTGTCAGGCCTCTGTGGGCTGAAGAAGCGCTGCCCTTCGACCGTTTCGCCATCACCGTGAATCCGGGCCTGGCCTTCGGCACCGGGGGCCATGAGACAACGCGGCTCTGCATGGAATTGCTGGAGCAGCTCGCCGGCGAGGGCAAGCTTCAGACTGCCACGCCCGGTGCCATCCTCGACATCGGCGCGGGCACCGGCATCCTCTCTCTTACGGCCTACCTGCTGGGTGCGCGCCACATCACCGCCTTCGACATTGATCCGGATTGCGGCCCCGCCATGGCGGAATTCATCCAGATGAATGAAGGCCTCGGCGGACCCGCGCCCTTCGACTATTTCGTGGGGGATCTAGACAATGCGAAGGTGCGCCCGCCCTATCGCGGCCTGCTGGCCAACATCCTGTTGGAGACCATTCAGGAGCTACTGCCGCGCATGGCCGAGATCGCGGAACCGGGCGGCTGGCTCATCGCCTCGGGTATCTTGGCCGAACGCCAGGATGAAGCCCTGGTAAGCCTTGCGGCCTATGGATTCAAGCCCTTGAAGATGCTCACCGAAGGCACCTGGGTGGCCATTCTGGCGGAGAAAGTATGTTGATTCCGGCTTCCGGCTTGACTCTGAGCTACGCCCCTCGCCCCTTCGGGGCCGTCCGCTTCGCGTACGGTCCTATCCTCCATTCGCTTCGCTTCTGTCGGATGGTACGGCTTCCGGCTTCCGGATTGGTGTCGGATTATTTTTCGTCGGGGCCTGATGTAAGCATTTTCCAAATCAACTCTGTGAAGCCGAGACGTGGAAACACCACCGCCCCGGTGATGCACTCTGAAGCCGGAAGCCGGAAGTCGGAAGCCTGTGCAGGGTGCACCTCATGAACTCCAACCGTCCCATCGGCGTCTTCGATTCCGGCATCGGCGGCCTCACGGTGGTGCACGCGCTGCGCCGCCTCTTGCCCGGGGAATCGCTGGTCTACTTGGGCGATACCGCCCGGGTTCCCTATGGCACCAAGAGCCACGCCACCATCGAACGCTACACCCTGCAAGCCGGTGCCATCCTGCAACGCTACGACCCAAAGCTACTAGTGATCGCCTGCAACACTGCCTCCGCCCATGGCCTCGCCGCCCTGCAAGCGGTGGCGCCCTGCCCGGTGCTGGGCGTCATCGAACCGGGCGCCGCCATGGCCGCGCAGGTGGAGGGGCCGGTGGGGATCCTCGGCACCATCGCCACGGTGCAGAGCGGGGCCTACGAGGGCGCCATCCGCCGCCGCAGACCCGAGGCGGAGATCCATAGCTTGGCCTGCCCATTGCTCGTGAGCCTGGCCGAAGAGGGTTGGCTGGACGACCCCATCACCACGGAAATCTGCGAGCGTTACCTGAAGGCGCTGCCGGAATCCGTGAGGACCATCGTGCTGGGCTGCACGCACTATCCCGCGCTGCGGCCTTCCCTAGATCGCGCCCGTCCGGGCACCACCTGGATCGATAGCGGCGATGTCACCGCCGAGGCCGTGGACGCGTTGCTGAAAAATTCCGCGGGCTATCGGATTGAGAGTTCAAAGGGGCCACTGCGGGTCCTGCTGACCGACGCCAGCAGCCGGCTTCAAGAAGTGGGCTCCCGCTTCCTGGGAGAATCGCTCGAATCCGTGGAGCTGGTGGAATTGTAGGATCGGGAATAAATGGCTTAATGATTATCGGCATGATTCAGCTTGAAAACCATGAATCCGCAGATTCCGCAGATGACGCAGGAAGAGCCTTGGGTCCAGCGATTTCAACGATTCACACCGATTCAATATGGTAGCCGCCGGGCGTTTTTCGGTATCGCTTCGCAAGCATGGGCTCCATGGGAGGCGTCATGGCTGCGCCTTTTGGTGGGCGCGGC
>JANXXC010000269.1 GCA_025350765.1 Holophagaceae bacterium | reverse complement strand
CTCGTGGGGGCGGGTCCCTTATGGTTGATTACGGCATCAAGCGTCCCGATTATCTGACAGCCTTTGTTGAAGCCATCAAGTGGAGCGAAGTCTCCAAACGCTTCGGCGCCTAGGACGTGTTAACACTATCTCAGCCCTTCGATGATGAGCGCTACCACCACGAAGGCAGCAAACATCACGTCGAGCTTGTCGAAGCGGGTGAATACTCTACGGTACCCCTTGAGCCTTCGGAACACGCGCTCTACCTCGTTTCGACGCTTGTATAGTTCGCGGTCGTACTCCCACGGTTCAACCCGCGTTGATAGGGGTGGCACAACGGGAACGTAGCCGAGATCAACAGCGAGTTGCCGCGTTTCGTTCCCTTCGTAGGCCCTATCCATCAGCAGGTGCGTCGGTCTTTTCGGGGCTCCGATCTTCAGCAGCAGCTCTCTCCCCTGCGGCCCATCGCCTGCTTGCCCTGGAGACAGGTCGAACTTCACGACCGTTCGAGCATCTGCGGCAACCAGATGAATCTTTGTCGTCCACCCTCCACGGGATCTCCCGATGGCTTGAGGTCCGTTTTTTTGAGCGCACCGGTGCCGTCGGGATGCACTTTGATGTGGGTGCTATCGAGCGAGACCACATCGAGCTTGATGCGGAGAATCTGGGTACGCTGCAATTCTGCGAACACTCGATCAAGAACGCCGCTCTTCGCCCATCGGTTCATCCTTGTATAGATGGTGTGCCAGTTCCCGAATCGTTCGGGCAACCCCCGCCATTTGCACCCGTGCTCAGTGACATACAGGATCGCGTTGAGCAGATTCAAGTTTTCCATGCTGACATTGCCTCGCTGCACGGGAAGGCAATGTTCAATCAGTCGAAATTGGGCCTCTGTGATTTCCATGTATTGAAGCATCGGTCATGGATCGGGAGAATTCAAGTAGTGTTAACACGCCCTAGGGCAGCTGCGCCAAGAGGGTCTAGACCCCAGCGCCTGGGCTCATCAATTATCAGCCATGAGGCTCGGTGATGTTTGCAATCTCCACCCGGTTCCCACCAAGGCCCTTGGCCTGGTAGAGCGCCCGATCGGCCGCCGCGAAGAGATCCTTCTCGCTCTCCGTGATGGACATCAAAGAAGCGATCCCAAAGGTCGCCGTGATGCGGCAAATGGATGCGCCAACTGCAAGCGATTCCCCCTCCAATCGCGTGCGGATTCTTTCCAGGCAACGCTGAGCCTGCGCGGCGCTGCTTCGCGGGAACAACATGCAGAATTCGTCTCCGCCATATCGCCCTGCAAGATCTTCGCCCCGTAACTCTTCCCTGAGGACCTGGCCCACAAGTCGAATGGCCCGGTCCCCCACGGCGTGGCCAAAGTTATCATTCACGGCTTTGAAGCCGTCGAGATCACACATGGCGAGGCAGAGGGGGTCCCCATATCGCTTGGCGGATTTAAGGGCGACTTCCAGGCGCTCCAAAAAATGCCGCCGGTTCCAGAGGCCGGTCAGCTCATCGCGGGTGGCTTCCACCCTCAGGCGCTCCTCGACCTCCTTCATGCGGGTGATGTCGAAGATCGAAACCACGACGCCGTGAGGTTTCTCCTCCCACGGGTGGATAAGGGGCTGGGCGTTGATGGATACCCAAATGACATTCCCATCAGGGTGCAAGATGCCTTGCACGACGTGAAGCTGGGGTTTGCCCGTACGAAGGGCTCGAACACTCGGGTGGCTTTCTTCCGGGAAGGGGCTGCCATCTTCGCGGATGGCCTTGAAGCGGGGATCCACCGCGCGGCGTCCGGTCATCTGGTCTTGAGTGAGCCTCAGGATGCGCTCAGCGCTTGGGTTGCAGGCCAGAATGCGGACATCGGTGTCGAGGAAGACCACACCCTCCACCAGTGAGTCCAGGATGGTTCGGTAATGGGTCTCCTCATTCCAGCGGGCGAGGGTTTGTTCCTCCAGGAGCAGAAGTGCCGCAGCTTGCTGCCGGAG
This sequence comes from Holophagaceae bacterium, assembly GCA_025350765.1. Taxonomy (GTDB): domain Bacteria; phylum Acidobacteriota; class Holophagae; order Holophagales; family Holophagaceae; genus JANXPB01. The sequence goes on along the minus strand of JANXXC010000269.1, from coordinate 2,405 downwards.
GAGTCGAAGCGCACCGGCTTCCCACGCTCCGACCACACGGGGTTCAATTCCCGTGATCCACACGCTGCCGCAGACTTCACCGTTGCTTGCCGAAATGGGAATGGCCGCCAAGAATCGGAACCCGTGATCGACCAGCGCCTGATGGCTTGCCCACCGTGGCTCCAGACTGGCGTCGCCCACCAACAGCGGGTCTTGTATCAGCTCGGAAGACGCCTCCATCCACGCCATCGGAAGAACGGTGCCATGGGTGAATGAGACTTTAGAGCCCGTCGGAAGGCGAAGCTGAAGCCTGACGGACGAGCCCTCCCAAGCCTCTGCAGCCATCTCTACCAGCGCCGCCCATCTAGGAGATGCCTCCGCTTCAGACCAGAAAGGGTCCATGCTTCGCCGCTGAGGAGCTGCGTTTCGGTGGTTCTCAAACACGTCCAAGGCTTCCTCCGATCCCGTTTTTTTAGGAGTCCTGCGAAAGGTGACTAAGCATGAACGAGCTTCTGAATAATCTCTAGTGCGAAAAGTCTTCTCTGGTCCCGGGAGCTGGTGGCCTCCGGCACCTACCCCGCCACCTCTAGGTGAAGGTGCAGGGTTTCGGGGTGCGCTCCGACGGCAGCGAAGGGGAGAGCGTAGACAAGTTCCCGGAAGTATTCACGAGCGGCCACCCAAATGCTTTTCCGGGGCTTTCACCGCCGCCTACCTTGGCTGGTCCGTTCAACGTCATCCAGTCCGAGCGCCAGGTGGAGCGCGACCTTTTCGGCAACGTGGCCTACGCCCTGCCGTTTCAGACTGGGGTTCAAATCTGATCCAGTGGGCTGGGCACGCCCCTCCCACCCCGGTTCAGCACGTGGGTGTAGATCATCGTGGTCGCCACGTCCTTGTGCCCAAGCAGCTCCTGCACCGTGCGGATGTCGTGGCCGGCCGCGAGCAGGTGCGTGGCAAAGGAATGGCGCAGCACGTGGGGCGTGATGGGCTTGACCGATTCTCCCGCGCGCGCCGCGATCCGCACGGCCTTCTGGACGCTCTCGGGCTGCAAGTGATGACGCCGGATCTTTCCACTGCGCGGATCCGTCGAACGCAGATGCGAAGGGAAGACCCACTGCCAGCCCCAGGCCCGGGGCGCGATTTTGAATTTTTCCGCCAAAGCGTGAGGCAGGTAGACCTCGCCAAAGCCTTCGGCAACGTCGCGCTCATGAAGCCGGCGCACGTGGTCCAGGTGAGCCTTCAAGGGCGCCACCAGTAGGTTCGGCAGCATGGTCACGCGGTCCTTGCCGCCCTTGCCATCCCGCACGATGAGCTCGCGCCGTTCGAAATCAATGTCCTTCACCCGCAGGCGCAGCGCCTCCATGAGCCGCATCCCGGTGCCATAGAGCAGCCGCGCCACCAGGGCCATGGTGCCCTCCATCTGGTCCAACAGCACGCGGACTTCGCCAGGATTCAGCACCACCGGCAGGCGCGGAGAACGCTTGGCCTGGACGACCTCATCGAGCCAAGGCATGTCCATATTCATCTGGTGTCGGTACAAAAAGAGCAGGGCGGCCTTGGCCTGATTCTGCGTGGAAGGCGATACGTGCCGCTCCACCGCCAGGTGGGACAAAAAGGCCTGGACCTCGGGAGCCCCCAAGTCCTTGGGGTGCCGCTTGCCGTGAAAAAGGATGAATCGCCGCACCCAATCCAGGTAGGCTTCTTCGGTTCGGATGCTGTAATGCCGGGTGCGAAGGTTTTCCCGCAACTGATCCAGGAGCTTTGGAGGTTGCGTCTGCGCCGCCTCAATCCGTTTTGCGCCGGTCTGCCTATTTGCCTCGGACATGGGTTTCGCCCCGCCCCCCATTCGTTCGCCTATTGCGCTAAACTCCAGTCAACACGTCCCCAAGATTCTCTCGACCCCACTTCAATCTATCGTTTTATTTTCGCCTGTCAAGTCCTTCCGAAAAGTAGTCCTATTTTCCCCCCACCCGAACTTCGTTCCGCGACAATCCATCCGTCTTCTACCTCACCTATACGAACCACTCTCCCCTCCACCCCCTTCGTCCAATACAAAGTTAGGCCCTACCTTCCAAAGCAAAACCCCCAGCACTGCTGGGGGAGTTTTTGAATTGCAGGTGGCTTTGCGAATTACGCTCTTACATACGTAGTGAGGTATGCGAGCACATTGATATAAAAATTGGCAATGACGATTTCGGGATTTGGGACTGCATTTGGTTGCTTCGAATTGCTATTGTACAGCCCAGAATCACCTCCTTGGTTATGCTTCACTGCCTCGAGCGTTAGCTGGGAGGCAGCACTGATCAGTGCGATTCGCACGTCTGACGGGATCGTAGAAAGATCGACAGCTTGGGATTCTTGCGCAGGCATACAGCCTCCATGAGGAAGGAAGGAAAAAGATGAATTGAAACTACCGACCTGAAAATAAG
>JANXXC010000252.1 GCA_025350765.1 Holophagaceae bacterium | reverse complement strand
GATTTCCACGCTGGATTTTGGGATGGCGAGCACCCGCTCGTAAAGGGCCTCGTAGAGATCAACAATTGGATCCTCGGCGAAGGTCGTCAGGGCGCGGGTGCGGGCTGACTCGCCGAAGGCGTGGCGCAGATCGCCATCCTTGAGCAGCCTTAGGGCGTCCCGAGCCATGGCGTCCACATCCCCCAGGGGTTCCAAAAAGCCATCCACGCCATGGCGGATGACTTCCGGGATGCCGCCCACGCGGCTGGCAATGACCGGCACGCGATGGGCCATGGCTTCCAGGGCCGCGAGGCCGAAGCTCTCGGTGGCGCTGGGCAGGATGAATAAGTCACTGCACGCCAGCACGGTGCCGATATCCAGCTGCTTCCCGGTGAAGCGCACCTCATCGATGAAGCCCTGCTCACGGCAGTAATTCTCGGCTTCGGCCCGATCGGGACCGTCCCCCACCATCACCAGCCGCGCAGGCACTTCCCGTCGCACCCGCTCGAAAATTTTCACCACATCCATCACGCGCTTTACGGGGCGGAAATTCGAAATGTGGGTCAGCACGAAGGCCGGCTCCGGCGCCAGCCAGGCACGGCATTCCGGATGATCACTGGCGGGCGGCTCCACGAAATTCGGGATCACTTGAATGTGTTCGCCCAGGCCGAAGGTGCGGATGGTTTCGTCCTTCAGATACTGGCTGACCGAAGTCACGGCGTCGCTTTCCCGGAGCGCCAGTTTCACCATGGGGAAGTAGCTCGGGTCGCTGCCCACCACGGTGATATCCGTGCCATGCAGAGTGGTGACGACCTTCAGCTTGCCTTCCAGCGCCATGCGGGCCAGCAATGCCGCGCTGGCATGGGGGATGGCGTAATGGGCGTGCATGACCTCCAGGCCATGGTGGGTCGCCACGTCCGCCATCTTCGAGGCCAGGGCGATGGAAAAGGGCGCCGCTTCGAAAAGGGGATAGGGGCTCGCGGTGACCTCATGGAAGCAGATCCGGTTCTCAAATCCGATGAGGCGCGGCGGCATGGAGGGGCTCAGGATGTGGACTTCATGGCCCCGCGCCGCGAGGGCCTTTCCAACTTCCGTGGCCACGACGCCCGATCCACCAAAAGTGCTGTAACAGGAGATGCCGATCCGCATGGAAACCCCAAAGACTTAGCCTCGAAGCCAATCCGAAGCCTATACGCCATTGTTAAAGAGTAACCCGGTGGTGCCAGGGGTACATCTCGCCTAAGGGGCAGTACCGCCTTCGATCTGGAATTGAAGCACCACCCATCGCGCCGGCCGATGGCCGGCATAAGGAGCCGTAACTGAATGACCAGAAAAGCACTGCTCATTCAGAAACGGCTCCTAAGGGCTATCATGAACTCCTTTGATTGGGTTCCGCATGCCATCGATGTTTTCCATTTTGGCCAAGTTGATTGACGGGCTGTCCATCCTCATCATCATTTGGGCCTTGATGTCCTGGTTCCGGCCAGATCCACGGAAGCCGCTGGTACGCTTGCTCAACGCCATCGTCGAGCCCATCCTTCTCCCTATCCGGGCCGTGATCCCTCCCATCGGCGGGTTCAGTTTCGACGCCATGATCGCCATCCTTCTACTGTCGGTGATCAAACGCATCTTCCTGCGCGCGGCCCTCTGAAACCCGGAGCTTCCATGAAATTCACACCCCTGGATATCCAAAGGCGGGATTTCGAAAAGTCCTTCCGGGGCTTCGAGGAAGGCGAGGTGCGGGGTTTCCTGCACGAGATCGCCGCGGACTGGGAGGAGATCCTGGTGGAGAACTCCCGCATGCGCGAGGAGATCCTGAATCTCCGCGAGCGCAATCGGCAGTACCAAGATCAAGACCGCATCTTCCGCGAAACCCTGCTTCAGGCCCAGCGCACCAAAGAAGACGTGCTGGATACCGCCAACCGCGAGAAGGATCTGACCCTGCGGGAGGCCCAGTTCAAAGCCGACGAAATCATCCGCGAAGCCCACCAGCATGTGGCCGAATTGGAAGTGCAGATGCGCAATATGAAGATGGAGCGGATCCGCATGCTGGAGGACATGGAATCGCTCATGGAGCGCACCCGGCGGTTCCTGCAGGAAGAAGCCCCCGAACGCTTCCCGCCCTCATCCAACACCGTGAAACTCGACGACATG
>JANXXC010000240.1 GCA_025350765.1 Holophagaceae bacterium | reverse complement strand
CACGTCGGCGAGAAATTTAGTGTTTGCGCCATTTCGAGTAGCGTCACAAGGCGCATTCGCATTTTTTGGCGATTTGGTAAATTGGCTGAGCATTTTCGATAGCCTGGACGGTTACTTGCCCAGCCAACGCGTGCCTTTGGGCGCCTGGAATTGAAAGGTGCCTTTGGGGAAATCTTTGGCCGGAATGCGGGCGTCCACCAGCTCCAGCACCTGCCCCGCGCCCGAGGGGTCGGTCCAGGACAATCGCTTGGGAAGGCTTCCCCCTCCATCGATGCGGACCTCGGGAAGGCCCTGTTTCAGGGGCTTCAGGCGCACCTGATCCTTGGCCATTGAATCGATGGCATAGGCCCCTCCGAGCTTCGCCGGATCGGTGAGAAGGCGCAGGAGGGGTGTTTCGGCCGCCGCGCCGGACAGATCCATCGTCTGGGCGGTGCAGGTGTCGGGGTCGTACTGGATCAGGCTTGCGCCATCCGCCACCCATTGAAGTCCATCTTCGTAGACCACCCAGAGGTGGCCGCCTTTGGCCAGACGCAAGCTGCCCCTGCGGCGCAGCTTGCCGAACACCGCGCTATCCGAAGTCTGAACGAAGCTGGCCTGCACCCGCGGAACGTTCAGAAAAGATCTCCACCATGCGGGCAGGTCAAGGCTTGGCGCGGACGCAGCTCCCAGGGCTCCGATGCAACCACAGGCGGCGAGGAAGAACGGAGCGGAAGGTCGCACCGGTCAGGGACGCCTCAGTTCCACCGATACCTTGGCCGCCACACCCTTGGAGGGGGCCGGACGCTTCATGCTGCCCTCACCAAGAATCTGGCCATTCTGCTTCACCATGACCACGACTTCTACTTCGCCCGAATCCATGTCGCCGGGCAAGTCCACCCGCACCACTGAAGGCGTACCGAGCTTGCCCACCATGGTGAGTTCGCCTAGCAGCGAATTGATGGCGTCCTTAGCATTCGGGGATTTCATCGCCGGTGCCGCAGGCCGGAGGGAAGGCAGTGAGGTGGTGGGCTTCTTGATCTCGACGGTCGCATGAGCGGCGGGAGAACTGAGGGTCGGCACGGGTTCTGGAGCATCGGCCGCCAACGCCGCATCCGGCGTGGTTGGCATGTCGTCCTGTACGGTCTCGGGCGCCGTTTCGGGCACAGGCGCAGGTGAGGTGGGAAGACCTACGGCGTCTTCATCGGGCAACGGCTGAGCGCGCAGCGCGCTCACCGGCTGAGTGTCGAGGGGGTTTGCTTCTGGAAAGGCTGGCGCGGGAGTAGGGGTCGGTGAAGGGGTGGGCGTGGGAGCTGGCGTAGGGGCGGATCGGTAGCCCGTGTCTTCGTCCAGCATCTTGGAAAAGGCGGGGAGATCCAGCGTGGTCAGGGCCACCGCCGAAGGCAGCAGGGGATCCCGGGTGGAAGCCGGTGGCTCGGGCACGACGATCTTGATGGGCCCATCCTTGGCCGGCAGAGTGGGGGGAGGGGCCGTGGTTTCGCCCAGCACATGGGTCTTGATGTGGGTCAGGCTGAGTTTCGTGATGCCGCGGAGGGTCTCGAAGACGCCGGTGCCATCTTGGGCGCAGGCCTGAAAACTGGGCAGACCGCGGGGATTCAGGTCCTTCTCCAGCTGTTCCACCGACACGATGTTCTTGAGGTCCCGCTTGTTCCACTGGAACACCGTCGGGATATCGCCGAGCTTGAGGCCCAATTCTTTTAAATTTTCTTCGAGGTTCTGCAAGCTCTCCTTGCTGGCGTCCAGCATGGGCAACTGGCTGTCCACCACGAAGACGATGCCGTCCACACCCTTGAGCACAAGTTTTCGAGTGCTGTTGTAGAAGACCTGGCCGGGCACGGTGTAGAGCTGCAACTTGGTCTTGAATCCGCCCACCATGCCCACGTCCATGGGCAGCAGATCGAAGAACAGGGTGCGGTCCGTCTCGGTATTGAGGCTCACCATTTCCCCGCGGGCCTTGGTGGAGGTCTTGCCGTAGATGGTGTTGAGGTTGGTGGTTTTTCCGCACAAACCCGGACCGTAGTACACGATCTTGGCCGTCATCTGACGGGTGGCGTGATTGAAAAACACCATTGATGAACCCTCGAGGCTGGAAAGCTGAGTGTATCTCGAAGGCCATCAGCCTTCCAGCCATGCTTGGTTAAAAAATACCAAGGGCCGGAATCAACTCTGGTTCTTGACCGCAGCGAGGACCTCCTGGTCGTGGCCTTCGGGCTTCACATCCCTGAAAACCTTGCGGATGACGCCCTGGCGATCGATGACGAAGGTGACTCGCTTGGCGTAGTTCAGGCCCGTAATCTTCACCCCATATGCGTTGATGATGGTCCGGCCGGGGTCGGCCAGCAGGCTGAAGGGCAGATGGTACTTGGCTGCGAAGGCCTCGTGGCTCGTCACGTCGTCGCCGCTCACCCCCAGGACCACCGCCCCCGCCGCTTTGATCGCGACATGCCCATCCCGCAGGGAGCAGGCCTCCATGGTGCAGCCTGGGGTGTCGTCCTTGGGATAGAAATAAAGCACTACCGTTGATCGACCGGCGTAGTCCGACAGCTTGATGGTTGTGCCGTTCTGGTCCTGGGCTTGGATGGCCGGGGCCGTCTGGCCCTCCTTGAGGTCCCCGGCTGAAACCGTCATGCAGGCCGTGGCGGTGAGGGCTGAAAAGGCGAAGGCATTCATCGTTCGCATGGTCCGCTCCTGAGACAAGAGAGCAGTATCCCACCCATGGGCCATGCCAAGATGGGAGCTTTCTGGACGATGGATGACGCGCATCGCAGTGATACCCGGTGACGGCATCGGGCCCGAGGTTATGGCCGAGGCGATGCCCCTGCTCGCTTGGGTGCGGACCCAGGGCCAGGAGGTGGAGTGGGAAGTATTCCCTTTCGGAGCCGATCATTTTTTGAAAACCGGAGAAACCCTTTCAGATGAGGCCTTCGTCAAGCTCCGGGATAATTTCGACGCCATTCTTTTCGGGGCCGTGGGCGACCCCCGCGTACTCGACGGCCGCCATGCGGAAGAAATTCTGTTGCGCCTGCGCCGTGATCTCCGCCTGCGGGTGAACCACCGCCCCTGCGCGCCCATGCTCGATGTCCACGTTCCCTTGAAGGGCGTCTCGGCGGCAGATATCCGCTTGGAAGTCTTCCGGGAAAACACCGAGGGGCCCTATTGCCTGAAGGGTGAAACGGACAAGGAGGGCGCCGTGGATTTCGCCATCCATACCCGGGAGGCCGTGTCGGCCCTGCTTCGGGCCGCCTTCCAGAGGGCAGAAAAGCTGCGGGCGACGCTGACCTTGGCGCACAAAGCCAATGTTCTGAAACACGGTCATGGACTCTGGATGCGCGAATTCAAGACCATGCAGGCAGAATTCCCGGCGGTCCGCGCCACCTCGATGCACGCCGACGCCCTGCTCTGTGCCTTGGTGCAGCGGCCACAGGATTTCGGAGTGATCGCCGCAGACAACTATCTGGGTGATCTCATCAGCGATTTATTGGCGGCCTTTCAGGGCGGCATGGGCCTCGCGGCCTCCGCGAACCTCGCCACCGATCAGGCTTTCCGTTGTACGGGCCTCTTCGAGCCGGTGCACGGATCAGCGCCGGATCTGGCGGGTAGATGCCTCGCGAATCCCGCAGGCATGATCCTCAGCACCGCCTTGCTATTCCGCCATCTGGGCTGGCAAAGGGAGGCCCTTGCGGTGGAATCCGCCGTCCTGGATGCCCTGGCGAAGGGCGCCGCCACACAGGATTTAGGAGGAAACCTTAATACCTTGGAAATGGGAACGGCCTTGCGGGGGAAACTCTCGATATGAGCGGAATGAGCGGAATGAGCGGAATGAGCAGCATGAAACCGGCCCCACTTATCGGTCAGCAGCTGCGCATCACGCCCACCACGACGCCCTGAAGATCGATGCGGCGCGGGTCGTAGCACTGGGGCTTCAGCTCGGCGTTGTGGGGGATGAGCCAAACGCCCTGCTTGTCCTTTCGGTATTCCTTCAGGGTGGCTTCCTCACCGTCAATGAGCGCCACCACCCGTTCGCCGTTGCGCACTTCGGCTTTGCGCTGGAGCACCACCAGATCGCCGTCGAGGATCGCGTCTTCGATCATGGAATCGCCGCGAACCCGCAGCACGAACAAATCGGCACGCTCGCGATGGATCACGTTGGGGACTTCCACCGGCAGGGCGCGGGTTTCAGGAATAAGGGGCGCGCCAGCCGCCACGTCACCACAAAAGGGAAGGACCCTGGCCGGAACCAGCCGGGCGGATGAGTTCTGAACTGATTCCTCGCCATCCATATCGAATCGGGAAAGGGCTGTCACGGATAGCGAGCTCTTGTCGGTCTTGTCCCGCACCACAATATTGTTGCCTTTGCCGTGGCTGCGGCCCAGGAAGCCTTTGTCGATCAGATGCTGAACGTGCTTGTGAATGGTGCTCACGGCGCTGGACCCCACGCCCTTGCCGATCTCGAGCAGGGTGGGGCTGCGGCGCTCCTCTTCCACGAAGGCGCGGATGAATTTCAGCACCGCCAGTTGGCGTTTGGTGAGATCGGTGGAGGTCATGAATTCAAGGTAGGGAGCGGCCGCGCTCCGGTCAATCCCTTTTTTTTCGTTTTTTTTCTAGAGCGCAGATTCCGGATTCTAGGACCCCGTTCAGAATCCCCGCTCGGAACTGCGCGGCGCCCGCTCTATACTCGAAGACTGTTGCTCACGAAGCGCTAGGCTCTGAACCATGGAGTCGGCCTGCGCTAGGAGTCTTGATAAGGGGAAGGAAACCGATGTCCACCGAGCTTGCCAACGCCCACGCGGCCCAAGACGCGAAAACCCTGGTGAACGATTTCTCCATCGAAATCGGCACCGTCAATGGCTCCGGATCCCAGACCGCCAACAGCGTGCTGATGCGCACCATCTTCCTAATGGGCGTCCCCGTGAGCGGAAAGAATCTCTTTCCAAGCAACATCGCGGGTCTGCCGACCTGGTTCCAGATCCGCGCCAATACCAAGGGCTACGTAGCCCGCAAGCATCGTGTCGATCTGATGATCTGCATGAATCCCGAGACCGCCAAGGAAGACGTGCTCAAGCTCTCCGATGGTGCCATCGTCATCTACGACGAGCCGCTGAAGCTCAACACCCTACGTGACGATCTCATCTATTACCCGGTGCCTTTCCAGAAGCTTGTCACCGCCAGCTGCCCGGAGCCCAAACTCCACAAGCTCGTGAAGAACATGATCTACGTGGGGGTCGCGGGCCAGATGCTGGGCCTCGACATGATCGAAACCAAGAAGGCCATCACCAAGCAGCTCAAGGGCAAGCAGAAGGCCATCGAGATCAATCAGGCGGCCGTGGACGCAGGTTTCGCCTGGGCCGCGGAAAACATGCCCGCCCAAAGCCGTATCAAGGTCGTGGCGGATGACAAGACCAAGGGCAACATCATCATTGACGGTAACGCGGCCTGCGCGCTGGGTGCGATGTTCGCGGGCGTTCAAGTGGTCGGCTGGTACCCCATCACGCCCTCGAGTTCGCTCGTGGAATCCCTCATTGATTACGCCGACGAATACCGCCGGGATGAGGACGGAAAATCCACCGTCGCCATCGTCCAGATGGAGGACGAGCTGGCCTCGGCGGGCATGGTCTTCGGCGCGGGCTGGGCGGGTGCCCGCAGCATGACCAGCACCTCGGGCCCCGGCATCTCGCTCATGAGCGAGTTCATCGGCCTGGGCTATTTCTCCGAGATCCCCGGCGTCTTCTTCAACGTCGCGCGCACGGGGCCCTCCACGGGCCTGCCCACACGCACCATGCAGGGCGACATCGACATCTGCGCTAAGTGCAGCCATGGCGACACGCTCCATATCAACCTTTATCCCGGCAACATGACCGAGTGCTTCGAGTTCGCTTACGAATCCTTCAACCTGGCGGAGCGCTTTCAGACGCCGATCTTCGTCGTCACCGATCTCGATCTCGGCATGCAGAACTGGATGTCCAAACCCTTCACTTATCCCGAAGGCAACTTCGACCGCGGCAAGGTGCTGGGCGAGAAGGAATTGGCGGACATGAAGGACTGGGGCCGTTACAAGGATGTGGACGGCGACGGCATTCCCTACCGCACGCTGCCCGCGACCCCTGGTGGCAAAGGCGCCTACTTCACCCGCGGTTCCGGCCACAACGCCATGGCGCAGTATTCCGAGAAACCCGAGGATTATGTGGCCCTGGTGGATCGCCTGCGCGCCAAGTACGAAACCGCCAAGAGCTACGTCCCCAAGCCGATCCTGGACGATACTGGCTCCAAGCGCGGCATCTTGGCTTTCGGCTCCAGCGATCCGGCGGTGATGGAAGCCCGGGACGTCCTGGTGGATTCCTTCCAGAAAAAGACTGATTATCTGCGCCTGCGCGCCCTGCCCTTCACGGCGGAAGTGGATGCCTTCATCAAGAATTCCGACGTCGTCTACGTGGTGGAACAGAACCGCGATGGCCAGATGAAGGCCCTGCTGCGGGAGTTCTACCCCCAAGCCTCCATGAAGTTCAAGTCAGTACTGCATTACAACGGCATGGCGCTTGATGCCCAGACCATCGTCGATCAGATCAACGCGTTCGAGAAATAGGAGATCGAGATGACTACTGCAACTCCCAGCGCTCCCGCCGCTCCCACCAACCGGCTAGGCCTCACCAAGCAGGATTATGTGGGTTCCAAGTCCACGCTCTGCGCGGGCTGCGGCCACGACAGCATCACCGCCCAGCTCATCAACGCGGCCTTCGAAATGAACATCGAAGCCTACAAGGTGGGCAAGTATTCAGGCATCGGCTGCTCGTCGAAAACCCCCGCCTACTTCTTCAATCAAGCCTGGGGATTCAACAGCGTCCACGGCCGCATGCCCAGCGTCGCCACCGGCGCGGCCCTGGCCAACCGCGAGCTGGTCAACATCGGCGTGTCCGGCGATGGCGACTCCATGTCCATCGGCATCGGCCAGCTCATGCACATGATCCGCCGCAACGTGCCGATCATCTACATCATCGAAGACAATGGCGTCTACGGCCTCACCAAGGGCCAGTTCTCGGCCACCGCGGACCTGGGCTCGGTGCTCAAACACGGCACCGTGAACGAGCTGCCGCCCATTGATCCCTGCACCCTGGCGCTGGAGCTGGGCTGCGGTTTCGTGGCGCGCTCCTTCAGCGGTGACCCCAAGCAGATGAACGCCATCATGAAGGCCGCCATGGCGCACAACGGCACCTGCATCATCGATGTCATCAGCCCTTGCGTGACCTTCAACAACCACGACAGCTCCACCAAGTCCTACAAGAACGCCAAGGACCACGACTTCCCGCTCCACGAGCTGGGTTTCGTACAATTCAACGAGCTGGAGCAGGTCGAAATCCCCGCGGGGGAAAGCAAGGTCGTGACCTTCCCCGATGGGTCCAAGGTCTCTTTCCGCACCCTGCGCGACGACTACGATCCCACCGATCGCTTTGGCGCCATGAAGATCCTGCATGAAGGCGCTGAAAAGGGCGAATTCCTCACCGGCCTGCTCTACGTCGACACCAGCAAACCCAACATCCACGCCACTACCCACATCGTGGACACGCCCCTGGTGCACCTGAATCAAGCCACGCTGAAGCCCGGCAAGGACGTGCTCGCCAAGTGCATGGATGAACTGATGTAACAATTCTCCGCGCCACAAAAAGCCGCCTTCACAGGCGGCTTTTTATTGCTTCACTTTCTTCAGGGCCGGATTCTCCTCCGGAGGCTTGAAGTTGTTGTAGTAGACCGAGGGGATCGAAGGCGCGTGAGGATGCGACGGATCCTGGATCATGAACTCTCGAAGCATTTGCACATTGGTGCGGGAGCCGTAGCCGAGGTCATAGGCCTGCCGCAGCAGCGGCGCCATGTGGGATCGAAAATCCAAAAGGCGCTCCGCGCGTTCTGGCGAGGAATCCACCACCTCCACCGTGGCTGAGGGCGATGATGATTTCGATGATTTCTTCGGCTTGGGCAAGAGCACTGCCCCCTCCCAGGGTCGCCAGGCCGGCGCATCCAACGCGAATTCGGGAAGTTCAAAAGATGGCGGCGGCCGACTGATCGAGCCCCGTTC
>JANXXC010000204.1 GCA_025350765.1 Holophagaceae bacterium | reverse complement strand
ATCCGAAGCTCGCCTTCGCGTGCAGTTTCGGCTTGGAGGATGTCGCGCTGCTGGATCTCATCAGTCGCCGCAAATCCAGGCCACGGGTTTTCTTTCTGGATACGGGGCGTCTGCATCAGGAAACCTACGATGTGTTGGCGGCAGCGAGGACTCGCTACGGGCTGAACATCGAAACCTATTTCCCTAAGCATGAAGCCGTCGAATTCTTTACAAATAAAAATGGGCCGAACGCTTTTTACGAAAGCCTGCAATTGCGGAAGGACTGTTGCTTCATCCGCAAGGTGGAGCCCCTGAATCGCGCGCTGCACGGAGCTAAGGCGTGGATCACGGGCCTGCGGCGGGACCAGGCCGCGACGCGCTCGGACCTTGGTCCCTTTGAAATTGATCACGCCCATGGCGGCATCCTGAAAGTAAATCCCCTCATCGAGTGGAGCCTGGATGAAACGTGGGCTTACGTGCGCAAGCACGACGTGCCGTACAACGATCTCCACGACCAGGGATTCCCCAGCATCGGCTGCGCGCCCTGCACCCGCGCCATCGAACCCGGCGAAGACATCCGTGCGGGCCGCTGGTGGTGGGAAGCCGCAGAACACAAAGAATGCGGCCTCCACTCTCGCCGCGAACTCACGAAGGATCTTGCATGAGCAGCACCGTTTCGCATCGAACCCTCACCCACCTCGACCGCCTGGAAGGCGAAGCCATCCACATCCTGCGGGAAGTGGCGGGCCAGTGCGCCAATCCTGTCCTGCTGTTTTCCGGCGGCAAGGATTCCGTATGCCTGCTGCGCTTGGCGGAAAAGGCTTTTCGTCCCGGCCGCTTCCCCTTTCCGTTGTTACACATTGATACGGGCCACAACTACGAGGAAGTCATCGCCTTTCGGGATTTCCGCGCCGCGCAACTTGGCGAGCGGCTCATCGTACGCAGCGTGGAGGATTCCATCACCAACGGGAAAGTCACCCTCAAGCATCCCCTGCAAAGCCGCAATCCCTTCCAGTCGGTCACGCTGCTGGATGCGATCCAAGAATTTTGCTTTGACGCCTGCGTCGGCGGTGCGCGACGAGATGAAGAAAAGGCCCGCGCCAAGGAGCGCATCTTCTCCTTCCGCGATGAATTCGGTCAATGGGATCCCAAAAATCAGAGGCCCGAATTATGGGGTCTCTACAATGCGCGCACCCATCCCGGCGAAAACATCCGCGCCTTCCCCATCTCCAATTGGACCGAGCTGGACGTATGGCAATACATCCAGCGCGAAGATCTGGAGCTACCCAGCATCTATTTCGCGCACTCCCGAAAAATCGTTCGACGCGGTGGATCGCTGGTGCCCATCACCCACCTGACTCCCGTGCGCGAGGGCGAAATCATCGAAGAAATATCGGTGCGCTTTCGCACCGTCGGCGACATCACCTGCACCGCGCCGGTGGAAAGCGAAGCGTCCACGGTCGCCGACATTATTTTTGAAACCGCCGCCACAACCATCACCGAACGCGGCGCCACCCGCCTGGACGATCAGACCAGCGAGGTCGCCATGGAGCAGCGCAAGAAGGAAGGCTATTTCTGATGGGCAATCTGAGTTCCACACCTTCACCCTCGAAATTCATCCAACCCAAAATCCAAGACACCGGCCTGCTGCGCCTCCTCACCTGCGGCAGCGTGGACGATGGAAAGAGCACCCTCATTGGGCGCCTGCTTTTTGATAGCAAGGCCATTCTTTCGGACACCCTGCACGCCATTGAACGCAGCTCGAAGAAACGCGGCATGGAGACCATTGATCTTTCCCTGTTGACCGATGGTCTGTCGGCGGAGCGGGAGCAGGGCATCACCATCGACGTCGCCTACCGCTATTTCTCCACCGGGAAAAGGAAATACATTCTCGCGGACGCCCCGGGTCACGAGCAGTACACGCGCAACATGGTGACGGCGGCATCCACGGCGGATCTCGCCATCATTCTCATTGATGCTCGGAAAGGCGTACTCACCCAAACCCGCCGCCACAGCGTCTTGGCGAACCTGCTCGGGATCAAGCATCTCGTGGTGGCCGTGAACAAAATGGACTTGGTGGACTGGTCTGAATTTCGATTCCAGGCCATCAAAGCCGACTATCAACTGTTCGCCGCCAAGTTGGGCATCCACGATGTGCGCTTCGTTCCCATGTCAGCTCTGCTCGGCGATCAAGTCGTAGATCGCGGCGAGAATTTGGCTTGGCATGAGGGCCCCACGCTCATGGAAATTCTTGAAGAAGCCGTCGTGGCCGAAGAGGCGGAAAACGCACCCTTCCGGTTTCCCGTGCAACTTGTGAGCCGTCCCCGATCGAAGGAGCACCCGGACTATCGGGGTTATTTGGGCCGCGTGGAATCAGGCTCCATCGCAGTGGGCGATGAAATCATCGTGCTTCCGTCGCAGGCCCGAAGCCGCATCGCGGAGATCCGCCTTGGCAATGAAATCCTGCAAGAAGCCGTCGCGGGTCAAAGCGTCGCCCTGCGATTGGCGGATGAGGTGGACATCTCGCGCGGCGATCTCATTGCAACCGTACAGGACGCGCCCGAACCCACCCGAGAGCTGACCGCTACCCTCGCGTGGTTGTCCGAAACACCGCTTTCGCTTGGCCGAAAATACCTTGTTCAGCATGGCGCCCAACAGGTCCGCGCAACCATTTCCGCCCTTCACCAACGCTTGGACATCGAATCGCTGGAGCTTCACAACGCCAGCGGCATCGCCATGAATGACATCACCAGCGTGTCCCTGACATTGCAGCGTCCACTTGCCGTGGATTCCTACCACGACATCCGCGCCACGGGCGCCTTCATCCTCATTGACGAAGCCACCAACGCCACCGTGGCGGCGGGGCTGATTCGCGCCTCGAAGGGAAGCTGAGCGATGCGAACCTCCAGCTATTTTAACGCTCTTCGAACTCTGGGCACCCTGATCTATTTAATGCTTTGCTGGTCGCCTGGGGATGATCTCTCGCTACCCATGATTCGCGCATCATCCAAAGAATAGTGATCCTGTACCCCATGGAATCCGCGTTTAATTTGGAAGAAAGTAAGGAGACAACGTGCCCCTTCCCACCATCCCCTTTGACGTGGAATCCATGAGCGCTGACGAGAGTCTTCGACGCGCCCGGGAATTCCATGCGCACCTGCACCGCCGCCGCACTGTGCGGGAATTCAGTGACCGCCCTATCCCGGATGGGGTTCTGGAGGAATGTTTACTGGCGGCGGGAACGGCCCCGAGCGGCGCCCATAAGCAGCCCTGGCGCTTCATCGTGGTGCGCGATCAGACCGTGAAATCCCAGATCCGCATCGCCGCCGAAAAAGAGGAGCACGATAACTACGATTGGCGCATGAGCGAGGCGTGGAAGCGCGACCTGGAACCCCTCGGAACCGACGAACACAAACCCTTCCTCGACATCGCGCCGGCCCTCATCGTCGTCATGGCGCTGAAGCACGGCGATGCGGGGCCAGAGGCGCTTCACTATTACGTTCACGAGAGCGTCGGCATTGCTTCAGGGATGTTGCTGGCGGCCTTGCACACCGCAGGTCTTGCGACCCTCACCCACACGCCGAGCCCCATGAATTTTCTACAAAAAGTGTTGGGTCGTCCCCCTCACGAAAGACCCATTTTGCTCATCCCCGTGGGCTATCCCGCGGAGCATTGCCAAGTACCCGATCTTCACCGGAAGAGCCTCGGGGAAATTGCCGTGTGGATGTGAACGGTCTTAGCCCAAAAATATATTCCGCTTTGAAAAAGGCTGTTGACACCGCACAACTGAAAACTCATCCTTGAAGTTGCACGAGATCTTTGTCAGTTCAATAGCGCGATATCCAGAAAGGTGGAGGGACGGGCCCTATGAAACCTTGGCAACCTGCTGCAAACGCAGTCGTGGTGCCAATTCCCACCGGTTAATCACCGGACAGATGAAGAGCTGATGTGAACTGACAAGACGTGAACTTGAGCTTGAATCGAAGGAGCCCGCCCGACCGAAGGTATTACTTCGTGTCCTGCGGGCCCTTCTGTTTCTTGATCTCGCCGCGAACTGACGAGGGCCTCCCTCGCCGTGCCCAGAGGATCTGCTTTCGCAGATGACAAGGGCGCACCACATACCTCAAGCCGACGGGGTCGGAGAGGCTCTATCTGGAGTTCGCCCATGAGCGATACCGTTGCCACCGAATACCGCTTTGAAACCCTCGCCCTGCACGGCGGGCACACGCCGGACGGCGACACCAAATCCCGCGCGGTGCCCATCTATCAGACAACGAGCTACGTCTTTGATTCCGCCGAGCATGGCGCCCAGCTTTTCAATCTGGAAGTGCCCGGCAACATCTACACGCGCATCATGAATCCCACGTCCGCAGTGCTGGAAACGCGGCTGGCACAGCTCGAAGGCGGCATCGGCGCCCTGGCGGTGGCATCGGGCCAGGCGGCCATCGCACTGACGTTCCAAACGCTGCTGAAAACCGGGGATCACATCGTCGCGGGCAATAACCTTTACGGCGGCACGTACAACCTCCTGCACAACACGCTGCCGCGCAACGGCATCACCACCACTTTTGTGGATAGTCGCGATGTAGAGGCCTTCCGCGCGGCCATCCAGCCCAACACCCGGGCCATCTACATCGAGGCCGTGGGCAATCCGAAACTCGATGTTCCCGAATTCGAAGTGCTCGGTAAGATCGCCGAGGACGCAGGCATTCCGCTTATCGTGGACAACACCATTCCCACGCCCTACCTGCTACAACCCCTGAAATACGGCGCTCACATCGTGGTGCATAGCGCGACGAAATTCATCGGCGGCCACGGCACCACCATCGGCGGCGTCATCGTGGATGGCGGGCGCTTCAACTGGGCCAACGGCAATTTCCCAGAATTCACCGAGCCGAATCCCAGCTATCACGGCGCGAAGCTGCATGATTTGGCGGGCCCCGCGGCCTTCATCACTAAGGCCCGCATCGAAGGCCTGCGCGACACGGGCCCCGCCATCTCACCCTTCAATGCCTTCCTGCTCATTCAAGGATTGGAGACCCTACCCCTTCGATTGGACGCCCACGGCCGCAACGCCCTTCACCTGGCGCTCTGGTTGAAGCAGCACCCCAAGGTCGCCTGGGTGAATTATCCCGGCCTGGAGGACCACGAAAGCCACGGCACCGCCAAGCGCTACTTCAGGCCCGGTGCGGGTTTCGGGGGCATCCTCACCTTCGGCGTCAAGGGCGGATTGGAGGCCGGCAAGACAGTCATCAACAAAGTGCGGCTCTTTTCTCGGCTCGCCAATATCGGCGACGCGAAATCCCTCATCATCCATCCCGCCAGCACCACGCACTCCCAGTTGAGCCCCGAAGAACGAGTCACCACGGGCGTCACCGAAGATCTCATCCGCCTCAGCGTAGGCCTCGAAAACGTTTTGGACCTCGTCGAGGATCTGGACTTCGCGCTCGCTGAGGTGCGTCCGTGAGTACCGCGTTAGAGTGCGACACGCTGGTCTTGGAATGCGGTCAGCCCTTGAGTTTCCACATCGCCCATCGCCGCATCGGCGCGGGGCCCGTGAAAGTTTTACTCCTCCACGCCCTCACCGGCGGGCCGTGGCCTGAAGGTGAAAAGGGATGGTGGGACCCGCTCTTTCAACCTGGCGCGCCCCTAGATCCTTCGTCGTGTACCGTGTGGGTCCCCAACCTCATCGGTTCCTGTTACGGCAGTACCGGACCGGACAATGCGAGTGATTTCCCGCGCATCACCCCGCGCGATCAGGCTGCGGCTTTGGTGCGCTGGATCGAATCCGAACACCTCACTTTCGACGCGCTTATCGGTGGAAGTCTAGGCGGCATGGTGGCACTGGAGCTTGCGCTATTGTCGCCCCAGCGTTTCAAGACCGTGGCTGCGATTGGTTGTGGAGGCCGCAGTGATGGCTGGATTTGGGGGACTCATGAGATCCAGCGATCCATCCTGAAAAGCGATTTGCCCGATGCCCAAGCCATCGCCCTGGCACGCCACGCGGCCATGCTCACTTTTCGCGGACCCGATGGCATCAACGGACGCTTTCAAGCCGGTCACGAGATTCAGGCATGGCTGCATCACCACGGCGAAGCCCTGGCCGCACGCTTCACCCGAGCGAGTTACCTCACCCTGCTCGAGGCCATGGATGCCCACGATATCGGTCGTCACCGCGGCGGTTTGACCCTGGCGCTCAAAGGATTGAAGGCACCGCTCCACGTGCTGGGACTCAGCACCGATCAACTCTTTACTCCGCCGCTGATTCTGGAATTGGCCCACGCGGCAGAGGCCGCAGGAAAACTTGGCAGCTTGAATTGGATCAAGAGTCCCCACGGTCACGATGCCTTTCTCATCGAATGGGACCAGGTGAGCCCTTGGCTAGAGCGCATTTTGAAAGGAGCCGCTTGATGGCGATCAAAGTTTTGAAATTCGGCGGTACCTCCGTCGGCAGTGTGGGGGCATTGAAACGCGCCGCGGCCATTGTTCGCGACGAGCTGCCCACCGGTGGATTGGTGGTGGTGTCGGCGCTTTCGGGCACCACCGACGAGGTTCTGAAGGCCCTTCGATTGGCCGCTCATGGCGATCTTCCCGAGGCCAAATCCACGCTGCAATCCCTGCGCAACCGTCACGATGGCGTGGCTCACGGCCTCGGCCTTTTGGCGGAACTCGAAGATGTGTGGACACCTCTATTCCGGCGATTGACCGGCTTGCTGGAAGGCGTGGGCGCGCTCTGCGAAGTGCGCCCCAAAACCAAGGACGCGGCCCTCGCCATCGGCGAGACGCTTTCCGCGCATCTGGTGTCGTCCTTATTCCGCCAGGAAGGATTGAAGGCCGCCTTCGCCGAAGCCCGCGACGTCATCCACACCGACGCCCAGCATGGCTCCGCGCGACCCCGCCCCGCAGCCATCCGCGCCTCCGTGACCCCCTGGAAAACGCGCATCCAAAATGGCGAATTGCTCGTCACCCAAGGCTTCATCGGCACGGGACCCGACGGCGCCACGACCACGTTGGGGCGCGGCGGATCCGATAGCTCTGCGAGCCTTTTCGGTGAAGCCCTGCAAGCTCATGAAGTTCAAATCTGGACCGACGTGGATGGCGTGCTCAGCGCCGATCCAAGCCTGGTTTCAGATGCTCAGCCCATCGCCCGCATGAGCATCGCCGAGGCCCAAGCCCTGTCGAGTTTCGGCGCCAAGGTGTTGCACACCGGATGCCTAGCTCCGGTGGCGCGGGCCCGCATTCCGCTCGTCGTGGCCAACACCCATCGCGCCCATGCATCGCGAACCACCATCACCGTGGACGCGCCTTGGCGTGAGCCGGGATCGGTGTTGTCCGTGGCTTACAAAGAAGGACTGGCCTTGCTGCGCCTTCCGCCGGAAGAGGATTTATCCCGCGCGATCCAATTGGAATCCGAACTGCGCGAGGCCGGAGCCACGCGCTTCGCCTTCCTCGCGGGCCCCGAAGGTACGGTTCTGGTGGTGCGGCCCGAAGGCCCGCGCTGTGTCTCCATCCTGGCGAATCTCGCGGACGAAGGGATCAACGTGGAATACCACTGGGCCCTCGTGGCCCTCGTGGGTGAAGGCCTGAGGGCCACGCCGGACGCGGCTCTGCGCTTGCTGGCGCCATTCCAATTGGAACGCATCGGGGGCGTTTTCAGCGGCGCTTCACCCATCTCGCTGGCCTTCCTCGTACCCGAAGATCGCCTGCCAGACCTCGTTCCACGCCTTCACAACCTTTGGATCCAAACTCGCGAATTGACGCAGGAGCCCGCATGAGCCAGACCTTCCCCTCCACCCTTTCCAGCGTTGCGAATCTGCTGGGCCTTGAAGGCAAGCGCGTCCTCATCACCGGCGGCAGCCGGGGCATTGGTGCCGCCACCGTGCGGCTCCTGGCGGGTCTCGGCGCCCGCGTGGCCTTCACATACCGCGAGCAGGAAGAGGCTGCCGGTTCCTTGGCGCGCAGCCTTCGTGCGGAAGGTCGCGAAGTGCTGGCCCTGCGTTCCGATCAACGCAGCGGTTCGGATGCCGAAGGAGCCGTGCGGGGACTGGAGGAAGCCTGGGGAGGGCTCGATGCCTTCGTGGGCAATGCGGGCGTGTGGTTGCCCACGCCCGCAGAGTCACCGGATGAAAAGCTGCTGGATGAAGTGCTGGAGACCAATCTGCGGGGCATTTTCCTTTGGAATGCAGCGGTGATTCCGGCCTTCAAACGCAGCGGCGGCGGTAGCCTGATTCTCCTCAGCTCCACCGCGGGACAGCGGGGCGAGGCGGGCTACGGCGCCTACGCGGCCACCAAGGGCGCGATGATTTCCCTGGTGAAATCCCTGGCGACAGAATTGGGGCCCAGCAACATCCGCGTGAATGCCGTGGCGCCGGGCTGGGTGGACACGGACCTCTCGGCCCCCGCCCTGCGCGGCGATCCCAAGGACCGCCAACGCATCGAAGCCATTTTCCCCCTGCGCCACATTCCTGAGGCCGACGACATCGCGGGCCCCATCGGGTTTCTGCTGAGCGATTGGGCCGCCTGCATCACGGGCGAGATCCTGAATGTCAACGGCGGCACGGTGCTTTGTGGGTAATACCCTTGACCTTCCCAGGAGCCACGTCACCCTGGGGGCCAAGGCCCCTAAGGAGGCGCGTGTGAACCTTTCCTTTCGCCATGCCCTGAACACCGGGCATCGCTTTTTATTCGATGGCTCGGTGCCCACAGTGCTCTTTGAAAAAGGCATCTTCATCAACCGATCCTTTGATGAAGCCAACCTCGCCACGCCGGATCTCGTGCGCACCGTCCACGAGCAATTCCGGGGCGCGGGAGCCGACGTGCTCACCACCAACACCTGGGCCGCCAATCGCGTGAAACTCAGTGGCTACGGCCTTGCGGAGAAATTGTCGGAGATCAATCGCAAGGGCGCGGAGCTGGCGCGAAAGGCCCTGGAGCAAACCGGAAACACGACAGGGCATGGTTGGGTAGCGGGCTGCATCGGCCCCTTGGGACTGCGCATCGAGCCTTGGGGGCCCACGTCCTATGCCGAAGCCAGGGCCTTTTTCGCCGAACAAGCCAAGGCCTTGCACGATGGCGGCGTAGATCTCTTCGTGCTGGAGTCCTTCGCGGACTTGAACGAAATCCAGCAGGCCATCCTTGCCATTAAAGAAGTTTGCGATCTGCCCATCGCCGCCATGATGACCCCCAACGATGAGGGCGCCACCATCTACGGCACCGAGCCGGAGTGGTACATCCCAAAATTACGGGAATGGGGCGCGGATCTCGTGGGCGTCAACGGCGGCAATGGTCCCGCGCCTTTGCTGGATCTGCTAAAGCGTTTTCGCGCGGCCACGGACGCGCCCATCATCCTCAATCCATCGGCGGGTCTGCCCCGCCAAGTGGATGGACGCCTGCTCTACATGGCGAGCCCCGAATATTTAGGTGAATTCGCACGACAGGCACTCTCCTTGGGCGCGGTGGCGGTGGGCGGGTGCAGCGGCACCACGCCCGCGCACACGCGAGCCATGCGTGGCGCCATTCGCCAGGCGGAGGCCTTCGATCACGGGCGGCCGGAGATCGAACAGCGGGACGTGGCGGCGCCGCTGGCGACGCTGCCCTTCGCCGAACGCAGCCGCTTTTCCGCCAAGCTCGCCAAGGGTGAATTCGTCACCACCGTGGAGCTGGTTCCTCCCAAGGGCACCAGCGCCGACAAGCTGCTGGAGAAGGCCCGGAAGGCCCAGGCCCTCGGCGCCGACGCCATCAATATTCCCGATGGACCGCGCGCCATGGCCCGTATGAGCGCCCTCGCCACGGCCCTTCTCATCGAGCAGCGCGTAGGTATCGAGACGGTGCTGCACTACGCTTGCCGCGATCGAAATTTGTTGGGGATGCAGAGTGATCTCCTGGGCGCCGCGGGACTCGGTCTGCGCAACATGCTGGCGGTCACAGGTGATCCGCCCAAGCTGGGCCCTTATCCGCAGGCCACGGCGGTGTTCGACATTGACGCGATTGGTCTTGTGAACATGCTGTCGCGCCTGAACAGCGGCCAAGATCTCGGCGGCTCCAGCATCGGCGAGCCCACGGCCTTCAGCATCGGTGTCGGCGCGAATCCCGTGGCGGTGGATCCCGAGCGGGAGCAGAGCCGCTTCCGCTACAAGGTGGAGGCGGGCGCCGAATGGGCCATCACCCAGCCCATTTTTGATCCGGATTCCTTGTTTCGTTTCCTGGAATTCGCGTCGCAATTTAAGATTCCCGTCATCGCGGGCATCTGGCCTTTGAAAAGCCTCCGCAACGCGCAGTTCATGGCCAACGAAGTGCCCGGCGTTTTCGTGCCGGACGAAATTCTCAAACGCATCAGCCGCTTCGATTCCGCCGAAGACCAACTGAAAGTAGGCCTCGACATCGCCCGCGAACTCATCCAGGCGGTTCGCCCCGCCGTCCAGGGCCTGCAACTTTCGGCACCCCTCGGGCAGGTGGAGCTTTTGGAATCCCTTCTAGCATGAGTACCGCCACGGTTCATTTCCTACTAGAAGACCTGCTGGTGCAGGCTCCCATCGGAACTTCATTGCAGGCCATCGCAGACACCAGCGGCGCCGACATCACCTTCGGCTGCCGCAACGGTTCCTGCGGCACCTGCCGCATCCGCGTCACCAAGGGCCTCGACAACTGCTCCGAGATGAACACCGAAGAGCGGGATTTCTTGAAGGGCCTCGAAGTCGGAAGCGACGAAAGACTCGCGTGTCGCGTCAACGTGATGGGCGACATCGAAGTGGATTATCTCGGACTCTAAAAAAAATACTGAAGCCACTAAGGCACACGAAGGCACACGAAAAAAGACAAAGCAGGACAAGGAAAACGCGGGTCTTCTCAGTTCCCACTTTCAGGAATCCGACAGTGAAAAATCATCAACCACTCCTACAACATTTTTTTCTTTTTTCTTCGTGTGTCTTCGTGTGTCTTGGTGGCTTCAATTTTTTTCACTTGAGCCTTAACCCATGACTACGATTTCAACGCTCATGCGCGAGCGCGTGCTGCTGTTGGACGGCGGCATGGGGACCCAGATTCTTGCCAACAATCCCACCGTGGAGGACTTTGGCGGCAAGCTGGCGGACGGCTGCGTGGAGCTGCTGAATGAGCGGCGGCCCGAGTGGATCCGCACCATCCACGCGGCCTATTTCGACGCGGGCGCCGACGCGGTGGAGACCAATACCTTCGGGGCCAACGAGGTGGTGCTGGCGGAATTCGGCATCGCGCCGCGCACCCGAGAGATGAACCTCATCGCCGCGCGCCTCGCGAAAGAGGTGGCGCGGCAATACGACACGCCGAAATTCGTCATCGGCTCCGTGGGTCCTGGCACCAAGCTTTTATCCCTCGGCCAGATCGAGGTGAAGGCGCTCTACCACAGCTACTACGAGCAAATGCTGGGCCTGCTGGAAGGCGGTTCTGACGCCATCCTCATCGAGACCTGCCAGGACCTAGGCCAGATGAAGACCTCCATCCGCGCGGCCAAGGCGGCCATGGAGGAATTGAAAATAAAGATTCCCATTTGGGCGCAAGCCACCGTAGAGACCAGCGGCACGCTGTTGGTTGGCACCGATATCGCCTCGGTGCTCACGACGCTGGAACGCTTGGGCATCGATGTGCTCGGCATGAACTGCGCCACGGGCCCTGATGAAATGCACGCGCACCTAGCGCACCTCGCGGAGAATTCACCGCTGCCCATTTCCTGCCTGCCCAACGCGGGCCTGCCCGCGAATGTCGGCGGCCAGGTGGTCTATCCCCTGGGACCCGATGGCTTCGCGGATCGCGTGCTGCACACGGCGAATGAATTCGGCCTCAATATCATCGGCGGCTGCTGCGGCACCACGCCAGAGCACATCCGCGTGCTTGCGGGTCGGATGGGTGCTCTGAAATCAAGACCCCGGGAAGTCAAATCCGAGCGCAGCGTTTCCAGCCTTTATCAGAGCGTCACGCTGCTGCAAGAACCCGCACCACTCATCGTCGGAGAGCGCACCAATGCCAACGGCTCAAAGAAATTCCGCGACATGTTGGCCACCGAAGACTACGACGGTTTGGTGGGCATCGCTCGCGAACAGCAGCGCGAAGGCGCCCACGTGCTGGATGTCTGCGTGGCCTACGTGGGCCGGGACGAAGTGCGGGACATGGAAGAATTCCTACGCCGCGCCATCACCCAAACCACGCTGCCCTTGATGATTGATTCCACGGAGGTGAACGTCCTGGAACGGGCCTTGCAAATGGCGCCGGGCAAGTGCGTGGTGAACTCCATCAACTTCGAGGACGGTGAAGGCAAGGCGCGAAAAATCCTGGATCTCTGCCGGGATTATGGCGCGGCGGTGGTGGCTCTCACCATCGACGAGGAAGGCATGTCCAAGAGCCGGGAACGCAAAGTCGCCGTGGCCCAGCGGCTCCACGACCTAGTGGTGGGCGAGTACGGATTTCCGCCTTCGGACCTCATCATTGATCCGCTCACATTCACACTGGGCAGCGGCGATGAGGAATTCCGCCGCAGCGCGGTGGAAACCCTGGACGCCATCCGCGACATCAAGGCCAAATTCCCCGGCGTGCTCACCATTCTTGGCGTGAGTAATGTGAGTTTTGGGCTCAATCCCGGCACTCGCCACGTGCTCAACGCGCTGATGCTCTACCACGCGGTGCAGGCGGGCCTCGATCTCGCCATCTTTAATTCATCCAAGGTCATTCCCGTCGCCAAAATTCCGTCTGAAGAGCGGCGCATGGTGGACGATCTCATCTTTGATCGCAGGTCCGAAAATTACGATCCGTTGAAGCAGGTCCTGGCCACCTTTACCACGGGCCGCGCGGCCATGACCGCCAAGGTGGACACCGCCAACCTCAGCACCGAAGCGCGGCTGCAGGCGGACATCATTGATGGGGAAAAGGGCGCCATCCTGGGCCACGTGGATGATGCGCTGAAAGAATTCGAGCCCCTGCACATCATCAACAACGTGCTTCTGGAAGCCATGAAGATCGTGGGCGAGCGCTTTGGCGCGGGCGAAATGCAATTGCCCTTCGTGCTGGAAAGCGCCGAGGCCATGAAGGCCGCCATCGCGCGCATCGAGCCGCACCTACCCAAGGATTCCAACACCAAGAAGGGTCGCATCCTGCTGGCCACGGTGAAGGGCGATGTGCATGACATCGGGAAAAATCTGGTGGACATCATCCTTACGAACAATGGCTTCGAGGTGAAGAACTTGGGCATCAAGCAGCCCATCGAAGACATTTTGAAAGAACTGGAAAGCTGGCCCGCGGACGCCATCGGTCTTTCGGGATTGCTGGTGAAGTCCACCGTAGTGATGCGCGAAAACTTGATCTTGATGAAGGAGAAGGGCCACGGCATTCCCGTCATCCTGGGTGGTGCGGCCCTCACCCGCGACTACGTGGAGAAGGACTGCCGCGCCATCTACGGCGGCCCCCTGCTCTACGCGGCGGATGCCTTTGAAGGGCTTTCCCAGATCCGCGCCATCAGCGAAGGCCGCGTGGACGAACTCATCAAGGCCTCTGAATCGGTGCCTTCCGAAGCCAGTGGCATCACTATTCTGCGCTCCGGTGGCAAGGCCGTGTCGCTCAACGCGGATGGCCAGAGTTCCTGGGTGCGCCACGGTGTGGAAACCCCCGCGCCGCCCTTCTGGGGCGTGCGGGAAGTGAACCATCCACTGCCTGAACTTTTTGAATTTCTGGATGAATTCGTGGTGCTGCGAAACCGCTGGGGCTTCACCCAAGGCAAGCTCAGCGACGAAGCCTTCGAAGCCACGCTAAAAGATAAGGCCGAGCCGGTGTTGGCGCGGTGGAAGGAACGCCTCATCAACGAAGATATCCTTCAGCCCAAGGCGCGCTACGGCTACTTCCCCGCCTGCGCCCACGGCGATGAACTGGTGGTGTATGCGCCCGATACCGCGGCTTCCACTGAGCCATCGGAACGAACAATTCTTCGCCGTCTTCCTTTCCCGCGCCAAGCCACCGGACGCCGGCTCTCCATCGCGGATTTCTTTTTGCCGGAATCATCCGGCAACCTCGACGTGCTCGCCCTGCAAGTGGTTACGCTCGGACAAAGGGCGGCGGATTTCGCGGCGCAACTTTATCAAGCGGATGCCTACGGCGATTATTTCTACTTTCATGGGCTCACCACGGAACTCACCGAAGCCTACGCGGAACGGCTCCACGCCCAGGTGCGACGTGAGCTGGACGTTCACCACCGCGACGCGGAAAACTTGCGCCAGCTCTTCAGTCAAGGTTATCAAGGCTCCCGCTATTCCTACGGCTATCCCGCCTGCCCAGATCTCGAAGGCAACGGGCCGGTGCTGGATCTACTGGAGGGCCAGCGCATCGGCATCCACATGACCGATAGCTTCCAGATGGATCCCGAATACACCACCAGCGCCCTCATCGCCTGGCACCCGCAGGCGCGGTACTTCTCGATCTAGTCCCAAGTTCTGAGTCTCAAGTCTCAAGCAACCACACGGAGTCACCATGACCCTTCTGCCCGCAGATCAGCTCGCCGACCAGCATTTGGATTCCAATATCCCGGGTAATCCGGCCTACCACTTCACGATTAATAAGCCCACGTCCAATCCCACGGCCGGCTGGGGACAAAGGCCGCCGCTGGTGCGAAAAGCTAGCCTTGGAACCCAATGCGTCCACGCGGGGATGCAGCCGGATCCGGCTTATGGGTCAGTGATGGTGCCCATCTACCAGACTTCAACCTTCGCCTTCAGCGACATCTGCACCAACTCCGGCTACGACTACACCCGCAGCGGCAATCCCACCCGGGCGGCCCTGGAAGACGCCATCGCGCTGCTGGAGGGCGGCGAAGGCGCCACCTGCACCAGCACGGGCATGAGCGCGATTTTGGTAGCCTTGAATCTGCTGGAGCATGGCAGTCACTTGCTCTGCACCATTGATTGCTATGGCGGCACCTTCCGCACCCTTGAGCATGCCAAGGCCGCGTATGGATTGGACGTCACCTACTTGGATCTGGCGGATCTCGGCGCGGTGCAGGCAGCCCTGAAGCCCAACACCAAGATGATCTGGATCGAGACGCCGTCGAATCCGCTGCTCCGCCTGACGGACATCGCTGCCATCTCCGGCGTGGGCAAGGCCCATGGCTGCCTGACGGTGGTGGACAACACCTTTTTGTCGCCCGCGCTGCAGCGGCCCTTCGAACTCGGCGCGGATCTGGTGGTCCACTCCACCACGAAATACCTCAACGGCCACAGCGACGTGGTGGGCGGTGCCGTGGTGGCGGCGCCGGGGCAGGTGGCGCTGGCCCAGCGCATCACCAGCCTCAACAACCTGCTGGGTACTTCCCAGAGTCCGCATGATTGTTTTCTGGTGTTGCGGGGCTTGAAGACCCTGAAGCTGCGCATGAAGGCCCACGAGGAAAACGCGCAAGTGGTAGCGGAGTTTCTCCACGCCCACCCGGCGGTGAAGTCCGTTCACTATCCGGGCCTGCCCAGCCATCCCCAGCACGATCTCGCCAAGCGGCAGCAGGACGGCTTCGGCGCCATGCTCAGCTTCGAACTGAAGGAGGGCGGCGAAGCCAACGTAAACCGCGTGCTGAAGGGTTTCCGCTGGTTCACCCTCGCGGAGTCCTTGGGCGGCGTGGAATCCCTGGTGGCCCATCCCGCCTCCATGACCCACGCCTCCATGACGCCGGAAGCCAGAAAGCGCGCGGGCATCAGCGACGATTTGATCCGGCTATCGGTAGGCATCGAGGACGTGGAGGACTTGGTGGGCGATCTGGAGCGGGCGCTGGAGGGGCTGGGCTAATTATGTGGGCTCTGATGATTTCAAGATCAACAACTAAAGCCGCAGATTCCGCCGATGAGCGCCACCTGGCGGCTCCTCCGTCTCCCAGCTATTCGATGGCGAGCAAGATTTGGTGGTGAAATTCCAATAGACAGGTTGCCTTTTTCTCCGCGTCCCAGCGCCTCCGCGTGAATTGTTGTTTCGAGCAACTGCCCCGAGCCCATTCATGCAACAAGCGAGTATCGCCGATAGGTTTTCACGCGGTGGCGCGGGGACGCGGAGAAAGCCAAAAAATAAATGCCATTCCGTGCCCTTCCATTTTTTCCCGTGTCTTCTGTGTCCAGCCCCTGAAACCTGCCCTATCCCCGCTTGGCCAAGGCCGTGAACACCCGATTTCGCTCGTACTCCGAGTCGATTTTTTCGGTGGCGTGGGTGAAGGATTCTTTGGCGACGCCGACGACTTTTTGGTGCTCCAGCACGTCCAATAGGCAGGATGCCTTTTCGAAATCCGAATCCATTTTGCCGGCGCATTGAATGACCAGGGCAAGGGAATCCGTGTCCAGAGGCCCCCGCGCCAGGATGCTGCGGAGCGCGTGATGGCGCTCGTAATCGGAATCAATACCGCCCACCAACCCGAGCACCCGCTCCATGGGAAAGGATTTGGAATCCGTAGCCTTGGCCAAGTCCTGCACCAGGCCACCTCGTTCGTGGTCCGAGTCAATGCCTTCGGCGCTGATGGCGATGGCGCGGGCCAGGTCGGCGCTGGGTTTCCCCATGCCCAGCAAGGCCTTGAGGGTCCGGCGCAGTTCGTAGTCCGAATCAATGTGCCGCGCTGTTTCCGCACAAGCTACCTGAATGGAATCCTGCGGCGGTTTTTTTTCGGCGAGGTGAATCAAGAGCGACGCCAATTCATAGTCGGATTCGATGCCCCGCCCCGCTTGATCGAGGGCCCGAACTACCATCGATGGCTCCGGTTTTCCACCGTCGAACCAGGATTCGTAATAGCGCCGCTGTACCTCGTCTGAATTAATGCGGGCGATTTCAGCCAGCAGGCCCTGAGGCCCATCGAAGCCCTGCTTGGCCAGCACACGCAAGGCGCGAGCCTCAGCATCCACTCCCCTCTGACGAATGAACTCCGGGAGAACGGAAGCCAGCCACGCTTTCGCTTCGGCGCTGTCTCCGGCCTTGCCTTGAAAGGTGCGCTCAATGATTCCGTTGGCGCGTCCCTTGGCCTCGAAGGTGGTGCCGTGCCAGCCCTCGTAAACGGTGATGCGAAGGCTGCCGCCATCGCTGAGCGATATCAGGTCGTGGTCGTCGTCCGTGAACGTTTGGGTGCCCTGGAAGCGCATATCAAAACGCTTCCCATCCCGCGTCCAAACGAGGTGGGAGCCATGATGCCAAAAAGGGAAGGACAAATTGAAATGTGGGCCGTTCATGTGGTGGCGATCGCAGGCCACGCTGGGCCCTAACATCGCGGCGCAGATCAGGGCAGACAGGATCATTCGCATATCGGACTCCGAGAATTGCTCCAGCTTGAGCGCCCTTAATCCGCCCTGTTTCCCTCATAGGCGGACGATGGGTAGGTGTCGGTGAACGCAGGTTGGGGGTGGGCGAACGCGCTGGGTTGCACTATCTTTAGTGGCCGTTTCCGAATGATTCAGTGTTTTTCTGATTGTTCCGTTACGGCCACTTGTGCCGTTCTCCCCCGGCATGGCGAGATAAATTTTGCACCGCAGCTTAACCGCCGAGGGAAGTTCCCAGTAAAGGATTCAAACCATGGCCTTCCACCGAATCATCTGCCGTTCCACCCTGCTGTTGGCGCTCACAATGCTGATGCCTGCCTCCGCCCAGGATCGCCCGCATAACGAACCCAAGGACCGGCCCGAGCGGCAAGAAGTCAGGTCGGAAAGACGTGAACCCAAGGAAAAACCGCAGGGACGGAATGATCGTCCGCCCCGGCCCCAACCCCATGCGGACCGCCCGAAAGAACCGTCGTCTCGCACCGAATGGCGGGAGCAAAGGCCCCAAGCACCGCGTGGGGAACAGCGCGGGCGCGAGGATCGTCCGCCCCGCCTCCTGACGCCCCCCCGTCCCTATCAAGATGATCCCACCGGAACACGGTTAAGAAGCGATGGCCCACCATCGCGCTCTCGTGAACAAGCCCGGGAATGGCAGCAACAAAACAACTGGCGTCCTGCGGGAACCTGGCAAGAACACGCGCGTTGGCAGGAGCATCGTGCGCGCCAGTGGCAGGAAGAACATCGCGACTGGATTCAGCGCGGTGGCTATGGCGGCTATTACATTCCGCAGGACCATTTTCAGAGGCATTTCGGTGGCCAGCACTGGTTCCGCATCCGCAACCGCCCCTCGATCTATCGTGGCTATCCCCGGTTCTGGCGCGACGGTTATTGGTTCACCATCGTGGATCCCTGGCCGGAATTCTGGGCCGAAACCTGGTACGCCTCGGACGACGTTTATGTGGACTACGACAACGGATACTACCTGTACAACCGCAGGCATCCTGGTGTCGGCATTGCGATGGCAGTGTCGTTCTAAGACTGGGAACGATCAGTCGCAGACGCCTTAACAAATATTAACAAAACTTCACATTAATTAACAGGTGATCCGCGGGTTTGTCATTTGAGTCATTTCAAACCCCCAGGCGTACCCGCCTACATCCATCACCCTCACCACTCCCTTGGAGATAGTGACTATGAAGCTGCTCACCCTGCTTGTTCTGTCTAGCGCAACCCTGCTTCAGGCGCAGACCATCGCCATCGTGAACCGCACGAAGAGCGTCTCGGACACCACGCTGCGCAACGTCACCAATGCCGTGGCGAGCCAGGTGCATAACGAATACAAAGCCGCTTGGGCCAAGGACGCCACCTTTGTGTTCGTGGGTAAAACCCAGAGCGTCAATTCCGCAAACTGGAACGTGTACATTGACGACCGCAAGGGTGACTACCACACCGTGAGTGCCGGTGTGCCCATCTCTTATTGCCACGTGAGCGGCGTCGCAGTGGATTACTGGACCAATACCATCTCCCACGAAGTCCTCGAGCTGCGCACGGATCCCTTTTTGAACGTCACCTATACGCGACCCGATGGCACGACGGGAAGCGTGGAAGTGTGCGACGCCTGCGAGACCAACGCCCAGGGCTACCGCATCAGCACCATCCTCATGAGCGACTTCGTGTACCCGAGCTGGTTCAAGAGCACGGGCACGGCGCCCTTCGACCAGACCCGCCTCATCAGCGCCCCCTTCCAGGTTCTCCCCGGCGGCTACCTGCCCTGATTTTTAGGCCACACCGCGCACAGCCAGGCTGCTCCGTCCCCGTGGACAAGCGTCCTGGCTGTTTCGCGTAGAAGGCTTGCCACCAGTGGGCCCCCGCGCTCAGATAGAACTGAGTCCAGCCGTGGGAAAGGGGTCGAACTGATGAAGGTGCCATTGCCCGCGCTCAGCCTTGTGTTTCTGGGGACATCGCCTTTGCTGAGCCAGACCGCACAGCTGCGGGTTCAGATCGATCGCGATGCCGATTTACTGGAAGCGCCCGCTACCCTGTACGTGTTTGACACGAAGGGTACCCGCGCCCTGACGGATGGATTAACCAAGGTCCTGCAAGGAGAGGAGCTGCGGTTCTTCGAAGTCCCTCGGCGCACCTACACGCTCGGCAGTGGGGCCGAGAAGGAACTGTTTTCGAAATTCCATTTCCTCTCCAAACCCCAGTGGGCCTTGATTGATCGCAGGGGCTCCACTGTGCTTGCCCAAGGTGATCAGGTCCCCGATGCCCAGAGCTTCGCCGGGCAGCTTCAGCAGGCGGGCTTCCGAGATCGCGTGAAGGATCTGCGCACCTATCTCAAAGAATTCCCTCGTTCTCTAGAAGCCCGTGAGCAGCTCATCAAGCTGCTTCGCCAGCGCGGCGA
>JANXXC010000149.1 GCA_025350765.1 Holophagaceae bacterium | reverse complement strand
GCCAGACCCAGCCCTGGAGGGCCGCCTGGAGTTCGGCGTGGATGGCGGATTCATCGCGCTCCCGGAGCCATTGGGCGGGGCGCTCCCCCAGGGGCTTTATCACCTTTTCAATGGCTCTTAGCATGGGCGCGACCTTGCCGTACGCCAAATGGGCGGCGAGGAAGGCGGCCACTTCGCGATCCATGGCGTCCGCGAACCGCAGGGGCACAGCGATGGGATCCAAGGCCAGCGCGGCGTCGCTCTCGTAGCGCTGGCGAAGGGCTTCCAGACTGGATTTCATCGCAGGGGGGCGCTGCTATTGAGGGGGATATCGAGGGTCCCCTTGCCCGCGAAGACCGGCGAGAAGCAGCCATCGAAGCGGGCGGCCCGCGTTCCATGACAGGCAGCGCAGGCCCCGCTGCTTTCTCCAGGGAAGCGCGCCTCTACTCTGCCGCTTAAGTCGCCCGTGGCCCATATCCACTGGCCCTGCTCCTTGCTCATCCAGAAATAGCCCAAGCGCTTGCCGTTCTTGTCCAGAGCCTCCTTCACCACCTGGGCGCCCTCAGGCCAGGGATTAATGGCCCCCCGGTCCAGCGCCGCGGCGGCGATGGGATTGAGTGTCACCCGCTGGAAAGAACCCCGGTGCGGCCCCGCGAAACTGGGACGGATATCGCCCAAGGGTTTCCATCCAGACCTATCGGGGATATGGGTGGGATCCATGGGATAGGGCGGCGGGCTGAGGGTTTGGCTTGCTGAGGAGGCTAGGTGCGCTTCCCCTACGAAGCCCTTTCGATCACAGGCGACCCCCATGGCCAACAAGGGAAGAAGGGGGACGACCAGGGCTTTCCGCATACCCCCATTGTGCGATCATTGTGCGCTGAATTGCTTTGCGGGCTTTGCCATTTGGCCTTCACCAGCTAACCTGATGGGTTGGGGCCCGTGCCCTTGATGGAGACCTTCTAACCTATGAGCAAGCGTTCCCTTGGCGGCCTGGCAGACCTGGCGAAGATCCTGGAGGAAGCCTCCAATCCTGAATCGGAACTGCGTGAAGACCGGCGGGAGGCCAAGCCCAAAGTGGCTCTGAGGAAGGGTGGCACGGTCAAACAGACCCGCGCTATCGATCCCAAGCGCATGGCTTGGTATAAGAAACGGCTCAATGAGCAGGCTGAAAAGATCGAGGCTCCCAAGGCCGATATCGAGGCTGCCGAAGCCGTTGTAGCGGGACCCGCGAAACAGGTCACCACGAAAGCCGCGGCCAGCACTCTGGGTGCCAGCCTCATGGATACGCTCAAAGCTGCTGCTCAGGCCTCCAACAAGCCCAAGCAGGACGGCGCCAAGCAACGCCCCGAAGCCTGGAAGCGCAAGCCCGGTGATCCGATCTTCTAGTCCGTTTGCGCCTTAGGAGACTCGGCTCTCCAATTGCGCGCGATGCTTCCGCCCGATCCAGGTCTGGGCCAGGGGCCGCTCCAGCTTGCCCGCGCGCAGTTGGCCGAGCTCCAGGAGGCCCAGGTCGATGACGGGGGTGGTGGCATCCAGCCTTCCATCCCGCAGCCCGGCTTCCAGTTCGGTTTTGGGCACGACGTTCACCTTTCCGGCCACCCGCACCAGGATGCTCTGGGCATCCAGGATCTCAAGGTTCAGGGCGGTGGCGAGCTTGAAGCTTTGCCGCAGCATGGCGTCGATGGAACAGCCCGAAGGCTGAGTACCCATGGTGTTCTCCACCACCGCGAGGATCTGGTTTTCCAGCAGCATCCAGCCCGATTCGATGGGGGTGCCGTGGACTTTCCAGTGGGGGCGGAATGCCTCGAAACTAGCATCAATCTTGGCTTTCTCTTCTTCGTTCAAGGGCCGCGGAAAGGCCATGAGCCAGAGGCGGGCGGAGTCGGGAAAGGCTTCGAAGGCGTCAAACATGACTTAAGTGTACGTCCCGCGTCATGGTAGGTGCATGAGCATTTGGCATGTCTACATCCTGCACTGCGGCGATGGCAGCCTGTACACCGGCATCAGCCCCGACGTGGAGGCGCGGCTTGAAGCCCATCGCGGCGGGAAAGGCGCGCGTTACACCCGGGGACGGGGGCCGTTGGAATTGGTCTATCAGGAAGCCGTGGGCACCCAAGCCGAAGCAACGCGCCGGGAAGCGGCGATCAAAAAGCTATCCCGAGAGCAGAAATCGGAACTCATCGGGACCGGCTCTAAACTTTGAGTAGGCGCGTCAGTTCATCGGCGATGGGTCTCAAACGCCCTGGATCCGCCATGTAAGCGCCCCGGCCCGCCACTAGGCGGGACGAAGTCACACCCAGCACCGCGATCTCTTCAAGGCCGTGGGCCTTCAAAGTGCCACCGGTCTGCACGAGATCCACGATGGCATCCGCCAAGCCCAGGATGGGCGCCAGTTCCACGCTGCTCTGCAAGGGCACCAACTCCGCGGTGAGGCCTTCCCGCTCCAACCAGAATCCCGTGGCGCGCAAATATTTCGTCGCGAGGCGCAGGTGGGGTCGCTGTTTCAGATCATCCAGCTTGAGGCCCGCCGGGCCGCAGAGGGAAAGCCTGCAGGCACCGAACCTAAGATCCGCAAGCTCCAACAAGTCCACGTCAATTTCGTCCAAGGTGTCCGAGCCCACGATGCCCAAGGAGGCCACGCCCGCCGCCACGTAGCGAGGAAGATCGGTGCCCTTCAAGAGCAATACCTGCACGCCGGGAGTCGCGGTGGGGATGCGCAGGACCCTGGATTTCAGCGCCGATTCATCCAAGGCCAAGGCCGTGCCCGCAAGTTTCGGAAGCAGTTCGTCGCCGAGTCTCCCCTTCGGAAAAGCGATGAGGATAGGCATTTCACCTGAGGAGATCACAGGGCCTCCGCATCGAAAAGTTCGGGGCGGGTCTCCGCCAAATCCAGGAAAGGTGTGAGGCGCACGCAGAACCCGGCTGCGAACCAAGGCTTTCCCAATTCCGGGTAGAGCCCGTCGTAGCGCCCACCCGCGGCCAATTCAGCCTGAGCCCCAGGGGTGTAAAGCCGCAAGGTAGGTCCGGTGTAAAAACTCAGACCCTGCACATCGGCCAGGTCGAGGCGCAGTTGAAGGCCCTGCGGAACGAGTGGCGCGAGGGCTTCCAACGTTTTTTGCAAATGTTCCTGCTCGCCTTCCAAAAGCTTGGCATAGGGGCTGCGATCGAGAGCCTTCAGGGCCTCGAACCCATCGAGTCCTGAGAGCAGGAATTCGCAGTGGGTCAGCAAGCGCCGAGCCGCCGGGTGAGGACCCAGGGCTTCTTCCACGCGGTGGGGGGCGCGCCTGGAAAGGGCCCGTGTTACTGCGTCCGCGAGAGGATCGGGCAGTTTTTCCTGCTCCAATGGTTTGCGCAGCAGCGCGGCGCTGCCCAGTTGCAGGATGGCGCCGCGAAGGCCTAAGAGCCGGGGCACAGCCATCAATAATTTCGCTAGTTCAACGTCGGCTTCATCGCGGCCCGCTTCGTCTTCGTGGATGCGTTCGCAACCCACCTCGAAGCGCTCAACGGGCTCCCAAGGTTGCGTGGCCCGGCGAAAAACGGGACCGGCGTAACTCACGCGGGAAGGGGGTTCCGCGAAGCGCTTGGAGAGCATTCGGGCCAAGGCGGTGGTGTAATCCCAACGCAACGCCACGAGCTGGTCGCCATCGAAGAAGCGCAGGGAAGCCTCCTCGTGGGGCTCGCGCATGACCAGAGAGGATCGCAATTCTGAGTAGCCCGAATCGGCCAGCAGACCCATGAGGCGGCCTTCCCAGCGGCGCAAGCGGGCCGCGCCGGTGAAGAGTAAGTCGGGGAAGTGGGGCGTGTGCGTGGCCATCACTTGCCCTTTCGTTCGCTGTGCCGCGATTTGAGATGGCGAACAACGTCGTGAAGACTCACGTC
>JANXXC010000138.1 GCA_025350765.1 Holophagaceae bacterium | reverse complement strand
AATTTCGCGAGCTTCGACAGCCGCGAAATTTCGGTGGTGGATAGCCTGGCGGATGATTTTGCCGAGAGCTTCGTCACCCAGCTGCTGGAAGGCAATGAATCATGAGCGCCCCCCCTGCATGGCTAAAGGCTGATCTGGCGCTAATCCACGGCGAAGATGCCGATGCGCGGCGCAAGGCCATCGAGGCCTGGAAATCAAGGCGCGTGGATCCCGACTGGGCTGAGTTCGCCTTGAGCGTCTGCAGTGAAAACGCGCCCTGGGGAGAGGTGGTTAGCGCGCTTTCCGAATCGGGCCCCATGGGCGTTTCCCGCGTGGTCATCGTGCCCCAGGCGGACCATCTGCTGCAGAAACCTAAAGATCTCCCTGCCGCAGTGAAGGGCTGGCTCACGAATCCGCCGCCGGGAACCCATCTGTTGCTGGTGGCCCGCAATGGGCTTTCTGCGGGGCCGGGGAAACCTCTGGGCGCCAAGCCCTTCTCGGATTGGCTGAAGGAAGGCCGCGTACTGAAGGTGGGCGTGCTCGAAGGCGATGACATCCGTGGCTTCGTGGACCAGGAAGCCACGCGCCTGGGGCTGCGATTGGAGGATGGCGTGGCGGCCCTGGTGGCCTCGCGCATTGGCGGCCATCCAGGCCTATTGCGGCGCACCCTCGAAGTGCTGGATCTTCTCGCCGACGATCACCCCGTGAACGAGGCCCTCGTGGCTCAGGCCACCTTTCGCCTGGCCGAACAAAGCACTTTCGCCTGGTCCCAGGCTTGGCAGAAAGGACAGCTGGATCGCGCCCTGGAGGCCCTGCGCCAGGCCCTGGAGGATGATCCAGGCGGTGCCCCGCTTTTGTTGCTGGGGCAGGCCCGACGGGAAGTGGAGCGAGTCTGCAATCTCAGTGAGGCGGGCGGTCTGCGGGGTGCCGAGCTGCTGGCCGCGGTGGGCCTCGGCCCCCGCCAGGACTGGCTATTGGGTGGCTACCAGCGCGTCAAAGACAAACTGAAATCCGATGGGGTACGCCGACTCCTGGCGCGCATCGGCGAGGCGGACCGGGATATCAAGGGCCAGGCCATCGGCCCCATCGGCACGCTGACGGATCTCACCGTCGGGCTTTGTCGGGCCTGGGGCGCACGATGAGCGATGACCTAATGAACTACCTCCGACGGGGAATCACCGGTACGGCCTTTAGCCTTCTCGCGGCCTGCAGCGGAGGTGGGGGAAGTGGCGTCGGCACCAGTTTCACAGGCACCCAAAGCAATTGCTCGGTCCACCTAGTGGGTGGGCCCGGCGATGGCGTCCAGTCCTTGAGCCTTGCCATCCAAAAGGTCGAGGTGAACGGTCCCAGTGGCTGGGTGACGGTGGCCTCGCCCAACGCGGCCTATTCTCTTCCCACCCTGGTGGATGGCAGCTCAGGAACACTGGCCGCTAACTTCAACTTAGCCGCGGGAGCCTACACTGCGCTGCGCCTAACCCTGGGCCAGGGGAGCACCGCCCAGCTAATCGGCGGCAACACGCTTCCCCTCACCTCCGTGGCGCCAGTCTTCCTAATCCCGTGTAGCTTTGCGGTCTCCACCAACGTGGTGGACATCACAATGGTGATCGATCCCGGCCGTTCGGTGCAGCCTCGGGGCGGCACGCTCAGATTCGCTCCCGAATGGCGCGTGGTGGACCGTAACTCCTCCGGCACGATCTCGGGAAAGCTGACCGATGGCGCTGGCCTGCCCCTCGCTGGAGCTCTGGTGACCGCCCAGTATTTTCCGGCCTTCGGCGATCCCGCGATCCTGCGCCGGGCCCTCACCCACGCCGACGGCAGCTACCAATTGGACCTGCTTCCCTTCGGCACAGCCTGCTACGCGGTGTGTTTCCCGCAAGTCTCCGGGAAAGTCTTCGACCCCAAGGCCAGCGCGCCCTTCACGCCTCAGGCCGGGGCGGCCTCGGCCACCTTCAACACCGCCTTCAGCTCGCGCACCGATCTGAGCTCCACCAGCGGCACCGTAGCTCCGATCACCAATGCGGTCCAGGGTGACGAGGTCTACCTAGTTTTCGGCTCCATCCTGGCAGGAGGTGTGTCTGAATCCTTCATCATCGGCACGAGCCCCGGCGTCCTGGCCGGGAACGTTGAAACCTGGGCGTTTCCGCGGCTTCCCGCGGGAAGCACCTACCACCTTCGCGCCACTCGCCGCACCTGGGCGGCGGATGGAACCTCCACTTTGACCCGGAAATTCAGCGACGATTACGGCTTCCTGGCGAACTTCAACTTCTCCTACGACTTCAGCTTCTGAAAATCCAGGACCAAGCGGACAATGGAATGCTGGTCTTTGCGGAGTTCCCATGGCTGAATGCACGATCCCGACTCTGACGACCATGGACGAGGTCCAGCGGAAATCGGTATTGCCTTCCGACTACCGTGCCGACATGGCGGGCCTGAAGCAGCTGGATCTGAAGCCTCCGATATTGGAGCTGATCCGCCGCGCCAGTTCGCGGCTTCCGCAGGATGTCATCGATGCGCTCGTGAAGGGCCGCGATGCTGAGGAAGAAGGGTCCCGCGCCTTCAACACCCTCAATGACATGGTGAAGAATATTTTATTGGCGGATGGCCATGTGACGCCGCTCTGCCAGGACACCGGCACTCTTATTTTTTGGGTGCGCCATCCCTACGGTCTGAGCCAGCACAAGGTCAAACAGCAGATCCGCGCGACGGTTGTGGAGGCTACCCAACGGGTATGGTTGCGGCCCAATTGCGTGTCGAGCCTAGAAGGCAAGAACACCGGCAACAACCTGGACCCCTTCCATGAAGGTCATCCCGTGGTGCATTTCGAAGAGTGGGAGAAATCAGAAATCGAAGTGGCCATCATGCTGAAGGGCGGTGGTTGTGAAAACGTCGGCGCGCAGTATCGCTTGCCCGACGTCACCATCGGCGCGGGACGCGATATCGGCGGCGTGCGCAAGGCCATCATTGATGCGGTGGTAAAGGCCCAGGGCCAGGGCTGCTCTCCCGGGATTCTCGGTGTGGCCATCGGGGGCGATCGAGTTACGGGCTACGAGAAATCGAAAGAGGTCATCCTGCGGAAACTCGGCACGCCGAATCCCGATCCAAAAATGGATCAGTTCGAAAAAGAGATCACGAACGATCTGAACACCCTCGGCATCGGCCCCATGGGCTATGGCGGAAAAACCACCGTGCTGGGCGTCCTCGTCGAAGAGATGTTCCGCCATCCCGCCAGCTTTTTCGTGAGCATCAGCTACATGTGCTGGTCGTCGCGGCGAAGGGTGATGACGATTGGCGCGAACGGTGATGTGAGCTTCGACTGAATTGGCATTTTGTGATTGAAAGGGTTTCGATGATCCGCCTCACCACCCCCATCTCCGAAGATCAGGCCCGCCAGCTCAAGGTAGGCGACGAGGTGCTGCTCAACGGCAAGCTCGTGCTCAGCCGCGATATGGGCCACAAGTACATGAAGGAGCAAAAGCCTGAATGGCTGAAGCCCATCCTCAAAGGCATGGTCATCTACCACTGCGGCCCGGTGGTGAAGAAGAACGCCGACGGCTCTTGGAGCTTCGTCGCGGCGGGCCCCACGACGAGCATCCGTGAAGAACCCTACGAAGCCGACGTGTTGGACACCTACCAGGTGCGCGGCGTCATCGGCAAGGGCGGCATGGGCAAGAAAACCAGCGATGGCTTGGTGAAGACCGGCGCGGTCTATTTCCACGCCACCGGCGGCGCGGGCTCCCTGCTCGCCGAGCGCGTGAAGCGCGTGGTGGACGTGCACATGCTCGAAGAATTCGGCAGTCCCGAGGCCTTTTGGGTCATCGAAGTGGATGACTTCCCCGTCGTCGTCACCATGGATAGCCACGGCGGATCTCTGCACGAGATCGTGCTGGCCCAGAGCCAGGAACGCGCCAAGGCGTTGATGGCAAAGTAGAAAATTTTCAATGACCATCACCTACTCCGAACTCCGCCTTGATTTGGCCTCCGCGCTAGCTCATTTCCTTGAGCCTGACGAGGCCTCCGCCGAGAGTCTTCGCTGGTTCGAAGATGGCTTTGGATGGGACCGCGCCAAGCTCG
Organism: Holophagaceae bacterium; assembly: GCA_025350765.1. Lineage (GTDB taxonomy): Bacteria > Acidobacteriota > Holophagae > Holophagales > Holophagaceae > JANXPB01. Next base: position 3,816 of record JANXXC010000138.1, on the reverse strand, counting down.
TATCCCACGGCGGAGAGCTGGTCTCCATCGACACGCGCCGACAAGTGGGCCAATGGCTGCGGCGGCGGCGGGACGGAGAACCCTGGGCTTACATCGTCGGGTTTTCGATATTCCGAGGGCGTCGTTTCGAAGTCACCCGCGACACACTCATCCCGCGCCCCGAGACGGAGTTGGTATTGGAAGTCACGCTGGAAGTGGGACGCCGCTTGAAGGTGCAAAGGGCCTGCGACATCGGCACTGGCAGCGGCATCCTGGGCATCTCCCTGGCGCTGGAAACGGACTGGGAGATCAGCGCCTCGGACATCAGCGCGGGCGCGCTCCAAACCGCGCGGAGCAATGCGGTGGATCTCGGCGCTCAGATCCAATTCACCCAGGGTGATCTGCTGGCACCCATCGCAGACCCACTGGAATTGGTAGTTTCGAATCCACCATACGTGGATCCGGCGGATGCCGCTTCGCTGCAGCGAGAGCTTTCCTTCGAGCCTGCGTTAGCCCTCTTCGCGGAGGATCGAGGTTACGGGCTCTCTTTGAAAATCCTTGATCAGGCCATCCGCCGTGGAGCGCGCGCCGTGGTGCTGGAAATCGGAGCGGGGCAGGGTGCCGAATTGATCGCGCGTGGGCGCGCCCTCGGCTGGCAAATCATCCACGTACGCCAGGATTGGGCCGGACACGACCGCATCCTGATCGCCGAAAATGAGTCTCCTTTTTAATTCTTCGGCGTGCCAGGAAGTCGGGAGAGATCCATCATGGGTGAAGGCGGGGCCTTCACCACGAAGGTCGCCAGTGCGGGCGGCGGCAGGGCCTCCCCGCTGGTGCCTGCTTCTGCCAGCGGAAACTCCTTGAGGGGCAGCCACCAAGCCTGGGTGCCATAGCCGAAGAGAAATCCTCCCGCGGCGGGGCGAAGGGCGCCATCCCCCAACGGGATGGTGGAGTCCGAGGGCGGACCCAGTTTTCGCCAACTCGTGGTCCACGAGGCGCGCTTGATGGAGCCCGATCCTGGATCCCAGCAGTAGAGGCGATCCAGGCCTTGATGCAAATAATTTTCCCAGGCGCTGCGGTCGAGGGCCTCGGAGGGCAGCGGCTGCACCACTTCCGCGGTGGCGGGTGCATCGGATTTCCATGCGCCCTCTTTGGGTTGGGCATTCCCAATAGCTGATCCCGTTGACGCTGGAATGGATGCGACATTTTGGGGCGAAGGGATCACGGGTCCTAGCAGCGTCGGGGCGGCCAAACCGAACCACAGCCTGCCTTCAGCATCGGCACCCAGCAATTGCAATAGCTCTGAATCTTTTTCGTTGGGGCTCGTAAGGGGGAAGGCTTTGGCATCCCACATCGCGACCGGTGTGCCATCGAATTTAACTTGGATCAAGCGGCCAGGCTCGGGTTGCCACCAGATCTGTTTTCCGCCGAATGCCAGGCTGCTCTTAGGTTCCACAAAACCCATGGGTCCTGGCGTCGGCAAGGAAATGTGATTCCAGCCCTTTGTCCCCAGATAGGCGGAAAGGCCATTTCGGTGGGAGATCAAAAAGGTCGAGGCTCCCGTTGGAAGCAGGTCTGTGATGCCCTGGACTTCCGGAGGCAGTTCGATCGCCTGGGCGGCAGAGCGGGGTGGCTTTGCGCCTGCTCGCTCTCCTTTCTGCAGGGTTAGGGGAATGCGCTGTAGATCGCCATTGTCGCCATAGGCGATGACCGCGTTGTCTTCAGGTTTTTTCGGATCCAGGGCGAGGGCAAGGCGCTCCACCGCGGCGCGATGACTCCACCGAACCGAATGAGTCTCCAGGTCCAACGCCAGGATCAAGGGTATGTCCACCGCCGTGGCATTTTGGGCGCGGTACAGCAGGATGGCTACGTTTCCTGGAAGCACGGCGGCGTCGCGCAGTTGTGCGAAACGAAAGAAGGCTTCCGTCACGCCATCAGGCCGCGGCAGATGGAGCTGCGTCAGGAGCTGGCCGTTCTGGTAGATGGCGATTTGTTGGCGATCGGTCTGGGTGAGGACCTGGGCCACTTCGATCCCACCCGCCGAGGGACGCAGCCATTGAATGGTTCTAAGGGGAGTGCCACCGTTTGAAAAGCGGAGAAGGCGGCCCACACCTAGGTCGTCGGCGCTGAATCCTGAGTAGGTCTCATCGAGAGATGCCTGCGCAGGCGTGCTCCGCAGAAGCCACCACAGTCCTCCACTCACGGCAAGAAACAGGACGAACACAACGGCAAATACCTTCTTCATGGTTCAACTCCCTGTTCCATCAGATACGCTTCAAGGGCCGCCAGGGCTCGTTCTCGGTGGGCTTGGCCCTTGGCCTGCTTCAAACCTCGCGCGCCGCCTACGCGCTTGAGGGCGCGATGGTCGAGCAAGCCTTCAGGCAGATCCGGCATGAGCCCGAGCATCGCATTGGTAGGGCCGAAGTCTTTCAGGGATGCATTGGCCAGGTAATGAAGAAGGGCGCCCAGCATGGTTTCCCGTGGCAGAGGCGCGGGCGACTTGCCCTGAGCTGCGCGCTTGATGGAGATGGCAGCGGCGAGCCCTCCTGCCGCGGATTCCAGGTAGCCTTCGACCCCGCTGAGCTGACCTGCGATCCAAAGATTGGGAATGGCCTTCACAGCCAGGGTCGCGTCCAGCACCTTTGGAGCTTGCACGTAGGTGTTTCGATGGATGCTGCCGAAGCGCACAAACTCCGCATTTTCAAGACCCGGGATGAGGTGTATGACTTCCTTTTGGGCGCCCCATTTCAATCGTGTCTGGAAACCGACCAAGTTGTAGTGATCGCCTGCGAGTGTGTCTTGGCGCAGCTGCACCGCGGCATGGGGCCAGCGACCGGTGCGCGGATCGTCAAGACCCACAGGCTTCATGGGACCGAATCGTAGGGTCTCGCGACCGCGATCTGCCATCACTTCGATGGGCAGGCAGGCCTCGAAGTAGGGCGTGTCAAAGTCGTGCAGCTCCGCGCGTTCCGCCGCGAGCAGTGCATCCAGGAATCGCTCATATTCGAGTGCGGTGAGTGGGCAGTTGAGGAAGTCCGCCTCGCCCTTGTTGTAGCGGGAGGCGCGGAAGGCGATGTCCATATCAATGGAATCGCGCTCCACGATAGGCGCGATGGCGTCGTAAAAGAAAAGGCGATCCCCGCCACAGATGCCTGAAAGCCAGTCCGCCAGCGGCTCCGCGGTGAGTGGCCCGGTGGCGATGAGCGTGGGGATGGCGAGATCCGGGGCGCTCACCGTTGTTTCATTCCAGTGGATATTCGGGTGCTGCTTCAGGGCCGACGTGACCAATTCTGCAAAGGCATCCCGGTCCACAGCAAGTGAGTTGCCCGCGGGAACACGCGCTTCTTCCGCGCATCGCAGAATCAGGGAATCCATACGGCGCATCTCGGCCTTGAGAATCCCCGTGGCACTGGCGGGATCATCGCTTTTGAAGGAGTTGGAACAGACCATTTCCGCCGCGCGATGGGATTGATGGGCGGGGGTCATCTGATGGGGACGCATCTCCGAAAGCCTCACCTGAAGACCTGCCTGGGCCAGTTGCCAGGCAGCTTCGGACCCGGCCAGCCCGGCGCCGATGACATGGACTTCATTGAGTGTGCTCACCAGGGAATTCTAGCCCTTCATTTGCCGTCGCTTAGCTACAGGTGGGGTCTTCGCGGCTCCGAAAGAATTTTTTGTTGCATCTGCTCTTCTCTCTGCTAACCTAATTTTCCTGTCGCGATCGAGGTTGAGGCAAGGGAAGGGGTGAGATGCGCCCGTAGTTTGGGGGCGTATCGAGACTTTCAGGCATCTTTGAAAACCGGATAGAGAGAATGGAAGCCAAAAGGTCGCGGGCGC
>JANXXC010000295.1 GCA_025350765.1 Holophagaceae bacterium | reverse complement strand
CCATATTGCCCCAATATTAGGTCCCGGAATAGCCCAGGAAACTCGCCTTGGAAGGCGCGCTAGTCCGAAATGCCTAAGGTGCTGGACGAAAGGCCCAGTGGAACGGACGAATTACTTGGTGGTCAGGGCGTGGCGGATGGGGGCCAGTGCGGCGCTTTCATCGAAGGTGATCTTGTCGGCCACCTTGCTCACGCCTAATCGTTTCAGGAGACCAGGCAGGTCCACGACTCCCCGGCGCGGTCCCATGCGCTCATACAAATCCCGTAGCAGATGGCCCCCTATGGCCCCATCGCCGATGTCCAAGGTCTTCTGAATATCCCACCGTGCGCCGTAATTTCCACCCGCCGCCACGATGGCCCGCAGCGCATCGTCCAGGGATTTCCGGTTGCCGGTTCTTTCGCGGATTTGCACATCGGCCATCAGGCAGAACAGCGCGCCGCCCCAGTAGGTCGCGCCCCAGCTCTGGGTATGGTCCAACCCTTGATCGCCCGGTTTTGGGAGACCATTGGGTAGGTATTCCAAGAAGGAATTCCACACCTCCTCGGGCGTGATGACACCTCGCCGCGCCCGCAGCAGGGGCTCTAGATAAGTGGCGAGGCCCTCCTCAAACCAGTGCTGCGTGCGCGGCAGTCCCGGATGAGAGAGGTGGATGCATTCATGGGTGAGAACCCAGTCTTGGCGCAGGTCTTCGGCGGTGGCGCCGCGGGCGAGAAGGATGGAGAGAGCGGGGCCGCCGCTTCCCGTCGTTGAGCCGAATACTACGCCGCTGCCACCGCTGGGAAGCACCATCACCACCAGCCGGTTCGTTGGAAAGGATCTATAGGCCACCTTCAGATTGGCGATGGCTTCAAAGCACCAAGTCCGTAATTCCTGGGGAGCCACTTTGAGAGAACCCGGCAAGGTGGCCACCTGAACCTGCACGCCGCCAGAGGCGAAACGATCCACCTTGAAATTCCCGAAGGCCGTGTAGGGCGCGTAGTCCAGGTGATCGTAAGTATCTTCGATGGTCTCGCCGTCAAGCGTCGTCACCAATCCCGTGACCAGGTGGAAATCCTTGGGCAAGGCGCAATGAATGCGCATTGGAATGTCAGGGGCTGCCTTCCATGGGCGCAGAATCCAGCAAGCGGGGGAGGCCATCAGGACTCCCGCGCGATGGCTCACTTGGGTTGAATTGTGGAGGGCCTCGGCGGCCGCATCCATGCGGAAGCGATAGCGGAAATGCAGTGGTTCATCCGTGGCCGGATACCAGGCGTCCCGCACTTGTTCGATGGGTGTCCACCGGCCCGCGGCTTCCGATTCCACGTCGGCGAGAAATCCCTCGCAGCCTTCATCCACGCTGAAGGTGCCATCCACGCCCGCGGGCAGCCAGGCCTCGATGTACAGGTCCCGTGCGCCCGCCGTGAGCCGCGCTTCGTAGCGCCAGGGCTCCGCCGCGCCCAAGGTCAAGGCCAGCCAAAGGAAGCACCAAATCCGCGCGCGCACGGGTTACAACGCGATGGGCTCCATGCGCGTCTCGCCCTCCCAGCGATAGAAACCCAGGCCGCTCTTGCGGCCCAGGCGCCCCGCGGCCACGAGCTGCTTCACCAGCGATGGCGCTTTGAAGCGCGGCTCGCCAAAGGCTTCGAACATCACGTCCGCCACGTTGGCGATGGTGTCCAGGCCGATGAAATCCGCCAGATGCAAGGGCCCCATGGGATGACCGCAGCCCAGCTTCATGCCCGCATCAATGTCGGCGGTGCTGGCCAGTTGTTGTTCTCGGGCGCGGATGGCATCAAGCAGGAAGGGCACCAGCAGACGGTTGACGATGAAGCCCGGGCTATCTGGCGCCAGCACGGGCGTCTTGCCGATTTTCTTCACAAAGGCCTGGAGGGCCGCGATGGTATCGGCGGAGCTGAGTACCGTGCGGATGATCTCCACCAAGGGCATGGCGGACACCGGATTGAAAAAGTGCAGGCCCGCGGTGAAGGGATGGCGATCGGGCCCCAGCCCCGCGATGAGCTCCGTGATGGAGATGGAGGAGGTGTTGGAGCAGATCACCGTGGAGGGCGCCAGACAGCGGTCTAGCTCTTTGAAGGTCGCGAGTTTGAGACTCAGGATTTCCGGCACCGCTTCGATGATCAATTCACAGTCCGACAAGGAGCTCCAGGAAAGGGTCCCTTGCAATCGCGCATTGAAAAGGGCTACCTCATCTAAGCTGCGTTTCCCTTTTCCCACGGCCTTGTCCCACTGAACGTGGATGCGCGCCAGGCCTCGATCCAGGGAGGCTTGATCAATTTCCTTGGCGACGACCTTGAAGCCCGCCTCCACGGCCACCTGCGCGATGCCCGCGCCCATGAGCCCGCAGCCGACGATGCCGATCGTGGTGATGTCGGTGTTGATGTCCATGGTGGCTCCGAGGAATGGCCTCAGCTTAGCGAGAATCTTCTCGCCAATGGAGCTGGCTATCCTGAGAGCGATTCTGTTGATATCCCGAGGCCCCATGATCCTGGCGCAGCACACTCTCGAAACCACCGCGCGGCCCGAAAATATCTGGGCCCGCTGGGCGGATCCATCCACCTATAAGGATTGGGACGATGGGGTGGAGTGGGCCAAGCTGGGCGGTGGGTTTAACGTGGGGACCATCGGCGAACTGAAACCCATGGGTGGTCCTGCGGCCGAATTTCTCATCACGGCGCTGGAGGATGGTCGCTCCTTTTCAGACCTCACGCGGCTCCCCTTCGCGCGGCTGCGGTTCCATCACAGCCTCGAGCCCACGGACATGGGCACGCGCTTCACCCACCGCATCGAGGTGGAAGGGCCCATGGCCTGGGTCTGGGCGAGCCTTCTCGGGTCCAAGTTGAAGGCGGGGCTCCCCATCGCCATGCGGAAACTGGCGAGGCTGGCGGAGCATCAATGAAATCCGGGGGAGCCTTCATGTAGAAACAAATTCGCGGATTTGAGGTGGCGCTGAAGATACTCGAGGGATCGCAGGGTTTGACGCTGGACAAAGTGATAAACTTGTATCACCAGGAGTTTCCATGCAGACAGTATTGAAACCCGTTACCGAGATCAAACGCCGCGCCACAGAAGTACTGGCGGAGCTGCGTGAATCGCATGTGCCGGCAGCCATCACCGAACACGGCGAGGTCGGCGGCTATCTGGTGGACCCTGAAACCTTCGAGGCCATGGCACGCCGCCTAGAGGTTTTGGAAGGCATCGCGCTGGGTGAGCGAGATGTCATCGAAAGCCGGACACTGAGCCACTCGGAAGCCAAAAAGCGGATGAAGCAGTGGTTCGCCTGACGGTTCAATGGACGGAGCGGGCACTGGGGCAGCTCAGGGAAATCGCGGACTACATCGCACTCGAGAACGTGGATGCGGCGCGCGCCTTGGTCCATCGAGTGAATGAACGCTTGGAGCGACTGGAGGCCTTCCCGGCAAGCGGACGGAAAATCCCGGAATTCTCGAAGCTGCCTCACCGGGAGGTCATCGTCCCACCCTGTCGCGTGGTTTACCGCAAAGAGGAAGGCACCATCTGGATCATCCATGTGATTCGATCCGAACGGATCATTCGGCGATCACATTTGGGCGGGTGAGTGAAGGCACCAGCGGGGACGAGACGACATTTCGAGCCGGTCCCCTTGACAGACGACACACCGTCTTAGTTTTTATTTTCATGATTACCAACGAAACTCACCTGACTGGCCAACCTCATCAAAATGCACCACGCGGAGGGCAGCGGAGGAAATCAGAGAGAAGTCGAGGGGCTCGTCCGTTGCGCGCAGGGGCGCCCGAATCCTTGGCCTCTGCTGGACGGATCGCAAAAGGGGCAGCTCCGCGAGCCTCCGCTACTCCGCGCCCCTCCGCGTAGTGTTTTTCTGCTGACTTCATCTCAAACGTCCAATTTATTTGGAGATAAATGAGATGAGGATCCTTAGTAATCAGGTTATTTTTTCTTCTAATTTATCCAATTTCAGAACTTCAACGACAGCATCGCCCCGCGATATCCCCCCGGTCCGAAATCAGGAGCCAGCGCCACTTTCAGGCCTCCATGACCGTTTGGGCGGCTGACGTTTCGCTCGGTGTTGAGCCGCACCACCGTGCGTCCAACCAGGGTTCCGAGGATGGCCCCGGCCAGCACGTCCGAGGTGAAATGCGCATTCTGTTCGATGCGAGAGACGCCCACCAGGGCCGCCGTGCCATAGGCCACGCAGCGCACCCAGAGCTGCGGGTAATGCTCTGCAATGACGGTGGCCACGGTGAAGGCCTGGGCCGTATGACCGGACGGGAAAGACACGCCCCCGCGGAAGGGTTCGAAATGGAAGGCGCCCTCCTGCTTCAAGGGGCGGCTCCGTCCCACGCTGATCTTAATGGCCGATCCCAAGGCGCCGGAGATCAGGCTCGCCTCCAGGGCCTCGATGCCCGTGTGCGCCGCGTCCTCGTTGCCCACGAATTTTCCGTAGGCATAGAATCCGCCCATCACCGCAAACGAATACCCCGCGCCAAAGAGCTGCACCTGCTTTGCGGCTTTGTCAGCGCCGATGTTGCGATGGGCCTGGGCGTTGTCCCGCACGGGCCCATCCAATAGCAGCGCGGTTCCCACCACCGCCGTCAGAGCACCGCCCGCTTCGAGCCATTCCCGTTTTTCCCACGCGATCGGAGCCTTCAAAATGAAGCCGGTGTCCTTCAGCAGGAGTTTGGGACCTTCGAGGACGCCGCAGGGCTGCCCTTCTCCGGAGGTATTGGGCTCCGTATCGAGGGCCGGTAGGGGGGTCATAGGGGGCTTCAGCGGCATGGAAGGGGAGCCGGGAACAGCCTCTCCAGCCACCAAGGAAACCATCGCCAACGATGCTGAGGCATAGGCCCAGCCTTGGATTCGCGCCATCAAGTCTCCTGTTCAGGGAAACGGCGATTCTAGCGCGAACCCAATGGCGCCTCCATTGAGAATATCAAGCGGACCGGGTTGCAAATTTAGTAAGCGCGCATAGTATATAAAAAGGAGCGAGCATGAGCCTTACTCAGCACACCCCTGAAACTTCGGCCACGACCCGATTCTGGATTGGCGTCGCATCCCGGGATCACGTCAAACTCGGAGAATCCGGTGGCTTCTGCCAGCTTTGCCACGGCAAGATCGCACCCTTGAAACGGATGCGCGCCGGAGATTGGATCACCTACTATTCGCCACGAACGGGCATGAAGGAGGGGGAACCGGTGCAGGCCTTTACGGCCATCGGCCAGATCCGTGAGGGTGAGCCCTATGCCTTTGAAATGGCGCCAGGCTTAATTCCCCATCGCCGGGACGTGGATTTTCGACCATGTGAGGACGCACCCATCCGGCCCCTGCTTCAAAAGCTTTCTTTCATCCACGACGAGACACGATGGGCGAGTCCTTTCCGCTTCGGGATGTTTGAAATTCCCGAATCGGATTTCCGCGTCATCGCCCAGGCCATGAGAGTTCCCATGGGGATTTCCATATGACGTTGGCCTTTCCCACCCGACATTCGGGGCCCGATGACAGTCCGGGTTTTCTCATGTGGCAGGCCACCATGGCTTGGCAACGGGTCCTACGCGAAGCCTTGGCACCGCTGGATCTAACCCATCCACAATTCGTCGTATTGGCGTGTCTCGGATGGATTGAATCCGAGGAAGGGCAGGTCACCCAGGCACGCATCGCTCAAGTCGCGAAACTCGACCCCATGATGACTTCGCAGATCGTGCGGATGCTCGAATCCAAAGGCTGGCTAGAGCGCAATGATCATCCGAAGGATGGAAGGGCTTTCCTGCTGCGGCCCACACGCCTGGGCCGCGCGCTCATCCGCAAGGCCATCCCAGCCGTGGAAGCGGCGGACGCGAATTTTTTCGACGCGTTGGGGAGGGACCTGGGGAGGTTCAAGGTTTCGCTGAAAACATTGACCGAATAAATCAACTGGCCATGGTCCCGCCACGCTTGAGATGCAGGGCCTCGCAGAACTCCGTCAGGAACAAAACCTTGCTGCCCTTCTCGCTTTGAGGGGCTACCCGCCAGCGCGGGATGAAGTCCAGGAGGTTCGTGGGCAAGATTCGATTGTAGGGGTTCAGCGGCCCCCTTCGCCCCTAAGAAATTTCGCGCTTCTCCGCTTTCAGATGGGCCTTGGCTACCGCCAGAAATCGCGCCCGGGCTGCGACGTGATCCACGATGGGTTCGGGGTAGTCGAGCTTTTGCCGAATGGCTTCCGGGGCCTCCCAGGGCTTATGGATCCATCTTGTGTCAAGGCCCGCCAGCTCGGGTATCCAGGCCCGTACATAGTCCCCGTTGGGGTCGAATTTTTCGCCCTGCAGCACGGGATT
>JANXXC010000224.1 GCA_025350765.1 Holophagaceae bacterium | reverse complement strand
ACTTCAAGAAGGAGGGCGCCAGCCGACCCTTCGAAAAACGTCCTTTCGAGAAGAAACTCTTCGAGAAAAAGCCCTTCGAAAAGCGCCCCTACGAGAACAAGCCTTTCGAGAAAAAGACCTTCGCCTCCAAAGACCAGGGCGCCTTCAAGCCCAAGGGCGATCGCCCAACGGGCACGCCTTTCAAGAAAAAGGGGTAAAGCAGGTTTGAGGTACGCGGGGTGAGGTACGAGGCAAGCTGATCTTCTCCTCGGACCTCATCCCTCGTACCTCAGTACCTCATTGCTCTTTAGGCAATTCCATCTTGGTGAAATCCACGGCCTCGGCGGGCTTCGCCTTGGTGGGATCCTGGCCCCAGACCTTGATCTCGGCTGCCTGGGTATGGGCCCGGGCCTTGGCTTCGATCACCTTCTGAATGGCCTCGACATCGGTGGATTCCTTGGGCGCTGAGCCCCGAGGAAAGGCCAAGTGCAGCACCTTATCGGTGGTGACGCCGCTGGCCAGCAGACCCGTGAGACGGTCCACATCCGCCCAATCCATGCCTTCGGGAGCCCTGAAATCCTCGCGCTGAGTGGTAGGCAGCGCGGTCTTCATGAATTCCACCCAGATGGGCACGGCGACCTTGCCGCCATCGGCGCCCCTGTAGATGGTCTTCTTGGTGTCGAGGCCCACCCACACGCCACACGCGATTCGCGTGGAGAAACCCAGAAACCAGGCGTCCGTGTGGTCATTGGTGGTGCCGGTCTTGCCCGCCACGGGCCAATTTAATTCGTTGGTACGGGAGGCGGTGCCCTGCGTCGCCACGCCCTGCAGGCACTGGATGAGCTCAAACGCCACCGGGGGCTCGATGACCTGCTCGCCCGGCGAGCCTTCAAAGGATTCCAGTTCCCGGCCCGTGCGGTCCACGATGCGCTTGATGAAAAAGGGCTGCGGGCATTGCACACCGCCGTTGCCGATGGTGGCGTAGGCGCGGGTCATCTCCCGGAGATTCAAATCCGCGGCGCCCAGAGCCAGGCTCGGGTAAGGCGGGATTGCACTCTGGATTCCGGCTTTTTTGGCAAAGGCGATGGCGTTCTGGATGCCCGTTTCTTCTAAGGTCCGCACCGCCGCCACGTTGCGGCTGTCCCTTAGGGCTTCCCAGATGGGAATTGGGCCCCAGAAATCTCGCTCGTAGTTTTTTGGCTCGTAGGATTTCGCGCCGCGGGCCGTGGGTCTCGCGGTGGTGATGCCTTCAGGCGTCGTGGTGACTAGAAAATGCTCGGCGTCCACGAAGGTCGTGGGGACATCGTTGACGATGGAAGCGGACGTCTTGCCCTTTTCGAAGGCCGCGCCGTAGACGAAGGCCTTCATGCTAGAACCCACTTGGCGCTGGGCCTGCAAGGCGCGGTCGAATTTGGAACGATTGAAATCGTAGCCGCCCACCATAGCGCGGATCTCGCCAGTCTTTGGATCCACCGCAAGCAGGGCCGCCTCCACTTCGGGCTCCTGATCCAATTCGATTTTGGTGGGCAGGCCATCCTTCTCTTCCTTGATGAAGAAACGGGGGCTAGCGCCCCGCGAAAGAATTTTCTCGATACCCTTCCCCGCCCAGGCGAAAGAGGCTGGCGGCACCTCCAGCGTGGCCCGCCCGACGCGCACGGACGCGGTGCCATCCTTCCATCCGAGCACGATTCCCCGCACCGAGTCGCCCACCTCGAAGTAGCGGTTCCAGCCCGGGAGTTTGGCGCCGTCGGGATCATTGACGAACTGAATGGCATCCTTGCGGAAGCCCCGGCGCCGATCCACATTCCGCAAGCCCTTGTGCACCGCCTCGTTGGCGCCCGCCTGCCAAAGCGAGTCAATGGTGGTAGTGACCTCCAGCCCTCCGTTCAACACCGCTTCACGGCCGTATTTCTCATAGAGGTATTTTCGGACTTCCTCCACGACGTAGGGAGCGACCTGTTCTTCCTGCGCGTTTTCCCGGGCCAGGCGGATGGGCCGCTGGATCAAAATCAGGGCGTCGGCAGCCTTGAGGTAGCCTTCCGTCGCCATGCGACGCAGCACGTGATCCCGGCGTACCTTCGCCGCGGCCCTCGATTTGGGATCCGGATTGTAGGGGTTGTACCAATTGGGATTTTGGACAAGGCCCGCCAACATCGCGGCCTCCTCAGGAAGGAGCTGGGGCGCGCTTTTCCCGAAGTAGTACTGGGCCGCGGATTCAATGCCGTAGCGGCCTCCGCCGAAGTAGACCTCGTTGGCGTACATCTCGAGAATCTGCTTTTTCGAATAGGCCTTTTCCAGTTTCGTGGCGAGGATGATCTCCTTCAATTTTCGATCCAGCTGTTTCTGGCGCTTGGCGGTGACCGTGCGGACGAGCTGCATGGTGAGGGTGCTCGCGCCTTCCTTCCTCTTACCCCCGGATTTGATGAAATTCCAGCCGGCCCTCACGAATCCCTTGGGATCCACGCCCCGATGCTTCAGGAAATCCGTGTCCTCCGTGGCAATGAGACCGCCGATGAAAGCCCGCGGAATATCGCCATAGGGAATCACCACGCGGTGTTCTTCGGCGAAAACGCCGATGATGTCGCCGTTGCGATCCAGGACCTTGGTGATGGTCTTGGGCACCCGCAGCGCGAAGTAAGTGAGATAGCTATCCGCTTCGCGGGAATAGATGGACCACATGATGGCGAAGACCAAACCCCCGCCCACCGTGAGGGCGATGAAAGCCCAGAGGAAAAAGCGGAGGACCGGATGCCTTTTCGCGCTGCGAACTTTTGGGGCTGAGGGCTTCGGCGTTTGGGGCTTCGTAGGCGTCGGAGTCATGGATAAAGATTACAGGTATGCTCAGCTCCATGTCCCAAACCGTGGCCATCATCGCCAAAGCTAAATCTCCGCTGCTGCCCAAAACCCTGGCGGAAGTGGCGCCCTGTTTCCTTGAAT
>JANXXC010000177.1 GCA_025350765.1 Holophagaceae bacterium | reverse complement strand
TCCAGCCCCTGCTCCACCAGGACCCGCCGGTCGAAGGTGAAGGCCCGGTCCAGGGCCGCCGCCAGATCCTCGGCGCGCTTCACCTTTTCCACGCCGATGCTGCTGCCCAGGTTCGCAGGCTTCACGAAGAGAGGCAGCCCGAGCTTTCCGCACTCCGAAAGGCAGACCCCCTGCCCACGCTGCCAGCGCTCCTCGGTGAGCCCCACGTAGGGGACCACCGGCAGGCCTTCGGATTCCCAAAGGCGCTTGGTGATCCATTTGTCCATGCCCGCCGCCATGGCCAGCAGGCCCGCGCCGGTGTAGGGACGGTGCAACAGCTCCAGATAGCCCTGGATCTGGCCATCTTCGCCTCCCGCCCCATGCAGCGCATTGAAAAACAAATCCGGCAAGGGCGAATCATCGGCGCCTTTTTCCAGCGGCAAAAAAGGATGCTTGCTGCGCTCGGGAATCTCGTTGGCCGCCAACCGCTCAAAAGGATCGCCCTTCAACACCCACACGCCATTGCGGGCGATGCCCATGGGGCGCACCTCGAAGCGCGCCGGGTCCAGATGCTGCGCGATGCTCCGCGCCGTGACGATGGAGACCTCGTGCTCCGGGCTTTCGCCGCCGAAGAGAAGGCCGATAGAAAGACGGGGCTGGGGCATGGGAACAGAGTAGAGGGTCGAGGGGTGAGGGTCGAGGGGTGAGGGGATTTGGCGGCGTCTCCGGAGCGCCTTTGGGAACGTCGCGCCCTTCGGGCGCATCCAAATTGAACCGCTCAACTCTCGACCCTCGACTCTGAACTCATTCAGGACTCAAAGGGCGCTACCCTTTCCCCACCATCCCATCAGGAGCCTCCGTGCGCACGGCCATTTATCCCGGCTCTTTCGATCCCGTGACCTTGGGCCACTGGGACATTATCCAGCGCGCGGAAAAGCTGGTGGATCGCCTCATCGTAGCGGTGCTGCACAATCCGGAGAAATCAGCGGCCTTCAGTGTGGAGGAGCGGGTGACGATGCTGACGGAGTTGGTATCCCCCTTCGAGAACGTCAAGGTGACGAGCTTCCACGGCCTGCTGGTGGACTTTGCCAAACAGAACCACGCCGACTGCATCATCCGCGGCGTGCGGGCCTTCAGTGATTTCGAGTACGAATTTCAGATGGCTCTCATGAACCGCAAGCTGGCGCCGGATCTGGAGACGGTCTTTCTCATGCCCAAGGAAAAATATTCGGCGGTGAGCTCCCGCTTCGTGCGCGAAATCGGCAGCATGGGCGGCGAGTTAAAGGAACTGGTGCCCGAGCAACTGCGGGAGCGCATCGTGAAGCGCTTGGCGACGGGTTGAAGGTGCGGATGCGCGCGTGGTCCGAGATGCCTTGTTTAAGGCTCTTCATCTCAGCCATGGGCCTGGTGGCGTTGATGGCGTGTTCCTCCGGGTCATCAAACAAGGCCTCCCCTCCGCCACCTTTTTCAGCAGCGCCCTGGCCCGAAGCCAACGCTTTGTTCGAGCGCGATCCAGCCTGGATCGGCGGAGACGGAGCCTACTCCATTGATCTTGGCGGCGGACGAATTTTATGGTTGTTCGGCGACAGTTTCATCGCCACCAGCGCCGCGCGGAAACGCACCGAGTCCAGAATCATCCGAAATTCCATCGCCATTCAGCAGGGAAACAATCCCTCCACGGCGACGATGCATTTTTCGTGGCGCACATCTAACGGCCAGCCCACTTCTTTCTTCCCGGAATCGAACGGCGTCTGGTTCTGGCCGGGCCACGGCGTGCGACTCAATTCGGGCCTCCTGCTTTTCCTGATGCGCGTGCGCGCCAGCTCAGGCGGCTTGGGGTTCACGGTGGATGATTCGGTCTGTCTTTTCATCGAAAATCCAGGGGACGATCCGCAGGCTTGGCGCTCCCGGGGAGTCTCCTTTACGCCGGTTTCTTTCGCCATGATCGGGGTGGGGGGCGTCATGGCCGACGCCCAATATGTCTACGCCTACAGCCCTAGGGAGCCCGGCAACCACGATGTCTTTTTGGTGCGCTGGTCCAAGGCTCAGGCCACGCTCGGCGATTTGTCCAAACCGGAATGGTGGGCCTCCAACGGCTGGATGGCGCAGGCCTCACTTCAAGGGGAGCCCCGCGTGTTGTTTGCGAACGGACAAACCGAATTCACGGTGAATCCAAACTCACGCGGAGCCTTTACTGAAATTCAGAGTTCGGGCTTCGGCGCCACGGACATTATTCTTCGCACGGCTTCGGCTCCCGAAGGTCCCTGGTCCTCGTCCACCACCCTTTACACGCCACCGGAATCTAGTCGCGCCGGGGCCTTCGTCTACGCCGGCAAGGCCCATCCCGAGCTTCAAGGCGCGGACATGGTGCTCACCTACGTCGCTAACCACAGTGACTTCGCCATGGTGCAGAACGACATGAGCCTTTACTTTCCACGATTCGTGAAGGTGACGGGAACGCCTTAGACCGCGGTTGGAATCGCGCAGGTCAAAAAAGCGGGACACAGAGAACACGGAAAAAAGCTTGAGGACACGGAAGGAGTCGTCCTGTGGCACGCGTGGGTCGCCCGCGGCACGCGGGCACAGGCGCGCCGCGCCTGAGGATGTGGGCGCGACCGCCGACTCGCCCTCAAAAGCGATCGTGGTCGCGCCCACATCCAACTGACCCCTGCTGGACGCGGCCTTGAATTAGCGTTTCCGTGGTCTTCGGAGGGACTTCCGTGTCTTCTGTGTTCAGCTTTGAAAAACTGAGGGAAGCCGAAAATCAAAAAACAAGAGTTCGGAACATTTCGGGTCCTTGCCTGGTCGAATCCTCCAAGCACGTTCAGCCCACAGGAGTTTCCATGTTGATGCGCGGCCTTCTCGCCACCACCCTGCTCGGCCTCGCCGCGCTCATGCCCGGCCACCCGGAACCTCCCGCCAAGCTCCTTACTCAGACCCAACCGCAGACACAGGCCCAAGCCCTGACTCAGGCACCGCCCACACGCCCGGCGATCCTCATTCCGAGCGAAGGTGGCAAGAAGGCGCCCGCGGAGCTTCAGGCCTTGAAGATTGATGTGCAGGTGATTGGTGCCATCGCCACCACCACCTGGGACATGACGATCTTCAATCCCCAAAACCGCCTGCTCGAAGGCGAGCTGGTCTTTCCGCTTGGGGAAGGCCAAACGGTCTCGCGCTTCGCCATGGACGTGAACGGCGTGCTGCGCGAAGGCGTGGTGGTGGAGAAGGCCAAAGGCCGTCAAGTCTTCGAGAGCATCGTGCGCCGCGGCGTGGATCCGGGGCTCCTGGAGATGGTGGCCGGCAACAGTTTCAAGGCCCGCGTGTACCCGATCCCCGCTCGGGGCACCAAGCGCGTGGTTCTGGCCTACGAGCAGGAGCTGCCCTTCGTCTCCCGCAAGGATGGGGACTTCCTGAGCTACACCTTGCCCATGGGTTTTGATCAGCCCATCGGGCGCTTTTCGTTGAAGGTTGAAGTGTTGGAGCAGACGGAGGCGCCGCGCTTCGCGTCGTGCCCTCTCCAGAACTTCGAATTGAAACCTTGGCAGCGAAGTTTCAAGGCCGAAGCTCTGCGCGAAAATTTCAAGCCCGAAGCGGCGTTGACTCTGCTCGTGCCTAAATCCGCCGATGCCAGTGCCGCCTTCGTGCAGGGCTTGGGGAACGACCGCTATTTCTACCTGAGTCTGATGCCCCGAGCACCACGGGAACCGCGCCCCACGCCGAAAAAACTGCTGCTGGTCTGGGATGCCTCCGCATCAGCTGCCAGCCGAGATCGCGCGAAAGAGCTAGAGCTGTTGGATCGCTATTTCAAGCGCGTTGGCAACTGCGCGATCGAACTGGTGGTGTTCCGCAATGCGCCTGAAAATTCCCGCGCCTTCGATGTGAAGAATGGCGAGTGGAGCGCCCTGCGCCAGGCCCTTGAAAACGCGCCCTTGGATGGCGGCACGGCTTTCGGCGCGCTGGATCTGAGCGGCTTTCGCGCCGATGCGGCGCTCCTCTTCAGCGATGGCATCAACACCTTCGGCCCCGCCACGCCCAAGCTACCGCCCTGCCCCATGCTGGCGATCAACACCGCTCTCACGGCGCAGCACGACCGTTTGCATTTCCTCGCAGAATCCACTGGCGGCGAATACTTGAACCTTTCGGCTCAGACCGTGGATCAGGGTCTTGGGGTCCTGAAGACTCAGGCCCTGACCTTTCTCCGAGCCACCTATGAATCCGGCGCGGTGCAGGAACTGTATCCCAGTGGTGGCGCCGTGGTGCGCGGCTCTTTTGGCATCGCAGGAAAGCTTTCCAAGGATCGCGCGCGAATCACCTTGCACTTCGGATTTGGCAAGGAAGAACGCTTCACCAAGACGATCACGGTCGGCGGCGAGGACAACACCGCAGCTCCTGTAGCGCGGCTGTGGGCCCAGAAAAAACTGAACAAATTGATGCTCGAACCGGAGCGCAATCGAAAGGAAATGCTTCAGCTCGGCCAGGAATTCTCCATCGTCACGCCGGACACGTCGCTCATCGTGTTGGATGCGCTCGCGGACTATTTGCGTTACCACATCGTCCCGCCCGCGGACATGCAGGCTGAGTATTTCCGCCAGGTGAAGGAGGAAGATCGCAACGTTAAGGAAGTTGAAACTCGGCACCTCGAATCGCTGCTGGCTCAGTTCAAGGAGCGCCAGACCTGGTGGGAGACATCCTTCAAACCCGCACCGATGACTGACGCGAAAGAGCCACAGGATCATGTCGCGCAAGGAGTCGTCGTGGCTGGAGCCCCGCCACCACCACGGCCATCGGAATCACCTCGCAGGGAGGCCCAGCGCACATCTCCATCGGCATCTGCGGTGGAGGTGACGGCCGAGATGTCCGCAGATCGCCCAGCGTCAGGAGCAGGCGCTTCAGGCGTAAACCGGCTCCGAGCCATGGCCAAATCCGAATCCAAGAAAGATAAGGAATCCATCGAAGAAGAATCCAAGGGCAGCATCACGCTGAAGGCCTGGAATCCCGACACGCCTTATCTCAAGGCCTTGCAGCAAGCGCCCAAGGCCGATCGCTACGCCGTATACCTCAAGCTTCGCGGGGAATATGGCTCCACCCCGGGCTTCTTCCTGGATGTCTCGCACCTTTTCTTCCAGGATGGCAACAAGGACTTGGCCCTTCGTATCCTTTCCAACATCGCCGAACTGAAACTCGAAGACGCAACGCTGCTGCGCATTCTCGGCTATCGGCTCAAGCTGTTGGGACGGCATGATCTTTCGGTGTGGGCCTTTGAGGAAGTGCTGCGCATGCGGGAAGAAGAACCTCAGAGCCGCCGGGATCTGGCGCTTGCCTGCGCCGCCCATGGCGAATCTTCTCGTGCGGTGGACCTGCTTTGGGAAGTCGTCAAGAAGCCCTGGGACGGCCGCTTTCGGGACGTGAACCTGATCGCTTTGGGTGAGATGAACGCCATCCTCGCTACCTCGAAGACCCGCATTGAGTCACCCGCTATTGATAAGAGTTTCATCCGCAATCTGCCGGTAGACGTGCGCGTGGTACTGAACTGGGACACGGACAACAGCGACATGGATCTCCACGTCATCGATCCCCACGGCGAAGAGTGCTTCTACGGACATCAGCGAACGGGACTCGGCGGCCGCATCAGCGCCGACGTAACGGGAGGTTATGGGCCTGAAGAATTCATGTTGAAGAAGGCCATCCCCGGCACTTTTAAAGTCCGTGCCAATTACTTCGGAACCCGCCAGCAGAGCGTGATCGGGGCCACCACGGTGGTGTTGGAGCTGTACCTCCACTACGCCAGCGGGAAAGTGGAAAACAAGTCCGTCATCCTACGCCTCACGGGCGAGAGCCGATTGGTGGATGTGGGGGAATTTGTGTTTCAGCGATGAGCTTTGAGCTTTGAGCTATGAGCCGCGATCAGCCCCACGCCTGCGTCGTAGCTCATGGCTCAAAGCTCATGGCCCTTCAGAAGGCCTCATCCAAAAAAGCATCCACGGCGGCCGTGCCCACCTGGCCTTCGGGCGAGCGCAGGCTGAAATCGAAGCCGTGGGTGGCGAAGGGCAGCTTCAGGAATTCGCACCGGACGCCCTTGGACTTCAACTTTGCTTGCAAGCGCTCCTGATGGCGAGACCAGACCAGCGGATCATCGGGCCCGTGCAGCAACAGGGTCGGAACCGAATGTTGAGTGACAAAGCTCAGCCCGCTGGCGTCAGCGTACACCTGCGGTTTCTCATCGGGCGTTCCCCCCAGGTAGTTGATGAGCAGCTGCTGGGACTCGATCAAGTCATGCGGATCTGCCAGACGATAGGCGAAGTCCAGATCCGAAGGCGCATAAAACGCGATGCAACCGCGCAGGCCCGGTGGCGGTGTGTCGTACGCCACGCATTCGGCGATCTGACCCCCGGCGCTACGGCCCAGGATCACCCAACGGCTGGCATCGAGGCCCAATTTGTCCGCATTTTTTTGGAGGAAGGCGATCGCATCCCGCAACTCCTCGCGTTGCGTCGGCCACTTCCATTGCGGCGCGAGCGAATAGTCCACGGAGGCCACGGCGATGCCCCGGGCCACCAGGTGGCGATTCAGCTCCGGCAACTGCGAACGGTCGCCGCTATCCCAACCTCCGCCGTGGATCACCACCACGAAAGGCGCGTCCGCCTTCGATCCTGGCGTGTAGAGATCCAGTTTCAGTTCTTTCCCATCCTTGGATGCGAAAGTCAGCGACTTCATCGGACAGGGCGGCGCAGGAACTCCAAATCCGAAGGCGAGCGGCAGCGAGAAAGGCTTTCCGGGTTGAGCCCAGGCCCAAAACAGGGGCAGGGCGTAGATCATCGCGATGATCCCCAGACCCGCGGCAAAGGCCCATGACGCCCAAGGCCGGGATCTCCGCAACACCAGATCCAATACGGCCCAAAGCAACAGCAACAGGCCCGCCCAGTGTCCGTATGCCCGCACCGCCACGGTGATCTTCCAGAGAATCGTGTGGTGCCGCTGGAACAAAGTCAGGACCAAGGGCAAAGCCAATGCGCAACAAATCAGAAGACAGGGAAGAAGACTGGAAATCCCGTCGGAAGGCCGCGCCGCGCCCATCCGATTCAAGAGGTCAGCTTTGCGAGGGTCGGGCCCGGATTCCAGAAGGCGCGGAGTTCCGTGATGAGGCCGGAATTCCCCAGCCGGAAGATGTCGATGCCTTCGAAAACCACGTCGGCGCCATTGCGGCCCGTGCCTTCACACCGAAAGGCGATGGCCCACTCGGACCCCTGGGTGTGGACTTCCCGTGGAAAAAGTTTTGCGGAGACGAAGAGGGAACCGAGCCCATCCAGAAATTGTTTCACCCCGGCGGGCGAGGTATTCACGGGGGTCCCCACGGGATCTTCGTGGTGGCAGGGATCGGTGAAACAGGCCGCGGCCTTTTCGAAATCCAACCCAGAGATGGCCTCGAAATAGGCCTGGATGGACAAGGGCAATTCAAAGTCGCTCATAGGATCTCCGTAGAAGTAAGACTGTGATGCTCCGATGGAAGAGAGGTGTGACAAAGCCATTGTTCGAAATAGCGTCGATGGCGCCAGGGCAGGAACACGCGAAGGGCTGTGCCGGGTCAGAGCAGAACTCGCGCCACCACGCGGTTTCCCCGGCCCTCGTAGGCGACTTCATCAAAGCAGAGAGCCTTGGCCATGGCGATGCCGCGACCGTGGGTGTGGAAAGCGCGATCGGGAGAGAGCACTAGGTAAGGCTTCCAGTCGAACCCGGGGCCTTCATCCTCCACGGTGAGGGTGAGGCTGCTGGCGCTGCGCTCAAAGGTGGCGATGACATGGCGGGAATGGAATTCGGGTCTTTCCATGCGCTCAGCCACTTCCGCCAGCATCCGCCGCTCCTGCATGAGCTGGGTCTTTTCGGCGTAGGTGATCTCCAAGTTCCCGTGTTCGACGGCATTGATGAGGAGTTCCCAAATGCCCATGGCGACCCGATCGGGATCCGGATAGGCCCACGCAAGCAGGGCGGCCAGCGCCCGGGCATCCTCCGGGCTGCGGTAGCGGAATTCGGCCCGCTGCATGATCCCGGTGCCACGGGCGCGCTGGGCCAGCTCCCCTTCCACATTCTGAACCTCCCGCCGGCTTTCCACCGCCGCCCGAACCACGCTGCGGAGCACCACCAGATTCAGCGGCTTGGTCAGGTAGTAGAAGGCTCCGGCCTGGATGCCCTCGGCGATGCGCTCTGGTGCGGCGTCTGCGGTCTGAAGGATCACAGGAAGGTGGCGAAATCGGGGATCCTCTTTCAGGCGCCTCAGCAAGCCCATGCCGTCCAGGCGCGGCATCATTAGGTCCAGCAGCACCAGATCGAAGGCGGGGTCAAGGTCCAGCACCTTCCAGGCCGCTTCCCCATCCTCCGCCATGTGGATCTCGTAGTGCTCGGTTTGTAGGGCCTGCGACAGGGCCTCCAGGTTCACGGGCGTGTCATCCACCAGGAGGAGCCGGGGCGTCGATTCGCTCATGAGTGGCTCCCAAGGGCTGTGCATTTAACGGAATGATTGGGCGCTGATTCTAGCGGGATTTCGATTCCCGCGGGCGGAGCGACGCTATTAAGGGAAGCTGGCTCAACTCACTTCCGCCAGTTTCAGCCGGTCTTGCTCCCGGCGCAGCCAGTCTTTTTGCGCATCGCTCAGTCCCTCGGCGATGGCCTTGGCGGCGGCCTCGCGACAGGTTTGAAGGAGCTTGCGGTCTCGCACCAGATCCGCCACCTGAAACTGCGGGAGACCCGCCTGCCGGGTGCCGAAAAATTCACCGGGGCCGCGGATCTCCAAGTCCTTCTGGGCGATTTTGAATCCGTCCTGGGTCTCCACCAGAGCGCGAAGCCGCTCAGTTTCTGCGTCAGAAATCATTACAAAAAAACTGCGATGCGCGCCGCGGCCGACGCGGCCCCGGAGCTGGTGCAATTGCGAAAGGCCAAAGCGCTCCGCATGATCCACCACCATCACCGTGGCGTTGGGTACGTCCACGCCCACCTCGATCACGGTGGTCGCCAATAGCAATTTCGCATCCCCTGAAACGAAACGGTTCATGCGCGCCGCCATATCGTCGGGCTTCAGGCGCCCGTGCACCACTTCCAGATCGAGGCCCGGAAAACGGGCGCGGATGAGGCTTTCCATGGCCTGGATATCCCTCAGTTTTATTTTGGTTTCATCGCTCGGATCAATGGCGGGACTCACCACGAAGGCCTGCCGCCCCGCCGCGATTTCCTTCTCCACGAGATTCCAGGCCCGCTCGGCCGCGTCTTGATCCAGCAGTTTCGTGGTGATGGGCTGGCGGCCCGGCGGAAGCTCATCCAGAACCGATTGGTCGAGATCACCAAAGAGAGCCAGGGCGAGGCTGCGAGGAATCGGCGTGGCGCTCATCACCAGCCAGTGGGGATCGCCGCCCTTTTGTTTCAACGCCTCCCGCTGCTTCACGCCAAAGCGATGCTGTTCGTCCACCACCACCAGGCGCAGATCGCTGAACTTCACGGCCTCTTGAAACAGCGCATGGGTGCCGACGATGTATCGGGCTTCACCGTTGGCGATACGCGCGATCGCCTCGCGTTTTTCCGCGGCCTTCATGGGGCCCAGCAGCAATTGCATGCGATGGGCTTCGTCGCCCAGCAGCCGACCGAAATTCAGCGCGTGCTGCCGCGCCAGCACTTCCGTGGGCGCCAGTAGGGCCCCCTGCCCACCGGTCTCCGCGACCATGGCCATGGAGAGGAATGCCACCAGAGTTTTTCCACTGCCCACGTCCCCCTGCAGCAGGCGATGCATGACCCGGCCCGAGGTGAGGTCTTCCACGATTTCCTTGAAGACTTTGCGCTGGGCGCCCGTGAGGTGAAACGGCAGAAAAGATTTCAGCTTTTCTCTCAAGCCCTCGGAAGTCGGCACCACCCGGCCCCGCCGCTTCAGCCGCCCGGCGCGCCTCAGTTCAACGCCCAGGGCAAAGGCGAAGAGTTCTTCGGTGGCCAGCCGTTGATGGGCCGGGGTTTCGCGCTGATTCAGCAGGCGGGGGTCGCTTTCATCCGGGGGATGGTGGAGCAATTTCAGCGCATCAAGCGTGTCGGGCAGCCGCCCACAAAGCCCCGGTGGCAGCCACTCTTCAGGGGGATGGGCCCGGAGCAGCGCTTCGTCCACCAGTTTCTGCCGCACCCGGCCGGTGATGGGGCCCAGCTTGCGGTACAAAGGCAGGAAACGGCGCACCCATTCCGTAGATTCACCCCCGCGGCCCATCATCTCGAGCTGTGGCCCGCGCATCTCCAGGCCACCGCGGCCCTTTAAGAGCGGCCCGAAAGCCAGCAGGCGATCTCCAATTTTCAGACTGCGGCCCAGGTAGGGCTGATTGAAGAACACGAGCTTTAGCGTGCCGGTGCCATCGTTCAACAGCACTTCAGTCAGAGCCATGCGCTGAATGCGGGTAGTGCTCTGGCGCAGCTCGTGGACCTGGCCCAGTACCGTGATGAGATCGTGGTCTTCCACACCCGGCTGGAACCCGCGCATCTCCAAGTCGCCCAAGCCCACCACGCATCCGCGATCCACATAGCGGAAGGGCAATTGCATCAACAGGTCCCCCAGGCTCTCGATGCCCGCATCCTGTAAAGCCGCCGCCCGCGCGGGTCCTAGGCCGCGAAGGACCGTGACCTGGGTGCTGAGGGGGAGCGGTGCGAGGGAGGACATTGCCTCCAGCCTATCGGGTCCTCTGTTCAGCCCCCCAGCATCGGCCTATCATGAGCCGTAAATATCCAAACTGAATCACGGAGGCCCCATGGCCAAGCTGGACAAGTTCCTAGCCCAGATGCTCGCCAAGGGCGCGGCGACCCTGCATCTGGACCCGGGCCAATTCCCGACCATGGAACTGCCCGGTGGCCATCGCATGACCCTGAGTACCCAAGAGCTGGTGGGAGCCGTGCTGGACGGTCTTGCCAAGGAGATTCTCCCGGAGGATCTCTCCACGAATTACCTCCGGGGGGAGCAGGTGCGCTTCTCCTACACCTACGAATCCGAGGCCTTCCAGTTCCTGCTTCAGCGCAGCACCACGGGCACCCGCATCATCGTGGGCCGGGTGCGGGCGCTCACCGAAGCTCCCATACCGGCTCCCGAAGGGACCGCTACCGGGGATTTCCTGGTACCCAAGGGCCCCCCGCCCACCAAGGTGCTCAGCGCGGACAGCCTCATCAACTGGATGCTGGATCTCGGGGGTTCCGATGTCTACCTCAACGCTGGAGAAGCGCCCCTGCTGCGCCTCCACGGACGCATGGGCTCCGTGGAAGGCTTCGCACCGATCCCTGCGAAGGATCTCATCAGCCTGCTGAAGGGCATCACGCCTCAGACGAATTGGGATGCTTTCGAGCGGGGATTGGA
>JANXXC010000153.1 GCA_025350765.1 Holophagaceae bacterium | reverse complement strand
CCCGCGGATACGCGCTCAGATGCCACGCATCCGAGAACGGCAGGGTCATCACCGCGAACGCCGCCTTGCATCGCTGACCGTCGATCACGACCGTATCGAGCTTCTTCTGCTCTTCTTCAACCTGCTTGCGCGCGGTGTTATCGGTGCCGATCAGCAGATAGCCAATGATGGCGTCTTGCGCGTCGCGCAGCGCCGTGACCGAGACCAGAGCCTCGAAGCCGGGCGTAATCGGGGTTCCGAGTTCGACGCTCAGCGCCTTGGCGCGCGCGATGACTTCCTGGGGATCGGAAATGTCGGCGGGGGTGATTTTGTTCATCACGTCGGTGGCTGTGTAGCCCAGCATGCGCTCGGCGCCAACATTGAAGATCTGAATGACGCCCTTGGCATCCGTGGCGATGCTCGAGAAGTTGGCGCTGTTGAAAATCGCGCTCTGCAGGGCCCCCGCTATCAGAAGCGCCTCTTGCCGTCGGCCCTCGATGATGACATCTACCTTGGCAGTGGCCTCGTGGGCAGCTGCAGAATCGAGATTGTTCTCAGACATGGCTCACCTTTGTCTTGAGTAGGCTGCTTCGAGCGCCGGCTTCCTGAATCTTTCCGGCATTAAATGGTTCCAATTGTTTCAAAGGACAATCTTCCATGAGTGCCAACGGCTAAATGGAAGGTCTGCGAAATGTTCATTGATACTCGGATCGGTAGTGTCGACCCTCCTAGACGCGCAGCTCGTTGCTATGAAGAAGCTCTGAGCGTGGCTGGCTGTCGTGGTAGTTTCGGCTGGTCCTACCATTCTCCTTGGGAAGGGCCACGCGCCCCTTATCACCTCGGCCATGCGCGCGCGTGGAACCCGCCGATGGTGAGATTTTCGACAATATTGGTACGGGGATAAAGCATATTTAATACCAAATAATAAATATAATTAAATTCAAATACTTGTACCTGGATCAGATCAGGAGAACTGATTGATTCAATCAAAATGAAGTATAATCCACTTCAATTTGAGCGAGAGCGAGAGCCGGAATGCGTGGACGAAGGGGCATTTGCGAAAGTGGGTCCACGGGAATTTCGGCCTCCTTGCAGAGGGCAGGGATTTCAAATGTTTTTTGGGGCAACGGCCCCTGATGCCAGCCAACGCGAGCGAAGGGAAAGGTTGTTTGTTACGAGGGCTTAGCCCATAGCCTCTTCGTACTTGCAGGCTTCGTTGGGGCAAAGCAGGACCGTGATGGGGTCTTTGCCTCGGGGTTTGCGGATTTTTTCGGTCATATAAGGACTCTTGCACTTGGGGCAGGTCCGAGCCACGGGCTTATCCCAAGCCGTAAAGTCACATTTCGGATAGTTGGTGCAGCCATAGAATATTTTTCCAAACCGTGTCTTGCGAGGGCTCAGGTCGCCACCATCCTTGGGACAAGGGATGCCCAGGATTTCCTTCTTCACGGTCTTGCAAGTGGGGTAGTCCACGCAACAGATGAATTCGCCATAACGGCCGTGGCGCTTGACGAAATCCTTGCCGCAGGTGGGGCACTTTTCACCAATGGGAAGGTCCGCCGGAACAGGTATACCTTTGGGGTCCGCCTTACGAATACCTTTGCATTTCGGGTAATTAGTACAAGCCCAGAAGGGACCCCATTGGCCCTTGCGGAGGGCCATGGGCGTGGAGCCGCAAAGCGGACATTCCGGGGCGTCTTCGGGTTCGTCCATGGCTTCCACTTCCGCCGTGTAGTCGCACTTCACGTCCGTGGAATAGTTCGAGCATCCGATAAAGAGTCCGTTCTTGCCGATGCGCTTCAGCAGTGGCGCGGCGCACTTTGGGCAGTTCTCACCCGAGGGCACACCGGCCTTGAGGTTCTGCATGTCCTTGCCCGCGTTGGCGAGGGCCATTTCAAAGGGCCCGTAGAAATCCTTCATGGCCTTGAGGAAGGTGATGGAACCTTCTTCCACCCGGTCTAAATTGGCTTCCAGACCACTCGTGTATTTGGGGTCCATCAACTCAGGGAAACCCTGTACCAGCAGATCTGTGACCACCATGCCCAGTTCAGTCGGTTTAAAGCGTCCTTCGTGCTTTTTGACGTAATCGCGGTCTTGAATGGTGGAGATGATGCTGGCGTAAGTGGAGGGACGGCCGATGCCGTCCTCTTCCAGCTCTTTCACCAAGGTTCCTTCATTGAAACGGGCCGGGGGCTTGGTGAATTGCTGATCGGTTTCGAGGGTTTCCAGCTTCAGCGATTCCCCCAGTTCCAGCGGGGGTAGGCCGACGTTTTCTTCCTCCTCTTCGCCTTCGGTCTTGGTGGCGTCCGCGATGGCTTCGGCCTTCTGCTCTGTCACATCAGCGCGGTAGACCGCCAACCAGCCGGGGAAGCGCTCGATTTCGCCCTTGGCTTCGAACATGGCCTCTTCACCGTTGTCCAAGGCCGTAGCGGCCGCGACGACGGTTTCGTCGAAGCGCGCAGCCTCCATCTGTGAGGCCATGGTGCGCCGCCAGATCAACGCGTAGAGCCTGAAATGATCGGGCTCCAGGTGGGCGCGCAGAGATTCGGGGGTGCGGGTCATGTCCGTGGGGCGGATGGCTTCGTGGGCATCTTGAGCCCCCGCCTTGCCGGTGTAGATCCGGGCCTTGGCGGGCAAATACTCTTTGCCGAATTTCTTGGCGATGAAGTCGCGGGTGGCCTCGATGGCTTCGGGCGCTAGGCGCGGAGAATCGGTTCTCATGTAGGTGATGAGGCCGATGGGGCCTTCGCCGAAATCCTGGCCTTCATAAAGTTTCTGGGCGTTCTGCATGGTGCGGCTGACGCTCATCTTGAGCTTCTGCGCGGCCTCCTGCTGCAAGCGCGCCGTGGTGAAGGGCGGCGCGGGATTGCGCTTCTTCTCCTTGGTTTCAAGGCCCGTGACTTTCCACGGCGCTTTCAATATCTGGTCGCGCAGGTTGTGGGCCTGCTTCTCGTTTTCCACGCGGCGCTTGGTTTCCTTGTTGCCGAGTTGCAGGGCCTGGCCGCTGAGCTTTACAAGGCGCATCCAAAACTGCGGGGGCAGCTTCGCGGCGAATTTGGCTTTCAGAACCCAGAATTCCACCGGATTGAAGGCCAGGATTTCCCGTTCGCGATCCACGATGAGCCGCGCCGCCACGCTCTGCACCCGGCCCGCGGAAAGCCCGCGCCGCACCTTATCCCAGAGCACCTGACTAACCTTGTAGCCCACCAAGCGATCCAGCACCCGGCGGGCGCGCTGAGCGTCCACCAGCTTCTTATTGATGACCGTGGGATTGGCCATGGCTTTTTGAATGCCGGCGGGGGTGATTTCATTGAAAAGCACCCTTGAGACCGGCAGGGATTTGGGTGGCTTGATGGCCTCCAATAAATGCCAGGAAATGGCCTCTCCTTCGCGATCAGGGTCGGTCGCGAGAATCAGTTCGTCAGCACCCTTGGCCGCGGCCCGTAGCTCCGCCACCACCTTGGCTTTGGCGGGGCTGATCTCGTACTCCTCCTGGAACCCGTTTTCGATGTCCACGCCGAGCTTTTTGGGGAGGTCCCGAATATGGCCCACTGAGGCCTTCACCGTGTAGCCCTTGCCCAGGTACTTGGTGATGGTTTTGGCCTTCGAGGGGCTTTCGACGATGACGAGCTTGGTCAAGGGAGACTCCGGAGGCGGTCTAAGGGTCTGGATCATGGGACAAGGGACCGGAGCCTTGTCAAGCCCTGAAGGCCGGATTCTCATTCTTCCCCCGTAGGGGGAATATTCCACTTAGCCCATTTCCAACAAATCCTGCAGAAGGTCCTGCGGAGAACGGCAAATGCGAGCGGCCCCTTCCCGCAACAGGGAATTCGGGCCCTCCGATAGCGGATCCTCCGGCGGGCCCGGCACCACCCAAAGCTCCTTGCCGTGGTCGAGGGCCAGTTTGGCGGTGACCAGGGAGCCACTGCGGAGTTTCGCTTCGACCACCAGCACGCCCTGGCACCAGGCCGCCAACAGCAGATTGCGGCGGGGGAAGTGCCATTTCAACGGTTCGGCGTCGGGCGGAAAAGGCGTGATGACGCCACCTCCGGAAGCCACCATGCGGTCCATCAATCGAAGGTTTTCTTTCGGGTAAGGATGATCCAGGCCCGAGCCCATGATCCCCCAGGTGGTGCCCGATTCGAGAGCCCCCAGGTGCGCCGCGCCGTCGATGCCGCGGGCGAGACCCGAAAGGATGGAAAGCCCCGCCTGATTGAGGGTGCGAGCCCAATTCCGGGCCCGCTCGCGGCCTTGAAAACTGGGCGTGCGGGTACCAACAATCGCAATGCGCGGACCGGGCGGCGGCAAGGTGCCGCGGACCCAGAGCGCCACCGGATAGGGCAGGGGTTCAAAAAAAGATTCGGAGCCTTCATCCCCGGGCAGCATTAGCTTGGCCTGCCTGGCTTCAGCCTCGGCGCGGAAGCGCGGGAGATCCAACTTTTCCAATTCGGAGCGGGCCTCGGGGCGCAGGTCGGGCTCGCCTTGCTGGAAGGCCTCCCAGAGTTGGGCCTTCTCGCGCTCCTTCCAGGGGAGCACCGCGAAGGCCAGTGCGAGGGTAGATGCGTCCACCTGAGATTCTTCCTTGAAGGACTTGGGAATCTTGCTACACTACTCCTTCTGCGATGCCTAGCTATGCCTTTGCGTTTGAATTGTTCATCGAGGTTCCCATGTCCCGTCAGTGCGAGATTTGTGGCAAGAAGCCCCAGTTCGGCAACAATGTTTCCCACGCCAACAACATCACCAAGCGCCGGTGGAATCCGAATCTCCAGAACGCCCGCGCCCTGGTGAACGGCGTCGCCAAGAAACTCCGCGTGTGCACCTCCTGCCTCCAGGCGGGCAAGGTCGTGAAGGCTCCTCGTGGCCTCAATAGCGCCAAGCGCCCCGCAGCTTAAGGCTTTCTCCATCCATTGAAAAGGCGGCGCCTGAGCATTGGGCGCCGCCTTTTCAATGGGTGAGTCGTCCATCGTTGCGGCGATACTTCGGATCATGCGCCCTCACCCCTCACACCTCATCCCTCATACCTCGCCATGATCCTAGGCCTCGACACAGCCACGGAAGTCCTTCACCTGGCCTTGGTGGGCGAGGGGAAGGCCTGGACGAAGCGGGTGGTGGTGGGCGTGGGTCGTAGCCACAGCGTGTCACTGCTGCCTTCGCTCAACGCATTGATGGAAGAGGCCGGTGCCACGGCGGAGGATTTGCAGGGCGTCTGTTGTTGTGCGGGGCCGGGTGGATTCACGAGCCTGCGCATTGGTGTGGCCACCGCCGAAGGTTTGGCGCTGACGGGCCTTCCCACCTGGGGTTTCTCGTCCTTTCAGTTGCGGGCCGGGGCCTTGCGAGAGGCCGGGTTCCAAGGGCCTGTGTGGGTGTTGTTGGACGGCCAGCGCGGCGAGGCCTTCCTCCAGCGATGGGATGGCGCACAGGCGATGAATGAGGCCCACAAGCTGCCCTTCCCGAAGCTGGCGGAACTCATCGGAACCGCCCCCTGGTGGGCACCTTCCAGTCTGGCGCCGAAGCTGGCGGAACATCTGCCGCCCTCCCTTTCCATCGAGGATGAGACAGCTTCGACCCTGGCGGCCTTGGCGGCCCTTTGCCGGGAATTGCCGGGGCTCGAACCCGAAACGCCGATCCACCCCTTTTACCTTCGTGAGACCGACGCGGAATTGAACTTTCCGCAATTCTCGTCCCACTTGGGGGATGCGCTGCGGAAGGGCATCGCGCGATGAAGGAGCCTTTTCATCTGGGCCCTGGCTCCGGCCTTCCCGGCTGGATGGAGAGCCTCGACCGCCGCTGCTTTGGCGAGTCCTGGGGCGCCCTGGCGGGCCACGAACAGGCCTGGGGTTCCATGGACGAGGCCTTCGCCATCTGGTCCATCCATGCCGTGGTTGAGGAAGCGGAATTGTTGCGGATCGCGGTGGATCCGGATCTCCGCGGCCGCGGTCTGGGCCGTGGAATATTGAAGGCTTGCGAAGCTGAATTGGAGCGCCTCAGAATCCGCGCATTGTTTCTAGAAGTGCGTGTGTCCAACGCCTCCGCTCGCGGGCTCTATAAGGCCGCTGGCTGGGCCGAGAACGGCCTTCGCAAGGCTTACTACAAAGACGGCGAAGACGCGGCGCTCTACCGCAAAGAGCTAAGGTAGGCTGGCAGGATGAATCGCATCCGCACCATCCTCGCGCCAAGGCAGCCAGCAGCCGGAAGCAGGCAGCCGGACCATCCTGAAATGGCGAGGGGCGTAGCCCCGAGTCAGGCCGAATTATGACCGCCCCGCGCGATCGTGAACTGACCCGCCTCTATGCGGCGGCTGGCCTCGCGGTGCTGGTGTGGATGATTTTCAAAGCCTATCGCCTGCTGAGCGACAAGGTGAGCGGCGCCATCGATGCGCCGTCAAGGTGGGCGTTGGTTTCCTTGGGCCTGCTGAATGTGCTGGCCATCGGAATCCTGCTCTTTATCGTGGCGCGATCCCTGGCCAAACTTTATTTCGAACGTCGGCGCGGCATCCTGGGGGCGCGCTTGCGCACGCGGCTGGTGCTGGCTTTCTTCGGCGTCACGCTGGTGCCTAGCCTGATCCTTTTCTTCGTGGGGCAGAGCGCCATCAGCAAGAACCTGGACCGCTGGTTTCGCCCTGAGACTCAAGAGATCATCAAGGATGGCCAGGCCACGGCCAAGGCCTTCCACGCGCAAATGGCGTCGAGGCTCGAGGCCGCGGCACTGCACGTGCGCACTCGCGACCTGGTGGATTTGGCGGATCTGGATCGCGCGAGGCTTGTGGAGGGGCTGGATTGCTTGATGGCCGGCTCTCGGAAATCCATCGCAAGGGATTTGAAAGCTCCACCCTTGCCCGATAAAGGCGGCTTCAGCGAGGTAGTTGAATCCGAGGAAGGACAGTGGTTGCTAAGGCTGGTGGCCCGAGACGGAGACCGGGTGGTGGTAGGCCTCTTCGTGCCCCGAGAGCTGGCGGAGGGGCTGGTCCGTCTCGAAAGACGATCGGCGGAATCCTCCCAGGTGAATCAGAATCGCGGCGTGCTGGAAAGGCTGCCCCAGAGCACCTTCCTGTTTCTCACGGTGCTGACTTTGTTTGCCGCGGTGTGGACGGGCCTGGCCATCGCGCGCACCCTCTCGGAGCCCATCCGATCCCTGGCGAAGGCCGCCCAGCGCGTGGGCACGGGCGATCTTGATGTGCAACTCAACGAAGAAGGCGAAGACGAACTGGCCTTCCTCGCCCAAACCTTCAACCGCATGACCTCGGATCTGAAAGCCAATCGCGCGGCCATCGAAGCCCAGAGCGCGCGGTTGGATCAGCAGCGCGCTTATCTAGGCCAGCTGCTGGAGGCCCTGCCGGTGGGAGTTCTCAGCTGGGACGCCTCCGGCCAACTGCGATTGGTGAATCCCGCGGCCCGGCGCTGGCTGGGTTTGGAATCCTTCGATCCGGATCGCGACGCCTGGGCTGAATGGGCCAAGCAGCCGCGCCTTGGACGCCTTCCACAGCTCCTTCAGCAGGCCAAGGAGACCGGGCGCGTTCATCAGGAGGAGATGCGCCTCGGTGGCGAAGGCGAAGGCCGCTTGGTGCGGGCCATTCTGGCGCCGCTGGTGGGGGGCGGCGCCCTTGCGGTGCTGGAAGACCTCTCGCTGCTGGCCCAGGCCGAAAAGCGCGCGGCCTGGCAGGAAGTGGCCCGGCGCATGGCCCACGAAGTGAAGAACCCCCTCACTCCAATCCAGCTCACGGCCCAGCGGCTGCTGCGCCGCGTCCGGGAGGGCCGCCTGGATTCCGAGGTCGTGCAACAAGGCGCCGAGGCCATCCTCACAGAAGTCGCGAGCCTAGCGAGCCTGGTGGATGCCTTCAGCCGCTTCGCACGGCTGCCCGCGCCCCAACCCACTGACCTGGATGCCTGTGATCTGCTTCGGCAGACCGCCGCGCTCTATGGCCCCACCCATCCCAATGTCCAGTGGTCCTGGGAATCGCCGGATCATGCCGTGCCCGTTTGTTGGGATGGGGATATGGTGAAGCGCGCCCTCCTCAATCTCGTGGACAACGCGGTAGCGGCGGTGGCGGGCGCGGGCACCATCCGGGTCCGCCTGGCCGAGCGGAACGGCACGGTGCGCTTTGAGGTGGAGGACGATGGACCCGGTGTTGCGGAGCCTCACCGCGAGCGGCTATTCGAGCCCAGCTTCTCCACGAAGGAAAGGGGCTCCGGCCTGGGCCTCGCCATCGTCCGCAAGATCGCCGAAGACCATGGCGGCGAGGCCTTCTTCCAGCCCATGCCAAAGGGCAGCCGCTTCAGCCTGGATCTGCCAAGGCGATCGGCCAAGTGATGCGGGTGCGCCGTCAAAAAACCTGGGCGGTATAGGTTATTTTGCTCCGGCCCCTAATGCCGGGACACCATGCGAAAGACCAAATGGTTCTGTCGCAACAGCCTAGCTCTCGGCGGTATTCAGGGCCTTCAGCATCCTTTTTTGCGCCACGGCGCGGTAGCTCTGAAGGAGCAGGGCCTCGACCTCATCCCATTGGGTGATCCCCGATACCCTCAGGCTCACCCAGCCGCGATGGCCCACGTAGGGGGTGCGATAGAAGCGTGGATCCTGGAGCAGGACGGGCTGCATAGCCCCGGCGGGAAAGGCGATGGAAAGCTCGTCCCGGTAGGTTTCCAGCACCGCGAGGGTCTTCTTGCCCGCGCGGAAAGTCGGATGGCCGAAGGTGGTGGTCTCTAGCGTTTCCGGCCATTGCAAACAGATGCGACGGAGCTGCTTTAGGGCCTTAGCTTCAGCGTCCACGGGGCTTCCGAAGGCGGATGAATAGCGCGAAGGGCGAGAGGAGCAGGGCTGCGGCGACCACCACCAGCAGCAGCTTTCCCAACATCAGTAACGCAGGACGCTGAAGACCGGCAGGCCATTCAACTTTTCACGGCCGGACAAAAAAGTCAGTTCGATGAAGAGGGTGAGGGCCAGGGCCTGGGCGCCCGTGCGCTCCACAAGCTGGCGCGCCGCCGCCGCCGTGCCGCCGGTGGCGAGCACATCGTCCACGATCAACACGCGGTCGCCGGCCTTGAAAGCGTCGCGGTGGATCTCCAGGGCATCCTCGCCATACTCCAGGCCGTACTTCTCCGTCAGCACAGGCATGGGCAGTTTGCCGGGCTTGCGGGCGGGGACGAAGCCTAAGTCGAGTTTCTTCGCCAGGGCCGCCCCGAAGATGAAGCCTCGGGATTCCAGTCCCAAGACATGGGTGGCCTTCAAGGTTTGAATGGGCGCCGCCATGGCTTCGATGGCGGCGCGAAAAGCGCCTGGGTCCGCCCACAGCGGCGTGATGTCCCGGAAGAGCACGCCAGCTTTCGGGAAGTCCGGGACGTCGCGGACGAAAGTTTTGAAGTCAAGGCTCATGGGCGGATCTCGAAAGGAAGGGGAAGGGATTCTCCCTCATCCAGCACCTGCCAGTCCAGGGACTCCACCGAGCCCCAGGACGGGCCAGCCTTGAGAAGCCTGCGAAAAAGGGCGAGGCTCTCCGCATCGCCGCAGGCCTGGCCGCTGACGGAACCATCCGCCTCGTTGCGCACCCAGCCCGCCAAATCCTGCGCCCGCGCATGTCTTCGCACAAAAGCGCGGAAGCCAACGCCCTGGACCCGGCCCTTCGCGCAGAAAAAAATCTTCATTCCCCATTTCCGTTGAAGGTCGTATCAAAGGCTTCTCGTTTGGCGAGGGTCTCTGGACAGCCGAGGTCGAGATGCAAGGGCGTGACCGCCACCCACCCTCCCAGGGCGGCTTCGGCATCGCTTCCAGCGCTCTTGGCATAGGTGGGACCGAGATCGCCACCGATCCAGTAGTAGGGCGTACCGCGGGGATCCATGCGCTTCTCCACGATGTTGTGGTACTGACGGTTGTCCTGGGAACAGAGCTTGAATCCCTTGGGCTCAGCTTTTGGGAAATTGAGATTCCAGATGCGATTGGGCCCCAGCTCCAGGTTCTCCCACCGCTGCAGGAAGGTCTCGATCCACGGCTCGACCTTCTCCAGATCCGCGCTGGGATGGGCCGAAAACGCCGCGCCCTTGGCCCCCTGCAAGGCGCCCTCGAAAGCGGCGCCCACGGTGCCGGAATAGAAGACATCCTCCCCGAGATTGAAACCGTGGTTGATGCCCGAAAGCACCCAATCAGGTTTACGCTCCAGCACCGAGCGGACCCCTAGCAACACACAGTCCACGGGCGTTCCGTCGCAGGCGAAGCGGTCTTCGCCTAGGGGGTGGAGCCGCAGGATCCCGTGAAGGGAAAGCGCGCTCGAAACCGCGGAGCGGTTGCGGTCCGGAGCTACGGCCACCACCCGCCCAAAGCGCGAAGCCACCCGCGCCAGGACTTCCAATCCAGGCGCCCAAAGGCCGTCGTCGTTGGTGATGAGGATGAGCCGGTCGCGCATAGGGACGATAGTGTAATGCACTGCAGGGTTCAGGCCTCCCGCTTCACCACCACCAGCGTCACGTCGTCCTTGAAGGGCCCATCTCCCAGGTGCTTGAAGGTGGCCACGAGGATCTGCTCGAAGATGTCATCGGCGCTGGCGGCCTGATGATTGCGGACCACCTCGATGATGGGGTCTTCGCCAAGATCTTGGCCGGTCTCGGGGTTCTCCGCCTCCACCAAGCCATCGGTGAAAATCACCAGCACATCTCCAGGTTGCATGAGCGCGCGGCCTTCGCCGAAGGTCGCGCCGGGCAGCAGGCCCACCATGGGGCCCGTCGGGCTCAAGCGGATGGCCGAGCTCCCATCGGCGGGGACCAGCAGCGGGGGATTGTGGCCGCCGTTCACATAGCGCAGATCCCCGGTTTCAGGATTGAGACTGCCGGCGAAAAGCGTCGCGTAGCGGTTGCGATCCCGCACCTGATTCATGCGCACATTGAGACGCGTGGCCAGGCGGCCCCAGTCCTTGACGCGGCGGTCGGCGCGGGCGCGCAGGTAGGTGGAGAGCTGGGTCATCATCAAGGAGGCCGGCAGGCCCTTGCCGGAGATATCTCCCACGGCGAGGTGCAGCCGTTCCTCTTCGGCCTCCACCGAGCCCACGGGATCCTTGGCCATCCACACGTCGTAGAGATCTCCACCCACGGCCTGGAAGGGCAGATTCGCGCCAGCGCACTGCCAGCCCGCGGGTTCCGGCAAGGTCTGGGGCAGGATCTGCCGCTGGATGTTTCGGGCCAGCTCCAAGTCCTTTTCCATCTTCAGGGACTGGATCTGGGATTCGCGGAGATCCAAGCTCGTGAGCTGGCTGGAGGTGAGATTCAGCAGGGTTTGGAGGAAGACTTCATCCTCCTCGCTGAGGTTGCCGACAGTGGGTTCCGCGGCGTAGGCGAAGCCATGGCTGTGGCTTTGATCCAGGATCTCGATGGCATGGACCAGCGCCTTCTCCGACAAAATCGTTTGCAGAGCCGTGCCCGTGAGCGCCGATGGGAGCGCGCCGATGCCCTTGTTCAGCAGCACCGTTCCATCGGGATCAACCACGAGCATTCGAGGGATGCGGAATTCGCCCATGATCGTGGAGGCCATGAGGCGAATGAGGTCCGGCTTGGTGTTCACTTCACCCAGAGAGCGGGTCAGATCAAAGACGGTGTTGAGCCGCGCCAGCTGTAGGGCTAGGGCCCGGTTCTGATCGCTGCGCAGGGCCTCGGCCCGTCGCCACGCCAGCAGCGGCGCTGAGATGGAGAGCAACAGCGTGAGCGCCGCGGGAGACTCCGGCGTCCTGAGCACCAAGTGGCCATAGACCTCGTCCCCGTGGGTCCAGGGCAGGCTGATCCAACCCTTGCCGGGGTTGGTGGGGAAGGCGGGCGCCGAACCCCTTAGGAAGAGCCAGGCATGGCCATCCCAGAGCCCGCCTTGGCCAGCCTTGGCGATACCTAGGGCCGTTACGCCCACCAGGTGCACCAGCGCTTCTTCGGTGACCTGCTCGGGAAAGGCTTCGAGAAAGTCCACCAGGGGCAGCAGCTCGCTGGCGCCTTCGGGAATGCGCAGCGAAAGCTCGCGGAGGCGGTCAAAGGGATTGACGGGATTTGCGGCTGAGGCGGGAGCCATGGTGGCTCCTAGGCGATGGTCTTGATCATGCAGCACTCGCTGCGGCCCGATTCCTCGCCGAAGCGCACCTCGTCCATGAAGCGGCTCATGAGCAACAGCCCCAGGCCCCCTTTGCGCGGGTGTTTGACGTATTCCTTGGGATCCGGCAGCACGATCTGGTCGCCGCGGATGCCCAGACCCGTGTGCCACATGTGGATTTCGAGGGCTTTGCCCGTGAAGCGCAGATCCAGCTCCACCGTGTGGTCCTCTTCGCCGCCGTAGGCGTGAAGGATGATGTTCGTGACCGCTTCATCCACGGCGATGGAGACCTTGGCCGCGGTAGCGTCATCCATGCCAGCCACCAGAGCGGCGCGCTTGGCGAGGCCCGTCACCAGATTTAGGTAGCGCGTTTGACTGGGGATCGTGAGCCGGAAGTCCGACTTCTCTTGGCGTTTGGCGAGGAGGGCAGCCATCAGGCCTGCTCCGCCAAGGAGGCGAGGGCGTCTTCCTCGCAGGGAAACACGCGATAGAGCTGGGTGAAACCCAGGGTATCGAAAATGGCAAAAACATTATCCTGCAGGTTGCAGAGCAGGATGTCGCCCTGGTTCTCTCGCACCGTCTCGATGAGCCCCATGATGGCGCCCAGGCCCGCGGAGCTGATGTAGTTCAGGTCCCGGCAGTTCAACAGGATGGTGTAGCGCCCCTCCTGAACGAGTCGTTCCAGGGCGCCTTCGAATTGGCGGACCGTGTGGGCGTTGATGAATCCGCTCGGCTCGACCACCGAGGCGCCGCCCGCGTCACGCACCAGGATGGAAAGATCGGCCATTCAAAGGCTCCAAAGACAGATGGATCATCCTACCAAGCATCTGCCCACCCTTCGTCTCCAATTCCGCTATCGTGATAGCCCACCCTCTTGGCGAGTCCGACATGCCCCAGCCCTCCGATGCGCTGAAGCAGATCATCCGAACCTGGCTCCACGAGCGCCATCAGGCCCTCTTGGAGCAGGTGATGATGACGTGGGAGGAGGGCCTGGGCCGCCTCCAGCCCGATGATGCCGTGGCCCAGCAGCTACTGGCGGCCATGCCCGCCCCGCCCCCGCCGGCTTCCGCCCCCCCGTCCTCCCAAGGGCCGGGTATGGATCGCGAAGTGGGCACCGCCCTGGATCTCCTGGACAACGCACCGAGCCAGGCGGAAGTCCTCCACAAACTGCTGGATGGCCTCCGTCCTTTCGCGGATCGCAGCGCCCTGTTCATTCTCAAGCAAGGTCTGGCAACCCTCTACGCGTCCCGGGGTTTCGATGGGGACACCGCCAAGCCCGGTCTCTCCGTGGTCCCTCCGCCCGAACTGGAGGCGCTGATTTCCGGCCAGCTCTCGGTGATCCAGCAGGTGGGTGAGGGCTATCTGGCCTTGGTGCGGCCCCTCTCGGGCCTCACTTCAGGTGATCTCCGAATCCTTCCCATTCGCCTCAAGCGGAAGGCCGTGGCCTTGGTGCTCACGGACAGCGGTCTGCGCCGCACCTTGGACAACCCCCATCACATCCGGTCCCTGGTGCGGTGCGCCGAAGCAGTCCTGGCCTTCCTGGCGGGCCCAAAGGACGAGGACAAGCCCGGCACCGGCCCCCTGAAATCCACTGGACCCATCCCCATCAGCGCCCCCAGTCTTCCCGCGCCAGCCCTCCAGCCACCCCCACCTCCGCTACCTCCACCCACGCCATTGCCGCCTATGTCCGCGCCACAGGCGGCGCATCTGGCCCCGACCATGAAGGTGGACGTGCCCGCCGAACTGCGGGCCCCGGCGGCACCTCCTCTGGCGGCCCCTGTCCCTCCCTCCTCCATGCCCACCCAGCAGATGCCGGAGGCGGACGCTCTGGATCCCAAGATTCGCACCACCGCCGAACGCCTGGCGCGGGTGCTCGTGGGCGATATTGAGCTTTATTTCCCCCAAAAGGTGGCCCAAGGTCGCCAGCAGGGAAACCTCTATGCCCTTCTTCGGGACGAGTTGGAGCGATCCAGGGCCACTTTCATCGACCGATTTGGCGAGCCCGTGGAAAAACAGCATCGGATCTTCATCCAGACCGTCCATTCCCAATTGTGTGAAGGGATTCCCGCCAAGTTGGGGACCTCCCCCTGGGTTTAATAAGGCCCTGTTTCGGTGCCCCGAAAAAGTTCGGGTGATGACATTGGCCGAAGGATCTGGTACACCCTGGACCTTGGTACTGAGGGCTACGCATGTCAAATCTGGGAAAAAAATTCAACTGCTTTTCGTGCGCGACGAAGTTCTACGACTTCGGCAAACCGGAAGCCCTTTGCCCGAAATGCGGGGCCAATCAAAAAGATGCGCCCAGCAAGCCGAAGGTCGTGAAGAAGGAAAAGGCGGTCCATCTCATCGAAGATGACCTCGGCGCCGAGCCCGAACCTGAGGTGGTGGCCGAGGAAGGCTTCGATGAAAGCCTTGGCATCACCGGCGCCCGGGCGGAAGGCGTGGATCCCGGCGATCTGCGGATGGACGATTACGACGAGTGAGCTTCGCTCCGGCCATTGATCGCCACGTTCACCTGGAGGGCGGGCTGGATCCGGTATGGGTCCGGGCCCAGGCGGATTCGGCGGGGCTTTCAGTACCGGATTCACTAGAAGGCCTCTGGCGCGGCGAGGCCCAGGCCTTTGAAGGTTTCATCGAAGCTTTCCTGTTCAGCTCCGGGTTCCTGAAGGATCGCGAGGCGGTGAGATCAGCTCTGGCCGCGATCGTGGGGCGTCTGCCCTCCGAAAGCGAAGGGCCCCGCGGGGTGGACCTTTGGGTATCTCCGCATTTCCTGGTGCGGTTCCAGCAATTGCTCAGTTTGGAAGATCTTTGGCGGGGCTTGGAGGATGGCATCGCCGAGGCCCGCCAACAGGGCATTTCCGTGGCCGTGGTGCTGGATGCGGTGAACAACCTCGGTCCGAACCACGGCCACGAAGTATTGGATCTGGTGCAAGACCAGCTTCCGGGTTTCGTGGTCGGCTTCTCCACCGGAGGACTGGAGCGGGTGCCCTTCCGGGAGTGGGCCCCGGTCTTCGACCGCGCGCGCTCCCTGGGCCTCCGGATCGCGGCCCATGCGGGTGAGAACGGTCCCGGCGAAAATGTGCGCGAGGCCATTTTGGAGGGCGGTGTTGCGCGCATCGTCCACGGCGTGAGAGCCGCCGGCGATCCCGGAATTCTCGACCTCCTCGCCGAACGCCAGATTCCGGTGGATGTCTGCCCCAGCTCCAACGCGACCCTGGTCACTGATCTGGGAGCCCACCCGCTGCCCACCATGCTGAGGGCCGGCGTGCGCTGCGCCCTGGGCACGGACGATCCGGGCCTCATCCCTTGCGATCTGGCCGGCGAGTGGCGAAAGGCCCGGGCCATGGGGCTCACCGAGCCCGAGATGCGGTCCCTTCAGCGCTTCGCTGAAGAGGATGCGTGGTGCCTCGCGAAACCTAGGCAGAAATGAAGCTTCAATTTGCAGCACGGTTCGGTCCAGCCCAAAACGAAGGCTCGAAAGAACCGGACTTTCCTGGCAAAATCGTAGTTTCCTGCGGCGCTCGTAGCTCAGCTGGATAGAGCATCAGGCTTCGAACCTGAGGGTCGGGAGTTCGAATCTCTCCGGGCGCACCATGAGTCTTCTTTAAAAAAATCACGCGAATGTGGCGGAACTGGTAGACGCACTGGATTTAGGTTCCAGCGGTTCACACCGTGCGGGTTCGAGTCCCGCCATTCGCACCAATCCCCGTTCCACCCAACGATGTCCCGAAACAGGAATCAGGAGTACCCATGCAGGTCACGCTCACCCACCACACCAACACCCGGAAATCCCTGGAGATCCATGTCCCCGCGGCGGACGTGACTTCGACCTTTGGTGAAGCCCTGGCCCGCATCGGTCCCAAAGTGAAGATCGCCGGGTTCCGCCCGGGCAAAGTGCCCAAGAACGTCCTCCTCTCCCGCTACTCTCGCGAGATCCGCCAGGAAGTGGCGGACTTGCTGGTGCAGCGCCTTTTCTGGGACGCGGCCGCGGCTGCGGGCACCCAGCCCATCTCCCAGCCGGCCCTCGAGAATGCGGATCTCGCCGATGGGCAGGATGGGTCTATCAAGGCCCTCTACGACGTGGCCCCGGAAGTCAAGTTGCCGGAGTACAAAGGCTTCAAGTTGGAGAAGAAGAAGCGCGCCATTGATGAAGAAGCCGTGGCAGAGCATTTGGAGGGCCTGCGCCAACAGGCTGCCAAGCTGTTGCCTGAAGACGGCGTCAGCGCCGAAGGCCTCTACGCCACCTTTGATATCAAGGCCAAACCCACGGGCCTGAAGCCACAGACCTACCGCGATCAAGTCATCCAGCTCGACCCCAAGCGTCCCTTCGATGCGGAAGTCCTGGGCCTCAAGGTCGACGAGACCCGTTCCTTCGATGTCACCGTTCCGGTGGAAGACCCCAACAAATCCATGGCGGGGAAAAAGGTACATTACGAAGCGACCCTCAAGGATCTGCGCAAGCACACCGTTCCTGAGTTGAACGACGATTTCGCCAAGGACATGGGCGACTACGCGGACCTCAAGGCCCTTCGCGCTTCGGTGCTCAAGGAGCTGGAAGAGGCCGCCGAGCGGGATGCCCACGCCCGATTGCAGAGCACCGTGTTGGAAACGCTGCTGGACGCAGCGCCCTTCGAAGTGCCTGTGTCGATGGTCTCCTTGCAGTTGGACGACTACAGCCAGGAATTCGCCAACATGATCTCGCGGCAGGGCATCGATCCCCGCCGAGTGAACTGGAACGCCTATCGGCAGACCCGCCACCGCGACGCTGAGCGCGCGGTCCGGAGCGGCTATTTGTTGCAGGCCATCGGCAATGCCGAGGACATCCAGGTGTCCGAGGAAGAGATCGACGCCGACATCCGGACCTACATGGACGAAAACAAGGTCCAGCAGCCCTTTGCCGCCTTCAAGTCCGATCTGGAGGGCCGCGGCGCCACCACGGAGATCAAGGGCCGCATCCGCACGGACAAAATTTTCGATGCCCTCATCGCCACGGCCACCGTCACCGAAACCCTGCTGGATAAGCAAGCCTTCGAGGAACTGGTGGAGTTGGAGCGCAAGCGTGAGGCCGGCATCGCCTCGGCCCGCTTCGATGCGGGGGGTCTCGATAGCGGCGAGACTGAGCAAGAGGGCGGCGCCCCTGACGCGGTGAAGCATGGCGAAGAGGCCCACGAAGCGCTCGAAGC
This sequence comes from Holophagaceae bacterium, assembly GCA_025350765.1. Classification (GTDB taxonomy): domain Bacteria; phylum Acidobacteriota; class Holophagae; order Holophagales; family Holophagaceae; genus JANXPB01. The sequence continues at coordinate 947 of JANXXC010000153.1, read as the reverse complement.
CCACGTACACGGCCCCGACTGCGACCACGATCACGCGGAAGAAAAACCCAAAAAGAAGGCCGCCAAGAAGGTCGAGGCCGCCGTATCAGCACCTGAGGAGGCTGCCGGCGAGAAGCCGAAAAAGGCCAAAAAGAAGGCCGAGTAGCCAGACCTATTCATCCAACAAAAAAGGGCGCCGCGGCGCCCTTTTTTGTTGGTGTCGTTATTTTTCGAACTGCTCCACTCGGACGATCACCTCGTCCTGGAGAATCCGATAGCCCGCGCCGCGCTCCCGGGTGGGCACCACCGCCTCGAAGATGGTGTGGGTTGCGGTGAGCCCGGGCACCCCGCCGCCCGGCATGGCTGATTGTTCGCTAGTGGCCTTGCAGGGCACCCGGATCACCTTGCCATTGTTCAGAAAGTATTCCAGGGAGAACTTGACCTGCTCATCCTTGCGCCAGGTGTAACCACCCGAGTCGGTGTATTGCAGGCTCGTCCGGGTCTGCTCCCCGAATTCCTCCCGGAGGATCCACAGGCTGTTGCCCGTGCCGGTGATGGGGATCGGTCGGGTGTGTTTGCAGGCGACGCTCAGCAGAGCGGAGAAGAGGATTATGGAGATCCTGGATTTCATTTAATGCTCGCGAAGGCCATGGGGCACCTTGGAGTATGCACCACCCTGAACAGGGACTGGCTACGGAGCGCTCTGCGGTATTCTGTCCTCATTCGGATTCAGGAGTCTTCATGCCCAGCAACTACTACCCGCCCATCGTCATCGAGCAAACTCCGCGCGGCGAACGCAGCTACGACATCTACTCGCGGCTCCTGAAGGACAACATCATCTTTCTTGGCACGACCATCGACGACAACGTGGCCAACGCCATCGTGGCGCAGATGCTTTTCCTCGAAAGCGAAGACCCCGACAAGGACATCCAGATCTACATCAACAGCCCCGGCGGCAGCGTCACCGC
>JANXXC010000141.1 GCA_025350765.1 Holophagaceae bacterium | reverse complement strand
CAGCGTCCCGACCACGCGATAGCGCCCGATTAATTCCGTGTGAACCGCAGCCATGGTTCCATTGCGGCCATGTTAGGCGAGAAAATCAACCGGGAATGAGGGATGCTTTCGACGCGCTCCCCAAATCAATAATCAAAAATCAAAAAATTTCCCCCACCTTCCGGCATCCTGGAGCTATGGATACCAAACCGCTCGTGGGCCTCATTATGGGAAGCCGATCCGATTGGGAGACGATGCAGTCTGCGGCGGACTGCCTGAAGGCCTTGCAGATCCCCTTCGAAGCGCAGGTGGTGAGCGCCCACCGCACGCCGGACAAACTTTTCAGGTATTGCGAAGAAGCCGACGCGCGGGGCATCCGCGTCATCATCGCCGGAGCCGGTGGCGCCGCTCACTTGCCCGGCATGGCGGCCTCGAAAACCCACTTGCCGGTCCTGGGGGTCCCCGTTCAAAGCCAGGCCCTCAATGGCTTGGATTCTCTGTTGTCCATGGTGCAGATGCCCGCCGGAATTCCCGTGGGAACCCTGGCCATCGGTAAGGCTGGCGCCACCAACGCGGCGCTGCTGGCCGCCGCCATCCTGGCTCTCGGCGATGAGTCCCTGCGCACGTGCCTGCTCGCCTACCGCGAAGCCCAAACGCAAAAGGTTCTGGACGACGACAAGCTCTAAAGCGTGCCCTCTGCCACCCGGGCCCTCAGCAGGTCCAAGGTCTGCCGCAGGGCTTCGGCGTAGTTGGCCTGTACTTCGTCGCCCATCTTTTTCTCCTCTTCGGTGGCGGGCCAAACGCCAAGGAAGTTCAGGGCCATGGTGTAGGTGAGCAGGATCCCCGTGGGCCCATTGCTGAGGGTGTTCATAATCCAGCCGCTATCCTCGCCCTCCGCCCGGTCGAAGCGAATCTGCACCGGCGGGGTGAAAGTCAGGGCTTCGCGAAAGGTCTTGCCGCGCACCACCACTTCCCGCACGAATCCATCGTCCATGCGATGCACCACCTGGCAAGACTCCATGCCCGGCACGAAAGGCACGGGATCCTCAGCCTTCACCTCGAGACCGCGCCAAAGCTTGTCCCAGGTGAGCGCAGGACTGACGCCGGCGGGATTCACTTCCATGGATACGGAAACAGCGTACATCGGCACTCCAAAGGATCTGGGTTAGGTTGTGCAAGTCATCCTAGCCACTGCTCTCGAAAAGAAAAGGGCGCGGAATTTCGCCGCGCCCTTTTCCTAGCTGTTCAACGCCAAATCAAGCTTTGGCGAAGATGTCCATCACCGCGTGCAGCAGCTCGATGGATTCCTGTTTCGGACGCTGGAAGGCATTGCGGCCCATGATGCTCCCGAAGGCGCCCCCCGCGGCGATCTCCGCCACTTCCTTCAGCAGGTCCTCGGCGCCCTTGGCCTCGCCGCCGCTGAAGATCACGATGCGCCGCCCGTTGAAAGCGCTACGTACCACTTCGGCGATGCGGTCTTTCAGAGTGTCGATGGAGATGCCTGCCTTTTCAAAGGCCGCCGCGGCCTCCTTCACTTCGAGATGCTTTTTCGGGGGCTTCACCTTGATGATGTGCGCGCCGAGCTGGGCGCTGATCTGCGCCGCGTAGGCCACCACATCCACCGCCGTCTCGCCGTCCTTGCTCAGGCCCGCGCCCCGGGGATAGGCCCACAGCACCATTGGCAGGCCCACGGCTTTGGCTTCGAGAATCAATTCACGCAGGTTTTCGTACTGGATGTTGCGATCGCCGGAGCCCGGATAGATGGTGTAGCCGATGGCGCAGCAGCCGAGGCGCAGAGCGTCCTCCACGCTCCCCGTGATGGCGCTCATGGGCTCGTGGCCCTTGCTCAAGGAGTCGCTGTTGTTGAGTTTGAGGATAAGGGGAATGTCGCCCGCATAGTCCGTGGCCACGCTCTCGATAAACCCCAGCGGAGCCGCGTAGGCGTTGCATCCGCTCTCGATGGCCAGCTCGATGTGGTAGCGCGGATCGTAACCGCCGGGATTGGCCGCGAAGGAGCGGGCGGGCCCATGCTCAAAACCCTGGTCCACGGGCAGGATGACGAATTTCCCGGTGCCCGCGAGACGGCCCGTGTTCATCATCCGGGCGAGGTTCGCCTTCACGCCGGGGTTTTCCGACGCATACCAGGACAGGATCTCTTTCACGCGGGCCGTAGCCATCGGGGCTCCATTTACAAGAATCTTCGATTCTAGCAAGGCCCGCCGCGGTTGGCTCAGCCAAGCTTGGAAAGCCCCTCCGCCAAATTTCTAGGCGTTACAGTGAGCCATGCGAATCGCCGCCATCGACGTGGGCTCCAACTCCATCCACCTGGTCGTGGTGGAAACCGATGGCACCGGCGGGCATCGCGTGCTGGCCCGGGAGAAGGCCATGGTGCGGCTGGCCCGGGGCGAAGCCAAGAGCGGACGCATCGGCGGAGAGGCCTTCAATGCGGGCCTGGAAGCCCTGGCCAAGATGAGGGGCATCATCGAGTCCTTTGAATGCGAGACGGTCATGGCCTGTGGAACGGCGGCCCTCCGTAACGCCTCCAACGCGGGGGATTTCATCCAAGGAGCCGCGAAACTTGGCATCCTCATCCGCCTCATTTCCGGTGAGGAGGAAGCCCGGCTTATCCACCAGGCCGTGAGCCACGCCATCCCCTTTCCCGATGAGCCCGTGGTGCTGGTGGACATCGGCGGCGGCAGCACCGAACTCACGTGGGTCTGCCTGGGCGACATCCAAGCGAGCATCTCCATTCCCTGGGGCCTGCAGCGCCTGGCGGACGCGGCCGCCACCGCGGATCTGCCCACCGCCAAGGATTTAAAAAGCGTCAACGCGATCATCCGCAAGGCCCTGAAAAAGGCCCGGAAGGGGCTTCCCAAGAACCTTCCCAAAGCGCGGCTTGTGCTGGGCACTTCGGGCACGCTTGAAGATCTGGGGCGGGGTTCCAGCGGCGCTTACATTTTCACCGCGGCTCAACTGCGCCTCTTTCGCCAGAAGCTTTGGCGCACCAACGCCAAGGGCCGGGTGGACAAGCTCGGCGTGGACCCCAAACGCGCGGAGGTGTTGCATGTGGGCGCCTCTTGGGCCTCGGGCCTTTTGGAGTGGGTGGGGGCCAATGAAGTCCGTGTGCTGCCCGTGGGCCTGCGCGAGGGCATGATCTGGGAAGCCCTCAAACACGGTGGTGTGGCCATTCCGCCGCTCTCGGAACGGCGCCGGGCCTCGGTGGAGCAACTGGCGGCGCGGCTGGATCCGGACCCCGGCCACAGCCTTCATGTGCAGCGATTGGCGGACCAGCTCTTTGTGGCCCTGAGCCCTCATTTCGACCTGGGGGATCCTGAGCGCGAGTGGCTGGCCTACGCGGCGCGGCTTCATGACGTGGGCTTTTCCATCTCTGAAAAAGGGCATCACAAGCATGGCGCCTACCTCATCCGGAACGCGGGCCTGCAGGGCTTCTGGCCCGAGGAGATCGAGATTCTGTCCCAGGTGGTGCGCCACCACCGCGGCAAGGCGCCGGACGCTTTGAAGCATGAGGCCTTTCACCAGCTCGAACCCTGGCACCGCAACGTGGTGGAAAAGCTCAGCGCCCTGCTCCGCGCCGCCGACGCCCTGGACCGGCGCCGCCGCCAAGCCGTGCGCGGCATCCGCGCCGAAAACGGCGGCGAGCAATTGCAGCTGGTATTGGAAGCCGCCGGGGAATTGAAGGCCGAGTTGGAAGCCCTGGAAGAAAAGGGCAAGCTACTCTTCCGGATGCTGGAAGTGCCCGTGGAGATCCGCGTGGAGACTGGTTCTCCAAAGGATTGAGCTCTATCAAGTCCCAAAAAAGCGGAACACAGAAGGCACAGAAATCCCATGGAAGACCTCGTAAACGCTGGTTCATCCCCACGTCCAGCAGGGGTCATTTGGATGTGGGCGCGACGCGCCTGCGCACGCGTCGCGGGCGACTCTGTATGCCGCCGGACGGCCCCTTCCGTGTCCTCCTGCTTTTTTCTGTGATCTCCGCGCCCCCGCAATTCGTTGGCGCGCGAGATTTTTTACTATTTCGGACCAATCTTTTCTCCATGCCCCTCAGCTACCATGAGGAAACCGGAGACTGACGATGGCCCTGCTCGTGAAGAACGCCCGGATTCTCGACCCCGCGCAAAAGTTGGATGTCCTGGGGTCGCTGCTGGTGGATGAAGGCGTGGTGAAAGCCATCGGCGAAGGCGCGGACAAGGATGCGCTCGCTGCTTCGGCGGAAATTCTGGATGCGGGCGGGAAACTGCTGACGCCCGGATTCATTGACCTCCACGTGCATTTCCGCGAGCCGGGACAAACGCGGAAAGAATCCATCGAGACGGGCTCCCGCGCTGCCATCGCCGGGGGCTTTACCACCGTTTGCGCCATGGCCAACACGCGGCCCGCCAACGACAGCGTGGCCATCACGGAGCTGATGCTGGCCAAGGCCAACGCGGCGGGACTCTGCCGCTACTTCCCCCTGGGCGCGGTCACCAAGGAAATGAAGGGTGAGGAACTCTGCGATTTCGGCACGCTGAAAGCCAGCGGCTGCGTGGCTTTCAGCGACGACGGCCTGCCGGTGATGAACGCCGAAGTGATGCGCCGGGCTTTGGAATACACGGCCTGGCTCAAGGTCCCCATCGTGGCTCACGAGGAGGACAAGCACCTGGCGGGCAAGGGCTACATGCACGAAGGCGCGGTGAGCGCCTCCTTGGGCTGCCTTGGCATCCCCAGCGCCGCCGAAGAAGCCATGGTGGCCCGGGACCTCGTGCTGGCGGAGCACACGGGCGGCCATTTGCATCTGGCGCACATCAGCACCGCGGGTAGTCTGCGTATGATCCGCGAGGCCAAGGCGCGGGGTCTGAACGTCACCTGCGAAGTGACGCCCCACCATTTCGCGCTGACGGACAAGGAGCTGATGAAGTTCGATTCGGACTACAAAATGAATCCGCCCCTGCGCACGGACGCAGACCTGAACGCGGTGCTGGAGGCCCTGGCGGACGGCACCATCGACGCCATCGCCACGGACCACGCGCCCCACGGATGGGACGACAAAGAGGTGGAACTGCCCATCGCCGCCTTCGGCGTCATCGGCCTGGAAACCGCATTCCCCCTCACGCTGCATCTGCTAGTGAACAAGAACATCATCACGTTGGAGAAGGCCATCTCCCTGCTCACCTGGGAGCCCGCCAAGGTTTTCCACCTCGACGAAAAAGGCCTCGGCAGCCTGAAGGTCGGCGCCCCCGCCGACTTCACGCTCATAGATCTGGAAGGCACCATCAAAGTAGATCGCGCCTTCATCCAGAGCCGCAGCTACAACACGCCCTTCAAAGGCTGGGAGCTGCCCGGGAGGATTTTGGGAACTTGGATGGGAGGGAAGAAAGTGTGGGGCTGAGCAAACATCATTCGATTTTTAGGTTTTCCAAATTAGTTTCGAGACCAGCATTCCGTGTAGTTCTTCGTTTTTGGATTTTAACCATCACCCTGGTCGGCCTATTCCACTCCTGAGTCAGGTCGCAGAATTCAAGGTTAGGCGTCTTCCCCTGGAGGCCCAATTGGCTGAAAAAAAGAAAAATGGTCTTTTCGACAAAATCGAAAATAGAGATGAAGCATTGAAATTAGTAAGAGATGCCTCGATAGGCTTCTTTATCCTTGCGGCGATTCAGGGTGCAGCGTCATTCCTTCTCGGCTCATCTCTTTTGATTGACGCAGCTCTATATGTAGTTGGCGGATTCTTTCTATTTAAATTTCGAAGTCGTACAGCCGCTGTACTACTGCTACTCCTCGCCTGCTTAGGGGCAGGAGTTACCATCGCGAACAAAATGGGCGCGAACCTAGGCGGCGGTGGGAATGTGATCCTCTCCTTGATCGTTCTTGTGGTGGCTGCTCGCGCAGTTGAAACCACCTTCAAACTTCGTGGGCGATTTGCTGAAAAGCCTGCAGATCACCCTTCTACCCCTGCCTAACCTCCCGTTCAACTCGGACCCAACCGTGCGTTTCTTCCGTCAAGTTCTAAACACCCGGTTCACGGTTGGGCCGGTTAACTTTGATCTTTAGGCGTCACAACCTAGGAGTTCGAAATGCCAGAGGAAGAGGAATCTGGATTCCCAGGTGGCTCGAAATCAAGAGTAAATCGTGCTGGCGAAAGAGTACGAAATGGAGATGAGACACCAGATGACCTACACGTTATCGACGAATGGCGGGCTGCACATAGAGCTGTCCTGAATACTTTTCAATCTAGTCTTCGCTCCAGAACTCGAGGAAAGAACATCATCGTCGCGCAACGACATAAGCGCAGGCGCACGATCTATGACAAGCTTCATCGTTTTCCTAAAATGAATTTATCTCGGATGGATGATGTTGCAGGATGTCGTTTGATTTTTCGAAATCTCAAAGAGCTTCATGAATTTCGGCGCCAATTCCATCGAGCTAGATTTAATCACCATCTAAGAAATGGAATTGATCAAGACGATTACATCAAGAAGCCAAAACCTACGGGGTATCGGGGAATTCATGACGTATATGAATACGACGTCAAATCAAAGGGAGGGCGCAGGCTCACCGGCCTGTACGTGGAAATTCAATATCGAACTCTTGTTCAGCATGCATGGGCTACCGCTGTGGAAGTAATTGGGTTTATTACGGAAAGTCAGCCTAAATTCCAACGAGGCGACACACGCTATGAACAGGCAATGGCTTTTTCGAGTGAAATTCTGACTCGGGTCTCTGAAGGTACAACGGGCCCATTCCCAGAGATGGGCAACAAATTGCTCGTAGATGCCTTCCTTGCATTGGACAAAGAGCTGTCATTGCTCCAGACATTGCGTGGGTTGAACGCTGCCAGCAAAGCAGTCACGGAAAATAGAAATACGATCCTTATGTTTTCTTCAACCACTGATCTTGAAATCCGAACGTTTCGAGATGCCACTGATGCGCTTAGAACATTGTTTGAACTTGAGAAGGAATTCCCGGATCGAGACATTGTTTTAGTCAGGGCTGATTCGGGCGATGAAGTTCGACTCGCTTTCACCAATTACTTCTCAGATGCAAAAGAGTTCATACGACTAGTTGAAGATGGCTGCACCAAATTGGCCGAGATCAAGAAGATAACGGCTCAACGCCAAAGAAAGTGATTGTCACGTGTGTTGACGCCTAACATCCCATTCAACTCTGACCCAACCATGGGTTGCTGCGGGCTCCATCGTGCATTCATCTATCACATCTCCACTCGTCATCCCGCTCGCTGCTGCGTCCGTTAACCTTTATCGTTAGGAGCTTCCATGGCGCCTTTGCTTTTAGCCTTCACGTTGGTGCTGCTCCCTCAGCAGGTCGTCTCCGATGTTCCAAGTCTATTCAAGGCTTTTCGCAACACCTCTGACGCTTCGTACCCGCTGAAAAAACCCAAGGATGTGATTCGGCTATACGCGACAGACGATATCAATACCAAAATTTGCTTCATAAGTGGTGATGTGGTTTACATCTACTCGAATGGCCGAGTCACGCGCCCCTTGTACGCGAAGGCCTTCAATGTCAAAGCGGTCAATCGCATCACCTACCAAAAATCAGAAACAGGCGGCGCTTTCCTGATTTGGATTGACGATGAAATGACGCTCTCTATCGGCGCCTAACCCATCGTTCAACCCTGGCATTCCTATTTCCATTCTCCTCTTATCGTCTGGTTCACGATTGGATCGGTTAACTTTCATCGTCAGGTGCCAAATTTTCCGAGGAGGCAGTTCATGAAACCAACCCTATTCCTCCGGGTGGCTTCGGTCCTCACGTTGCTCTATTGCTTGGGTCATACCTCAGGCGTGCCGTGGACACCCGCTCAAGGCCCGACGGAAATGGCCGTCATTGAAGCCATGAAGTCCCACCACTTCGATGTCATAGGCCTGCAGAGAACCTACTGGGATTTCTACTTCGGCTTCGGCCTAATCATCAGTGTCTTCATGCTGGCTCAGGCAGTGATTCTTTGGCAGCTTGCCGGCCTGGCGAAGCGCGGCATTCAAGTGCGTTCAATCATTGTCTCATTCCTCGCTGCGTTTCTAATCAATGCCGCCCTCGCCTGGAAATACTTCTTCATCATTCCCCTGGTCATGGCCATCGCAATTTCAACCTGCCTGGCGCTGGCGCTCCTCACTGAAAGCAAGGGCAGCGGCGCCTAAGCCTTCGTTCAAATCGCTGGATCTGTTCCCAGGAGGATTGCTCAATGAGAATCTTATTTCTCGTGCTTGGTTTCTTGTTTTCCAACGCGGCCCTCGCCAAGGACCTTGCCCCCAGCGAAGTCTTTGAGCGCCTGAAGACCCTTGTGGGGAGCTGGGAGGGCAAGACCGCGGCAGGACGATCCTTGAAGGTTTCCTATCGACTCACCGCCAACAAAACGGTGCTCGTGGAGACCTGGACTTTAGGGCCTAGCCGCGAATCCCTGACGCTGTACCACATGGACCATAAAAACCTGTTGGCGACCCACTACTGCCCCATTGGCAACCAGCCCCGGCTGCAACTCAAGCCTTCGGCATCCACCAACGCATTCATTTTTGAGTTCGTCTCCGCCACCAATCTGCCAGATGCCCAGGTGGCTCACCAGCATCAATTCGATATTCAAATGCTCGGAGCTGACACCTTCTCCCGCAGCGAAACCTATGTGGAGAAGGGGCAGCCCGATACCGAAAAAGTCACCTACTCCCGCGAAAAATAACCCGAGATTCATCCTTAGGCGCTTCGGCACACCGAATGGCTCGCCTTTAGGCAAGCGAGTCTGACGACTAGATTGGCCCGAAAGTCGCTCTGGGTTGCCAGTCCGCCATCGGGAGGCCCATGCGCCAGTCCGGATTCACCCTCATCGAGCTATTGCTGGTGCTGGCGATCATCGGCATCATCAGCGCTATCGCCATTCCCGCGCTTTTATCCCAGCGGTCTCGTGCCCGGGACAAGGCGTCGATCACTAATACGGTGAGTCACCTGAGTGACCTAGTGGGTCAGTACGACCTTGCCAAGGAGAACGGCGGCGGTCCCACCAGCATCACCAACGCCATGCGCACCTACCTGCAGAACACACTCACGGAAAAGGACCCCTGGAACAATACCGTTACCACGATGAACAACAACCCCTTCGCGGTGAATGGCGCTCAGACCAATTCGGATTTCGAGGGCGTGATGAGCCCCAGTCCCTACAAGGGCCGGGGACGCGTATTTGTCCAGTTCGCCACCTCGGCCCAACCGGGCTTCCTGGGCGTCATCCTGCGCGTTCACAATGTCCAAAACGGCTCGACGATTGTCAGGAAGTCCACCGCCATCGAGTAGATTCAGTCGGTTGCTATTCCCATGAATTCGTGGGCGACGGCTGGGTTGGCGCGGTCGCTTAAGAATCTGCGCCTACCTTCAACAATCGCAGGAGCCGCAGCAGTCCCCGCAATCGCAGTCATCACAGCAATCGCAGCAATCACATCCGCCGCACCCGCCGCCTGACTTCTTGGCGAGGGGGGCTCCTTCTTTGGCGACTTCCGCCAGGTCCTCCAAATCCTCGGGGCCTTGGGAAGCAAAACGGAATGGGCGCGTCATGAGCCGCGCTGCCTGCCCCGCGGCCATCAGATTGAACAGTAGGCCGTAGGCCTCGCCGAGCCGCATAGCGCCGCCCACCCAGGCCGGGAATAACAGCGCCGGTGGTAGAGCCAGTACCAGCACGAGGGGCGCCAGCAGTGCCTGCCCCCAGGAACCCGACCCGGCCAAGGTGGCGCGCACCACGTCGCAGGCCCGGGAGACTGCGCCGTGTGGGGGACGTGATGACTTGCGAGCTGAGGCGTCGCAGCCGATGGCACCCACACAGCACTGGCCTAGCCGGGCGCGCAGGTTCCCGCGCAGGCGGAGTTCGAACAACTTCTTCCGATCTTCGGCCATGGGCAGCCCGCGGATCCGCGCCCCCACAGCCTCACCGGCCTCCGCCACACGGTACCCCATGAGTTGGCGCTGAAGCCCGGAAAGCTCCCCGGTCACCCCGAAGGCCGCGCGGAGGGCGTTGAACTCACCTCGCCGGGCGTCTTTCGCTTCGTCCTCGAAAGCATCCAGCAGGTAGATGAGAGTCCCAAAGGTTTCGCCGAGCGCCTTCATGGCCGGAGCCGCGCCCTCCTTCTCCATCAGCCGCGCCCCCGCTTCAAACAGAAGGCCCGTGGCCGTGGCGGTGGGCTGCGCCACTTGGGACAGTGCCTCCTCCACCGGCAATTGCCCGGCCAGGGCCGCCACGCGGCGTTCCAGCCCGGTCTGGGAGGCCAGCAGCGCCCGGATCTCCTCCACCGGAAGGCCCCAGTCCTTCATGTCCTCGGCGGCTTTCTGGAAGGGCGATGCCAGCACCCGCGCCCCGGCATCCCGCAGGCGCGAGGGCGCATCCTGGCGGTGATCCGCCAGCATCGCTTCGGCGAGGAAAAGCGTCGCGGCCGCAGCAAAGCCGAGCTGTTTCGGTGCAGCCTCGGCATCAGTCGGCAGAGCCAGGCAGTTGTAAGAGCGGAAGGCCCGGTCCACCGGGGCTTCCGCATATGGAGCCAGGGGAGCCAGGGCTTCCAGCAGCTCCGCCAGAAAGACGATGTCGTGATTCAGCAGGAAGCGGCTGCGATGGCCGTAGCGCGCGCCGAGGGTTTTGCAGGTCCCGCAATAAGACAAGCGCCGGGCCTCGCGCAGCGCCGTCGGTTGGGCACACAGTTTCGCCCTCATCAATCCGAACATGGCTGCCCCTCAGGAGAGAATGTGAATGGCTTGGACTGGAATAGTTGGACGTATCCTGCGCTGAGCCAGGGGCCTTGTCCAGACTATGAGCGAGTGTGCTGAGCGCCTAGAGATGGCGGGATCACGGTACCCCGCAACCATCCCGCTGCTGTAGCCTGGGATGGAGCTGCACCATGACCGTCCGACTTGAACACGCCAATTTCTGTGTCCGTGACATTGAGGCAATGATCTGTTTCTTGCAGACGGCCTTTCCTGAGTTTCGCGTGCGGGGCGAAGGCATCAGCCAAGACGGTACGCGATGGCTCCACATTGGCACCGATGAAACTTACATTGCCTTGGGGCAAGCGTACGCGGAGCCCGAGCAACGCTGGACGCCCTACCAGGGCCGGCCGGGCGTGAACCATCTCGCCTATGAGGTGGACGACGTTGTGGCGCTGCGCCAGAGGCTTTTATCAGGCGGCTACCGGGACTCGACACCCCCCAACGCCCATCCGCACCGAAAGCGCGTGTACTTCTACGATCTCGAGGGCAACGATTGGGAGTTCGTTCAGTACCTCTCCCAGGATCCCGCCCAGCGGCACGATTACGAGTTACCGGATTAAGCCCCGGCTCGCAGCGGCCTGACCGCACCGATTCTGTACCCTTTCGCGGTTCCTGGTTTCACGCGCCCGTCATCCGAAACATCAGGATGGCTCCCGCAGCGGCGACGTTGAGGCTGTCCATACCCGCTTTCATGGGGATCTTCACAAGCCTGTCGCAGCGGGCCTTCCAGGCTTCGCTGAGGCCCGGGCCTTCGGGCCCGAGAACCAAGGCCGTGCGGGGCGCCGGGCGCCAATGGCGGGCATCCTCGGCGCGCTCTGCCAAAGCTGCGCCTACGATTTCGGCCTCCATGCCCGATTCTTCCTTCCAGAGTTCCAGCCATTCCGACGGGTCCTCCCGCCGCCACACGGGCACCTTCCAGGCGGCCCCCATGGAGACCCGTACGGTGCGGCGGTTCCAGAGGCTGGGGCCCGGCCCCGCCAGAACGCCATCCACGCCCAGCGCGGCGGCGCTGCGCAGCAGCAAGCCGAGGTTTTCAGCGTCGTGCAATTCCGGCAGCACCAGCAGGCGTTGGCATCGGCGCAGCAACCGCGCTTGCGGCTCCGGGGGCACCGCCACGCAGGCCAGCAGACCACGGTGGAACGGAAATCCAGCAAGCCCTGAAAGGTCGGTGGCGTCCGCCACCAGCAGCTCGGTGCCTTCAGTGAGACTTGCTTCAATCTCTCTCACTGCCGTCGGAGTGCCCGCGACGGAGATGACCCGCAGGCGCCCTTCGGCGCAACTTTTCAGCGCCGCCTCCACCAAATAGCGACCCTCACAAATGAAACAGGCCCCGACCCCTGGAACCTCCCGCGGCCCCGCTGCGCGAAGCGCGGTGAAGGGGCCCCAGCGGGGATCGTCGGAAAGGCTCATGGATCCATTCTCGGGCCGAAGATGTGTGGATGTGAAACCTTGAAATAGGCGAAAATCCGTCCAAGCTATCTTCCTTTAACCTTTTCGCGCCTTTTGAGGTTGTCGTGTCCCTCCGAAAATTGCAGCGCCACCTCACCTGGCTGGAGTCCTTCATCACCACGGTGGAAACGGGGACCCTGGATGGCGCGGCTCAGCACCTGGGCGTCGCGCGCAGCGTGGTGAGCGAGCACTTGAGGGCCTTGGAGGATTCGGTCACCGGCGGAGAGCAGCTCCTGGAACGGGGGCCCGGCAAAAGGCTGAAACTCACGCCGCGGGGCGAGCGGCTCTACGCGGCCACTCAAGGGCCGCTGCATCAGCTCGACTTGAAGCGCCTTCAGGATTTCGCGAGCCTAGAGCCGAACCTAAGGCTGGGCCTCAATCCCACGCTCTCGACGGCGCTGCTGGATGGCTTGGCGGCGGAGATGGCGCGGCGGGACATCAAGCTGGAAACCAGCTTCGGCGGGGCCTTCGATCTGGTGCGCCAAGTGCAGACCCGGCAGCTGGATCTCGCCTTGGGATTCACCCCGCTGCCACCCCATCGCGGCGTAGAGAGCCAGGTGCTGGCGCGATTGCCCTTCGTGGTGCTGGCCTCGCCCCTTTCGCCCCTAGCGGAAAGCCATGGCGAGCGACTGCAATTGAAGGTGGGGGATCTGGCGGCCCAGCCCTTTGTGGATTGGCTACGGGACGATCCCTACGGCGGCGCCAATAGCCAGCGCTTCACCGAAGCGAGCATCGCCGTGAAGGAGGTCGCGCGGGTGGAAAGTTTCCTTCAGCTCTACCCGGCCCTGCGGGCCTACGGCGCCTGCGCCATCGCGCCGGATCTCAGGCCCCTGGCGCCCTTCCCCGCGGATCTAAAGGTCTGGAAGCTGAAGGAACCCGTCCCCCAATTCGTGGAGGTGGTGGCCTTGGAGCCCGCGGGTGGCGCCCGGGCTGAGGCCTTGGCCTGCTTGGGTTTTCTGAAGGCCCACCTGGCACGCTTTCATAGCACGTCGAAAAATAGACTTTAACGTCGAACTTTTTTGAATTTCCGTCCAGGTGTCCAGAGTCCATAGTTGGGCCTGGAGCCTTCATGACCCCGACTGAACGAGCCATCCAAGCCCTGCCCAAACACCTCCAGCGATTCGTGGTGTCCCAGGACTACGATGCCTACACGCCGCGGGATCAGGCGGTGTGGCGCCACATCCTGCGCCGCCTCACGGGGCATTTGACCGACAAGGCTCATGACAGTTACCTGCGGGGATTGGAAGCCGCGGGCATCGGCCTGGAGCGCATCCCCAGGCTGGATGAGATGAACGAAAAGCTCGCGCGCCTGGGCTGGAGCGCCGTGGCGGTGCGGGGTTTCATTCCCCCGGCGGTGTTCACGGAACTCCAGTCCTTGGGCGTGCTCGCCATCGCAGCGGACATCCGCACCTTCGAGCACGTAGCCTACACACCCGCCCCGGATATCGTCCACGAGAGCGCCGGCCACGCGCCGATCCTTAGCGACGCCCGCTTCGCCGAATACCTGAAACGCTGCGGCATTGCGGGGTTCAAGGCCATCGCCTCGGTGGAGGATCAGGCGGTTTTTGAGGCCATCCGCCACCTCAGCGTGGTGAAGGAGGATCCCGCCGCCACGGAAAGTGACGTGCATCTCGCCGAAGCGCGCCTTTCCGCCGCCGCCGCCAGCCGCCGCTACGTCAGCGAGAACACGAAGGCCTCGCGCCTCTACTGGTGGACCGCAGAATATGGGCTGGTAGGCGATCTCGCGGACCCGAAGCTCTATGGCGCGGGGCTCCTGTCCTCCATCGGCGAGGCGGTGCACTGCCTCACGCGCGCGGTGAAAAAGGTGCCGCTGAGCCTGGTCTGCGCCGAGACCGAATACGACATCACCACCATGCAGCCCCAGCTTTTCGTGGCGAAAAATTTCGACCATCTCTTCGAGGTGCTGGAAGAATTTGAAGCCACCCTGGCCTGGAAACGTGGTGGGGACGTGGGTCTAGAGGAGGCCCTGCGCGCCCGTACAGTGAACCATCTCGTCTTATCGGACGGCCTTGAGCTGAGCGGCAAGGTGGCGGCGCTCACGGCGCCCGCACCTGGCCGGGGCTCAGCGAGCGATCTCAACTGTGCCATGGCCCAGCTGGAAGGTCCGATCCTCCTATCGAGAAATGGCCAAGCCCTTCAACGGCCTTGGGCTGGTGAAGCCGTGGTGGCCTTCGGACAAGGCAATCCAGACGCCCTGCTCCGCCTGCATCATCGGGGCGCCTTCGAGTGGGAGCTGCCTTCGGGTCTTTTCCTCTCGGGCTTCAAGGTAGACGATCACGAGGTCATCAACCTGCGGGCCAAGCTAGAAGGCATGCCCTTGGAAGTGCCTTCCAGGGCCCTGCTCTTCCTCAGCGAAGGACTGCCCTCGGTGGCCGGTGGTCCCGCGGATCCCGGTGGCTGGGACCAGTGGTTCGGCGAGCAGAGCGCCTTCACCGAAGGGGACGCTGAAGCCAAAGCCCGGGCCCGCAAAGCCGAAGCCCTAAGCCCGCGCCTGGCGGCGATCTACGAGGAAGTTCGGACCCTGCGTGATTCTGGGAAACCCACAGCCGCGCGGTTGCAGGAAATGCTGGCGGAAGCCAAGGAAGATTGGCTGCTCATGGAAGAGATCCAGGAGCTGCTGCAGCCCGTGTTAGCTTGAAAATCAAGGAGCATTCATGAGCTGGATCGAGCGCGATAAGGCCCTTCACCGCGACATCAAGACGCCTGATTTCATGACCTCGTTCCAGATCGTCAGCGCTCTGGTGACTCCCGCGGAGGCCATGAACCACCATCCTGACATCGAGTTCGGCTGGGGCTACGTGCGCATCAAGCTCACCACCCACGACCAAGGCGGCGTGACCGAAAAAGACCACAGGCTGGCGGCGGAGATTGATGCGGCCATCGCGCCGATGGGGTTCTGATCAGGCCTTGGCCCACGCCCTCACCAACGCCTCGAAGCGCTCGCCCCGCTCCTCGAAATTATTGAACTGGTCGAAGCTGGCGCAGGCGGGACTAAGGAGCACCTGATCGCCGGGCTGGGCCAGGTTCAGTGCCTGAAGCACCGCCTCGTCAAAGGCCGGCACCACGTCGTGGGGCAGGTCGCCGAGATCCCGTTGGAGTTGCGGAATGGCTTCACCGAGGAAGACGAG
>JANXXC010000119.1 GCA_025350765.1 Holophagaceae bacterium | reverse complement strand
GTGCGCCAGAGCCCAGTGGAAATCTTTTTCGATGTTTCCGGCGTTCACCACCAGCAGGTAGTCTTCGGCGCCTTCCTTGTAAATCAGCAGGTCGTCCACGAAAGTGCCGTTGTCCTGCAAAAAGGCGGTGTAATGAATCTGTCCCACCTGCAATTCCGACACATCATTGGGCGTCAAGTGTTGGAGGAATTTCAGGGCATCTTTGCCCTGAACGCGCAATTCGCCCATGTGGCTTACGTCAAAAAGACCGGCCTTGGTCCTCACGGCCTCGTGCTCCGCCAGGATCCCCGCGGGGTACTGCACCGGCATGTCCCACCCGCCAAAATCGACCATTTTCGCCCCCAGGGCGCGATGAGCCGAGTTCAGTGGCGTTTTTTTCAAGTCAGTCATGGAACCTCCGGGTCATTCAGAGTAGCAATAGAGTAGGAACAACTACCTCACAGACCTCGGAACCCTCGAGCACCATACCTACAGGAGCATCCATGCGCCGCGCGATGATTCTCGTCCTCTCAGCCCTTCCCCTTCTGGCCCAAGGCCACAAGGCCCATCCGGGGCCCGTCTCCACGCGCCTTTCGAACGCCTCGGTGCTTTTTGGCCCTGGCATCGTCGAGGATCGGAGCGGCGAGAAACCCGCGCCCCCCTTCAAGACCAATCTCACCTTTGAAGTGGGCCTCGAAGGGGTGAAAGCGGATTCCAAACCCCGATTCCGGTTCTGGCTGGTCAAAGCCTCTGATGAGGAGAAGCTGAAGGGTGCTTCGCCTCGTGCGGTGAGAGCCAAGGAGTTGGGCGGCCTTCCCGGTCCCAAGACCGAATCGGGATACCCCTGCTCGATTCATTGGACCAAGGGTGACGTGGACCCAGATGACCGGCTTTTCGTGGAAGTGTTCATTGGCCGCCGCCGCGTCGCCACGGCGATGTCCGCCATCCAATCGCACTACTTGCCGGCTTCCCATCCGAGGGGCGGCGAAGAAAAGAACTGATCCTATTTAGGCTCGCCGCAGCCAGGGCAGCAGGCCCGGCAGCTCCCACTCCAGCGAGAACAAGCCGTTCTCTTGCGGCTTCACGATGAGCTTCACCGACTGGGGCAGGATTTCCACGCCTCCATCCAAAGCGCGATCCAGTTCTTCGGCGTAGGCTGGATCGATCTCCCGAGCCACGTCGAAGGCCGACACATCACCCCGATGCACGAAGAACACGATGGCCGCCCGATGGCCCTGTGCGACCATGCCACGCAGTTCCCTCAAGTGTTTCATGCCACGGGCCGAAATGGCGTCTGGAAAACAAGCATGGGAGCCGATCTTCAACGTCGTGTTCTTCACTTCGATATAGACCAAAGTCCCTTGAGTATCTTTCGCCAGCACATCGATGCGACTGTTCTCCCTGCCATATTTTTGCTCTGTGAGGACTCCCTCCAAGCCCGGAAGGCCCGGCAACGCGTCGTTCCGGGCGGCATCGGCCACCACGCGGTTGGGCATTCCCGTTTCCACGCCCACCCAGGCGCCAGCCCTTTCACAGGCGAGCCAGGTGTACTTCAGTTTCCGCGCGGGATTGTCGTGATGCTCTAGGAGAACGCGGTCTCCGGGCTCCCAGCAGGCCTTCATGGACCCGGTGTTGGTGGTGTGGGCCGTGATGACGGAGCGATCATCGAGCTCCACATCCGCCAGAAATCGTTTGTAGCGCTGTAGGATGCGCCCGGGAATGAGATCGCGTTTCTCGATCAAGGCCAGGATTCCAGGATGCGCTCCACCGCCGCGGAAAGGTCCGCTGCCACTACGTCCGCGAGGCTTCCATCCACCGATTCCCCATAGCCCGTCCGCACCAAGGCCACCCGGCAACCGGCCCTGCGCCCCGCTTCAAGATCAATGTCCTTGTCGCCGATCATCCACGAGCTCTTGAGATCCAGCCCGTATTCTTCCGCGGCGCGGGTCAGCATTCCTGGATTCGGTTTGCGCTCGGGGTGATCCGGGTGGGCGAAATCCCCCTGCCCTTTTTCGTGATGGGGCGAGACGAACACGGCATCTACGCGGGCCCCTTCGAGCGCCAGCAATTCGGCCATGCGCGCCATCACCGCGTCGAAATCTCCAAAGCCATAGAAACCCCGGCCGATGCCGCTTTGGTTCGTCACGACCACCACCGGAATGCCCAGGGCATTGAGCCGTGATACTGCCGCCGCCGCGCCTTTGATAAGCACCAGCTCATCGGGGTCATGGAGGTAGTCCACCTCCTCGTTGAGCGTGCCATCGCGATCCAGGAATACAGCGGCTTTGCCTGTGGTGATGTCCATCCCCTAAGTCTGGCATCATCGAAGGGTTGGCAGGGTTGGAGGATCAGGTGATCGACAAGCGAGTGGCTTCGGCAGATGAAGCGGTGAAGGATATCTTCGACGGCGCGACGCTGGCTGTGGGCGGGTTTGGCCTGTGCGGCATTCCTGAGCACCTCATTGCCGCCCTGGTGCGGAAAGGCGTGAGGGGCCTCACCTGCTACTCCAACAACGCTGGCGTCGATGATTTTGGCCTCGGTCTCCTACTCCAGAACCGCCAGATCAAGAAAATGGTCAGTTCCTACGTGGGCGAGAACGCCGAGTTCGAGCGGCAGTATCTCCACGGCGAACTGGAATTGGAATTCGCGCCCCAAGGCACCCTGGCGGAGCGCATGAGGGCCGGTGGCGCCGGCATCCCGGCCTTTTATACGCCCACCGCCGCGGGCACGGTGGTGGCTGAAGGCAAGGAAACGAAACTATTCAACGGCCGGATGTGCGTGCTGGAGCAGGGCATCGTGGCGGACTTCTCCCTTGTGAAAGCCTGGAAGGCGGATCGCATGGGTAATCTCGTCTATCGCAAAACCGCGCGGAACTTCAATCCCATGGCCGCCACCTGCGGAAATATCTGCATCGCCGAGGTCGAAGAAATCGTCGCGGTGGGCGACCTGGATCCCGACAACGTCCATACGCCGGGCGTCTATGTGCATCGGCTCCTGCTCGGGACCGCCTATGAAAAGCGCATCGAAAAAGTGGTGACCCGCTGAGCCGTCACAGGATTGTTACATCGCGGTCAGCCGTTGTTCGAAAATACTAGAACTAGCGCCACTGCAAAGAACGGCAGGAAGGGCCGCAATGGAATGCTCAGAAGAGCACTGATAATTCCGAAGCGGTCCCTAAGGGCCTAATTGGCCGTTGAACCCCGAAAGGATCTTGTGGACTACAGTCGCGAATTCCGGACCCGACGCATTTTGAACTGGTTCCCGCTGGGGCTTACCTACGCGACCATGTACATGGGCCGCTACAACTTCAACGTAGTGAAGAACGACATCGGCGCTTGGTACCACCTGGACAAGGCCCAGATGGGCCTCATCGCCACCGCGGGGTTCTGGACCTATGGCCTGAGCGTCGCGCTCAATGGACCCCTGGCCGATCGCATCGGCGGACGGAAGGCCATTCTGGTTGGCGCCCTGGGCGCGGCCCTGCTGAACCTACTCATCGGCCTGATGTTCCTGGGCGGACACACCACGCAAATCCTGGTGAGTATGAGCCTGCTCTGGAGCATCAACATGTATTTCCAGAGCTTCGGCGCCCTGTCGGTGGTGAAGGTGAACAGCACCTGGTTCCACGTCCACGAGCGGGGCGTATTTGGCGGCATCTTCGGAATCATGATCTCGTCGGGCTATTTCCTGGCCACTACCATCGGGGCCTGGCTGCTAGCCACCTCTCGCAGCTGGACCGTCATCTGGTTTGTTCCCGCCGCGGCCATGGGCGCAATGTTCCTGGTGGACTTCTTCCTGGTGCGGAACCGCCCCAGCCACGCGGGCTATCCCGACTTCGACACCGGCGACGGATCCAACGCCCACCACGCGGAGGATGCACCCCTGCCACTCTCGGCGCTGGTGAAAAAGGTCTTCCACAATCCCATCGTCGTGTCTCTGATTTTCGCGGAGTTTTGTACGGGCTTCGTGCGCCAGGGCGTGATGCTCTACTTCACGGAATACCTCGCCGAGGTGTACGACCTTTCCAAAAAAACGCACCTGTTCTGGTGGACCGGGGTGGCCTTCATGTTCGGCGGAATCTTCGGCGGACTGCTCTGCGGCTGGATGAGCGACCGGCTCTTCCAATCCCGGCGGCCTCCGGTGGCCTTTTGGTTCTACCTGGCGCAAGTGATCATGCTCGCCATGCTGGGCATGGCCTGGGGCCGAGGCACCCACGGCGGCCAAGTGTGGGCCGTGGTCCTGTTGGGGCTGACCGCCATGTTCATCTTTGGAGTGCACGGGATGCTGAGCGGCACGGCCTCCATGGACTTCGGGGGCCGCAAAGCCGCGGCCACGGTGGCGGGCACCCTCGACGGCATTCAATACATCGGCAGCGGCCTTACGGGATTTGGTTTGGGGTGGATTCTCAAGACCTACGGCTGGGATGGCACCGCGACTCTGGGCCACGCCCCCACCAACGCCTGGGTATGGGTGGGCTGCATCCTCCCCTTCAGTCTCGTCGGCGCCTTCATCATGACTCGCATCTGGAACGCCAAGCCCAGCGCGGCGGCGCATTGATCCACCGGGAAATGAACCGGTGTGGTGGGCAGTGGCCGGGTTTGGCCGATGGAATTTCTCCCGCTACCCTCAGTTCCTGCGCTCCTGCCTATCGGCTGCCACGCAGCCTCCCGCGCGCTACGCTTGTGAAGTCGGGAACCCTTCTCCGCGTGGCTGTTTATTTGGATATTCCATGTCCCCGCACCAACCCATTCTCGAAACTCTGAGAACCCTTAAATCCAGACCCGCCGGCGCGCGGCGCCCCATCGCGGTCTACGATCTTGATTCCACCCTGTTCTGCACCGGCCCCCGGAACCTGGCCATCGCGCGGGCCTTCGCGGAGTACCGCCACCAGCTCCGTCCCTTCGTGGACCGGCTTGAGGAACACCGCATGGGCTGGAACGTGATGGCTGATCTCGAAGCCCTGGGCTTCGCCGACAAGGCCATCCTCGAGGAACTCCGGCACTTTTGGCGCGCGACCTTTTTCACGGACCACTTCGTGAAGATGGATAGTGTTTATCCCGGCGCGGTGGAGCTGGTGAAGACCGTCCAAAACTCGGGATGCCTGACCTATTACCTTACGGGCCGCGATGATCCGGGGATGCGGCAGGGCACTTTGGAAGCGCTCTCAGCGGCAGGATTTCCGCTGCCCTGCGAGAACGTGATCCTGCGGCTCAAGCCCACCTGGGAGGAGGAGGATCTGGCTTTCAAGACGCAAGTCTTCGAGGAGCTTCATGCCCTCGGTGAGGTGGTGCTGGCCTTCGAAAATGAACCCGCGAACGCGAATCGATTCCATCACGCCTTTCCAGGAGCGACGGTGGTGCTCCACGCCACCATCCACGCCCCCAACCCAGAGCCCCTTGATGCGGGTGTTCACGTGCTCCCGGCCTTGGCGGGCCCCTGGATCGAGGCCCTGGCCCTACAATGAACTGATGCCGCCATCTGCTCGTTCCAAGACCGCATTTCTGGCCCTGGTCGGCTTTGGGCTGCTCCTTCTGCTCTCTGTGGGAAGGTTGGCCTTCCTGGCCCATTTCCATGGCCTGAGTTGGGAATCCGGCCTGAGCCGCGCGCTCTACCTTGGCTTGAAGTTCGATCTGAGATGGGTGGCCATCTTGCTGGCCCCCCCATGGCTGCTGCTGCGCCTTGATGCCGTGGGTAGCGCGGCCCTATGGAGAAGCCGACTCGCGGCCCTTTCGGTTGTCCTCGCGCTGATGATATACGGCGGCCTAGTGGCGGTGGCCGGCGTCGATGACAAGCGTGGCAGGGGCTGGCTCGTGGCCTTTTTACTGATCGCGGCTTTGGCGCGATGGGCAGGAAAAACATCCGGCTTCGCCAAGGCGCAGCGTCGAATCTGGGGCGTCTACGGCTTTCTCGCCTTTGGCTTCACCCTGCTCTGCTACGCCTTCGATTTCGGGGCCTTCTCCTACATCCACACGCGGCTGAATGGCACCTTGCTGATGTTCCTTCAGAACCTCGGCACCAGCGCCCAGATGGTCTGGGAAAGCTATCCCGTCGTGCCGGGATTGCTGGGCCTGACGGCCCTTCTTTGCGCGGTCGTTTGGCTACTGCGGAAGGGTGCCTCGAACCTCGCGCCCACGCCTACTTCAACGGGCCGCCGAAGGTCCGTGGCCTGGCTCGGCGCGGTGCTCCTGATCGCGGCCATGTGGGGCAAATGGAGTCTCTATCCCCTGAGGTGGGGCGAAGCTTTCGAGGTCCAAAATCCTTTCCACGCCCAGCTCGCCCTCAACCCTGTTTTGTTCTTCCTGGAGACCCGGGAGGAAATGGATGGCGGCTATGACCTGGATGCGGTGAAAGCCAGCCAGCCTTTGATGGCCGCGCATTTTCAGATCCCGTTGAAAGTGGACTCGGATGGTCTGCCCTCCTTGCTCCGGCGCATTCCTCCGCGGCCTAAGGTGTCGGGCCATCCCAACGTGGTTTTTATTCAATGCGAAAGCCTCGCGGCCTTCAAGACTTCACCCTTCAACAATCCGCTAGATCCCACGCCGACCTTGGCGCGGCTGAGCCGCGAAGGCATCTTCTTCGATCGTTTCTATGTGGCCATGGAAAACACCAGCCGCTCCATGTTCGCCACGCTCTTCGGCATTCCCGATGTGAGCAGCGTGCAGAACGCCACGCGCAATCCGCTGCTGGTGGATCAGCACACGCTGCTCGGCTATCTCACGGATTACCGGAAACATTATTTTCTCGGCGGCAGCGCCAACTGGGCGCAAATCCGCGCGGCCTTGCACCACAATCTCCCGGACCTGGTGATGCACGAGGAGGGTTCCTTCAAGAGCCCCAAGGTGGACGTGTGGGGCATCTGCGATCAGGACCTTTTGAGCGAGGCCAATGAAGCCCTGGCGCGGGAACAGCCGCCCTTCTTCGCCTACGTGCAGACCAGCGGCAACCACCCGCCCTTCACGATCCCTAAGCACCTGAAGGAATTCCACCGGGTAGAAAGGGACGCGGCACAACTGAAGGCCGCGGGCTTCGTGAGCTTGGATGAATTCAACGCCCTGCGCCTGATGGATCATGCCCTGGAGGATTTTTTCCAGAAGGCCAGCGGGCAGCCCTATTTCAAGGACACGATTTTCGTTTTGTGGGGCGACCACGGCATCCCGCGCGGCAACACGGACCCGCGCTTCGGCGACCTGACCTTGGCCATCCACAACGTGCCTTTCATCATCTACGCGCCCGGCCTGTTGAAGCCTGAACGCCGCCACACCATTGCTTCCCAGGTGGACATCCTGCCCACCATCCTGAGCCTGCTGGGCCGCGAAACCTGGACCCAAACCCTGGGCCGCGATCTCTTCGATCCAGCCTTTGATGAAGGCAGCTCCGCCTTCACCTTCACCACCTTTCGGCGCCCGCCTCGCATGGGTCTGCTGCAAGACGATTTTTACGTGAACCTGGAGCCCAACGGACGCCCCGCGCTCTACGACGTGAATCAAGCCGTGGCGGTGGATCACTCCAGCGCGGAGCCCGGCCTCACTCGTAAAATGGCGGATCTAACCAAGGCCTACGGCGCCTGGAGCCGCTACCTGTTGAGCCACAACAAACCCCTGGCGACCCGAAAATGAAGCGCGCTGGTCTGGCCATTTTACTCAGCCTCGCGGCGCTTCTCGCGGTGGGTTGGCCACCCCGAGCGCGCGTCGACCGGCCTGCCCTCGGCCTGCCGGTAGAGGGGCCTGCGGGAACCCTGGAAGCCACCCTTTCGCTGCCCTTCTGCGTCCCCGAAGACCTGCGCCAGCGCATGATTGCGGATGGAGTTGGAGACCTTGGATGGACCTTCCAGGGGTTCCGTGCCCGACGCCTGAAGCCCGCGCCTTCCCTCCAACCCAAGGACCCTTCGGGCCGATGGAAGGTGGTCCACATCGCTGATCTACCGCCGCCGGGTCGGGAGGAGTTGCTCAAGGCCTTTCTTGTGCGCATGGCGGAGGTCCAGCCCGATCTGATCCTGGCCTCCGGGGATCTGGGCTATGGGGACACGCCCGAAGACTGGGATCGCATCGCTACATTTTTCGGCGATCTGGAGCGTATGGGCATCCCCATGGTGAGCTGCCCTGGCAACCACGAGCGCAAGTCCTGGATCCAATACCTGCGCCACTTCGGGCCCACCACTTGGCATCGCCTGGACCTGGGGCCCTTCACAATTTTGAGTTTGGATTCGGAGCATGGCCGCGACCAGTTCACTCCCGCCCAATTCAAATGGTTTAAGGAGGCGCTGCACGACGCCGAGGGGCGCACCTTGCTGGTGCAGCTGCATCATCCATTGTTCAAGAGCGAGGCCGGGGGTCAGGGCGAGGCTAAGGGCAGTGGTGGGATTCTGGGCGCCCGGCGAGTTGAATTCATCCGGTTGTGCGCGCAGGCGAAGGTTGCCGCGGTGCTCTCCGGCCATTGGCACAGCGACGCGGTCTTCGATGCCGAGGGTCGGCTGCGGGACGACACCTGGGATTTCCCCGGAACCAAATTCATCGTCACCACGACTCTCGGAAACGAGACGCGGCGCGGGACCCGCTGGCCAAAATCTTATGTGGGATATCGCGTGCTGACCTTCAAAGATGGCGTCCTGGAGCGCTACACCGCGGATCTTGATGGAGATGGCCAGCCCGACCCCATCGCCAGCGAACCCCTCATTCCATTGAAGGGTGGGCGCTGATGGCACTAGTCTGGCTCCTCCTCTTCCTCGGCTCCTGGGTACGTCTGCTGGCCGTTGCAGGGCTTGGCCTTCACCATGGCGCCATTGCGTTGGCCATGGCGCCGCTGCTCTTCGTGGCCATCCATCACTTTTTTCCAGGACTGCTCCGAGTCCCAAATCAGCCCTCAGGAAGATGGATTCTGGCGAGCCTTACGGCCCTGCTGTCCCTCGCCTTCGTTCGCCTGACGCTCTTGCGTTTCTGGGATCCGGCCGAATGGCTGCCTACAACCCTCCTGGCGCTGGTGGGCCTCGGTCTCGCGCTCTTTGCGACGGAAGAAGGGCCTGCGGATCGAGGCCCGGGACCTTGGTTGTGGATCTCTTTCTGGATGCTGCTGTCGGCTCGGGACTCAAGTCTGGGGCTGCTAGGAGCCGGGCTAGCCCCATTGATCTTCATGGGCAAAGCACCGCGCCAAGGACCACCCCTCAAGGCAGTTCATATCCCAAAGGCCTGGGCTCTCGCTTTGATCCTCGGCCTCTTTTTGCCGCGACCCTGGTGGGATTGGGGGCTCCGGCCGGAATCTGTCCTGCCCTTCGCCGCTTTCGGTGTGGGGGGGGCGATTGCCTGTTTATTCCCCATTGAGGGTGCCTTGAATAGCATTTCGAAGGGGGTCCTTCTCAGTGGCCTGTGCCTGGTCGGCATAGCCTACGGCCCGAGTTGGGGAATCGCTTGGGGTGCTGCCATGGGAGTGTTGGCTGCCAATGCCTATCGAGGCTTGCCAAGGCCTCTGCCCCTGGGCATCTTGGGGGGATTCTGGGTCCTTGGAATGCTGCTCTCGTTTACGCTTCAGGCCAATGCGTGGATTCCCTACCTGGGACGGCTAATTTGGTTGGGGCGCTGATCCATGAAAGACCGTGACCTCGTCGAGCGCGTGAAGGTCGCGACGGATCTGGTGGCCTTGGTGGGCCAGGCGGTGAAGCTGCGCAAGGCCGGGGGGGCCTATTCGGGACTCTGCCCCTTCCACAGCGAGCGATCCCCCAGTTTTCAGGTGGTGCCCGGGAAAAATTTCTACCACTGCTTCGGGTGCGGGAAGCACGGCGATGCCTTTACCTGGCTCATGGAACGCGAGGGCCT
Source organism: Holophagaceae bacterium (assembly GCA_025350765.1). Lineage (GTDB taxonomy): Bacteria > Acidobacteriota > Holophagae > Holophagales > Holophagaceae > JANXPB01. The sequence goes on along the minus strand of JANXXC010000119.1, from coordinate 3,272 downwards.
GAGTTTCCCTGAAGCCTTGGAGCAGTTGGCGCAAGCGGCGAGCATTGAGGTGCCGAAATACAAAGAGCGGCCGCCGGCGGAAGTAGATCACGAAAGCCGCCTGCGCGCCGTGCTAGAGGCCGCCCAAGGCTGGTACGAACTCAAGCTCAACGATCACGCAGAGGCCCAGGAGTACTTGCGCAAGCGCGGCATGGGCGAAGCCTTTTCGAAGGAAGCGGGCTTCGGTGTCGCGCCGGATGCTTGGGAGGGCCTCATCACGGCCATGCGAGGCCATGGATTCTCGGCGGAACTCATCGAACAAGCGGGTTTGGCCTCCCGCAGCGAGCGCGGCGCCATGCTCGATTTCCTGCGGAACCGCCTCACCATCCCCATCCACGATGCCCGGGGGCGCCTGGTGGCCTTTGGGGGGCGGGCCTTCGGGGATGAAAAACCCAAGTACATGAACACCCGGGACACGCCCCTCTTCCACAAGGGCGAAACGCTATTCGGAATGCACCGAGCCAAAGGCGTGATGCGGGATGGCGCCGTAGTGGTGGAGGGCTATTTCGACGTGCTGCAGCTCCACCAGCAAGGCATCCACCAGGCCGTGGCGCCGCTGGGCACGGCCCTCACCGAAGACCACTTGCGGATCATCGGCCGATTCACCAAGCGGCTCGTTCTTTGTTTCGATGGCGACGCCGCGGGCCGACGGGCCTTCGAGAAGAGTCTAAAACTGGCCCTGCCGCTGGGTTTCGACGTGCGGCTACTGGAATTGCCCGAAGGCGAAGACCCCGATACTTGGTGCCTGCGCGTGGGGGCCGACGCCTTCCGGGAGCTCATCCGCCGCACGCCGGATTGGACCAGCTTTATGCTGGCGAAGGCCCTGGAAGGCAAGGATCTGCGGCGCATCGCGGATCGCATGGAGGCCTTCAAGGAATTGCAGGCCTACCTTCCCTATCTCCCGGATACGCCGGAGCGGCGGGAGCTCTTCGCCAGCCTGGCCCACCAGCTTCAGATCCCGCTGTCCGAAATCCAGCGGGGCACCAAGGCCCATCGCCATCCTGTGGCGGCAGCGGAAGCCTCCCCGTCCACAGAACCTAAGGTGGACGAACTGCTGCGGCCGCTGCTCTACCTGTGTCTCCAGCAGGAAAGTCGTCTCCAAGTCGCCGAGCTACCCCACGTCTGGTGGGAGGGGCTCCAAGGGGCTCCGGTTCTCCAGACCTTGCTGGACGCTGAGGGCGATCTGGAAGGCTTGCCCGTGGAAATCCTGGCCCTGCTACGGCGACAGGAGGCCCAGAAGGCTGTGCGGGAGGATTCCGATGCGGTGCCCGAGAGGGTCTTCGCCAAACTTGAAGCTTCCTTCATTCAGCGAGAACTCGGTTCCCTGAACCGGCAACTCCAGGATCCGGCCTCCTCGACGGACCCCGATTTGATCCGCCACCTGGAATCCAGGCAGGCTGGGCTTTTGCTTCGGAAGAGCGCATTGGCGCGGCAATTGCGGGGTGCTTCTCCGCCCTGAAATTGGAATTCTTCCCTTGCCGGAATGGCGAAGTACCCTACACTGAATGGTTCCGGGCTTTCCACAGAATGGGAAAACCCTGCCCAAAGCTGAATGCAGCGGGCTAACACCGCCGCTCGTGCGCTGCCGCCCCAGTTTCTGAGGCTCCCCGAATCTGAGGCTCTTTGAGGAATCAATGATCCAAACGCCCACCTGCGAAACCTACTATGAGCTGACCAAGGCGTTCATCTCACTCGGCAAGCGCCGTGGCTACATCCTCGTGGATGAGTTAAATTCCTTCCTTCCCCCCACCGCGAGTTCCCCCAAGGATCTCGAGCTGGTGATGGGCATGTTCAACCGCCTGGCGGTGGGTATTGGTGCCACCGAAGCCGAAGCCCTGGAGGCCCGGGACCAGATCGAGGAAGAACTCCTTCCCGCCGGCGCGAAACACGAGAAAGGCAAGGATGGCGCCGATGTGGACATCGACGGCTCCGAAGGCGACAAGTTCAACGATCCGGTCCGTATGTACCTCAAGGAGATGGGCACCGTCCCGCTGTTGAAGCGCGAGGACGAAGTGGAGATCGCCAAGCGCATCGAAGTGGGCGTGCGCTCGGTCATGCGCGCGCTGTCCCGGTCCCGTCTGGCCGCGGGCCTGCTCATCGACATCGGCAAGATGCTGAAGGAAAACCCCGGCAAGATCCGCGAAGTGGTGGGTCTCAGCGACGAGGTGGACGAAGACGAAGACGCCGAGAGCACCTCGGCCACCCAGCACGTTCATCATCAATTCGAGAAGCTGCTGGTCTTCGATCAGGCTCTTCAGGATCTGCTGGACCTCAAGAGGGCCGTGGACGCGGGCGAGAAAACCGTGGGCAAGCGCCGGAAATTGGGCCGTGAAGTCCTCATGGCCCGGGGACGGGTGAGCCGCCAAGTGCGCAAGCTGGGGCTCAATAGCCTGGCTGTCACGCGCCTCATCGACCGCATCACCCACCACCACAACCAGGTGATGGCCGGCGAGCGCAAATCCCGTGAGATCCGAGACCGCCTCAAAAATCCCGCTTTCGCCAAGCTCAAGGAGAAGTACGGCCAAGAGGCCAAGCACATCATCGAAGAGCTGGGCCGCTTTTTCGAGAAGTACGAAACCACTTCCGAAAAATTCCACTCGGACTACAACGGCTTGAAGGCCGCCGAATCCATCAGTCGCGCCGCCAAGGCCGAACTGATTGAAGCCAACCTGCGCCTAGTGGTCTCCATCGCCAAGCGCTACACCAACCGCGGACTTCAGTTCCTGGACCTCATCCAGGAGGGCAATATCGGGCTGATGAAGGCCGTGGATAAATTCGAGTACAGCCGCGGATTCAAGTTCTCTACCTACGCCACCTGGTGGATCCGCCAGGCCATCACCCGCGCCATTGCGGACCAGGCCCGCACCATCCGCATCCCCGTGCACATGATCGAGACCATCAATAAACTCATCCGCACTCAGCGCGAGCTGGTGCAGAAGCTGGGCCGGGAACCTTCGAGCGAGGAAATCGCCCATGCCATGGACATGCCGGTGTCCAAGGTTCGCAAGGTCATGAAGATCGCCCAGGAGCCCATCTCTCTGGAGACGCCCATCGGCGAGGAGGAAGACAGCCACCTCGGGGACTTCATCGAGGACCGCCAGGTCATCTCACCCATCGACGCCGTCATCGTGGCGAACCTGAGGGATCAGACGCGTCGCACGCTCAAGACCCTCACGCCTCGCGAGGAGCAGGTGCTGCGCATGCGCTTCGGCGTCGGCGACGGATCCGAGCAC
>JANXXC010000096.1 GCA_025350765.1 Holophagaceae bacterium | reverse complement strand
CCGGAAAGCGCGTGTGCCTCAGCCCGCTCGGCTTGGGGGAGGGAGGGACTCACCGCCAGCAGGGCCAAGGTCTCGAGACCCGCTCGAACACAGGCCGCCAGCACCAGGGTGGAATCCACGCCGCCGGAAAAGCAGACCAGGGCGCGCCCATTCCCCACGCGCGTCCGCAGCAGATCCAAGAGGCTCGATTCCAGGACTTCCACATCACTCATGCCCCCAGTGTGGCACTATTTCTCCAGCCCTTCCTCAGGAGCGAGTCTTGGATCAGATCGGGAGATTTGAAATCCTCCGCCGCCTAGGAGAAGGCGGGATGGGGGAGGTCTTCCTGGCGAGGGACCCCCTATTGGATCGGGAAGTGGCGGTGAAGACCATCCTCAGCGACCGCGCCATCTCCCAGGACACCCAGGAGCGTTTCCTTCGCGAAGCCAAGACCGCCGGGGCGCTGAGTCATCCAAACCTTGTGACCGTCCATGAATTTGGAGTGGATGCGGGAACGCGCTTCATCGTCATGGAATACCTTCCCGGTCAGGATCTCAGGTCCTTTCTGGCACTGCGTTCCTTGACCCCAGCCGAGGTTCTCGAAGTCCTGGCCCAAGTCTGCGACGGCCTGGCCCATGCCCATTCCAGAAAGGTTCTGCATCGGGACATCAAGCCTTCCAACGTGCGGGTCTGGCGGGATGGCGGGAATCTCCACGCGAAGGTGATGGACTTCGGGCTGGCCCGACTCCCGGATTCGGATCTCACGGCCACCGGCGCGGTCATGGGGACTTTCGCCTACATGGCGCCGGAGAGCCTGAGCGGAGGGCAGTCCGACGAGCGCTCGGACACCTACGCCGTGGGCGTCATTCTGTATGAAGCGTTGATGGGCGTGCGTCCGATGCTGGCCCTTACCCTGCCGCAGATGGCCCCGGATCACGGCGTTCGAGCCATGCCGTCCTTGCCCGCCGGAGCCCTGCAAGGCATCAGTTCCCGCACTTGGGAGATCGTCCAGAAAGCCTTGGCCTTGGATCCCGCTCAGCGCTTCCAGACCGCTCGGGAGCTGGCCGTGGCCATCCGTGGCGCCCAGGATCCGGCCTGGTATGGCCTGGAGACGGGGAATACCCAAACCGTGAGCGTGCATCCTCCGGGTTCTCCTTTTCCTCGCGGTGGCCTGCGGCGCCCCTCCACCAGCTCATCGGGACCGGTCCGCATTCCCAATCTATGGATTACGTCGGCTCCTGCTCCGGCCCGCTCCTTGGATGGCTGGACCGCGAGCCTGCTCATGGTGTGTGGGGCCTTGGGCCTGAGCTGGTGGGCCACGAGGTCCAAGACTCCCCCGCCGGTGACACCCGCCGCCGTACCCGCGGCTCAAGCCCCGTCGACTTTGGCCCAATCACCCTCACCTCCAGCGCCCTTCCGAGCGCAGTCCCCGAACCTGGATGCTGGGATCACCGCGGTTCCTCAACCCCAGTTTTCCAGGCCTGAAGAATCTCGCCCTTTCGACCCGCCGCCCAGACCGGCCAGGACACCGCCGCAGGCGCTGGCTGGCGCGGCTCCCGGGACCTTTGAACCCACCGCCCGGATCCTTGCGGACCTATACCACCAGGGCCGCTACGAAGCGTTGCCTGCGGCCTTCGCTAAGGCAAGGTCCGAGGGCCTGGGCTTTGACCAATTGAACCAAGTCGCGGTCTTCCGGGATTTCATGTTGGAAGAGGAACGCCAGCACAAGATCCCACCCCTCGTGCGACGGGAGTTGGAACCCTACCTGCCTCCCCCCAGGGAAGGACCTCCACCGAACCGGAAGCCTCTCGATCCCCATTGACCCCCCGGACTTTCCAGGGCGTTGATGTGGCACCATTCTCAGATCGCTCGGAGACACCATGCGCAAAATCCTTCTGATTCCCGCCCTCCTTTCCATCCTGGCCTGCGGCTCTTCTAAGCTGCAGCGCAGCGAGGCGGAGCGCGACATCCGCAAGGACTATCCGGTGATGGTGATGGTGCCTGTGCCCGCCAAGGTATCCGCGGAAAAGGGCACCCCCGCCCATCAGAAATTGATTTTGCTCCATGACAATCTGTCCAAGACCGGCTGGTTCGCCATCCAGCGCCACGACATCGGAACCCGCGAGGAATTCACCTACCAGCTCAACGCCAACGCGCCCAAAAACGCCATGGCCGCGCCCAGCGGTGGCTACCAAGTGAAGGCCGCCGAAGCGGATTTCATGAAAGCCACGCGCCTGGACCCCGCGGGCAACGGCCAGGTCGCCACCTATCAGATCCGCCTGGTGAAACCCACGCCGCAATTCCCCCTTTTCGAGGCCCTGCACCCCGGCGTGAAGGTCGGCGAAATCAAAGAGCGCCATGCCACCTACCAGAAGCAGGGCCGTGATTGGGTGCTGATGAGCACCGACGAGAAATTCCTGAAGACAAACTAAAATCCCTGGCTCGCGGCCCGTCTGGCCACCAGCGCCTGGGCTTCGTCCACACGCGTCCGCAGCCTCCAGCCGATGGTCTCCGGTTGACGTGGAGTCCCCAAGGATTTGATTTCTCTGAGCAGGGAGGGCGCCGTCGCGCTGCCGGGGGGAAGACCGCGAAGCTGTTCCAGATCGGCCTGCATTCGAGTCAGATCGTGGAAGGCCTTGTACTCCGAAAGGATTTTTCTTGTTTCGATGGGGCGGGACGGAACTAGGCCTGCGCCTGTCATCCTCCGCAATACGTCCAAGCGTTCCCTAAAGACCACCGCCACACCAGGGACAGTTACGCGGTCGAGCGCGGCCTCATCCAGGCCCGCCAGCGAATCGGGGCCAGGACGCCCGCCCCTCGATCGGTCATATGCAATGAGGTCCAGCAACAAATCCAATTGATTTCTCAGCAGGCCGTCATCCGTGAAGTCGGATAGAAGGACCAAGCGATTCAGCTCGGCGGCCCTTTTCCATTTGGGACGAGGATCTCCCCCAGATATCAGGATCGCCTCACCCAAGAAACTGCCGATCCAGGCGCCGAAACGGAGATAGGTCGGCGAACCCTGGGTGGAGAGGACGCGATCCATGGTGGCGGCTGCCTGCCGAAGCGAAGGAAGGGCGCCTGAATCCCCGCGGTCAAGCTGGTAGCGGCCGAGCGAAAGCTGGGCATCCGCGAGATAGTAGAGATTTCGGAAGGACATCGGCTGCAGCGCCTCCAGGCGATGGAAGGCCGCGATGGCTTCCAGGCAGGCCTGGGCTGGATCCTTCCGGATGTCCATCAGGTGTTCGGCTTTCAGAGCCCAGGCCTTGCCCAGAAGGCCCAAGGTTTCAGGGTCCTCCCCCAAGGCCCGCGAGGTTTCCAACAGCCGGATGGCCTCGTCGAAGTCAGGCAGAACGTCCATGTTTAGATCACCGCCAATGGCCGCGCGCCGCATGAGCAGCGAGGCCCTTTCATTGAGTAGGGGCGCCCAGCTCGAACCGAGGAGGGCGGACCGATCCAAGGTGCCCTGCATCGCCCGCAGATCCTCCGGTCGGAGCTGAGCCTGGTCATATCGAAGATTCAAGTCCTGTCGCTCGGCCCTCACGAGCGCATCCATGGCTTGGGGGGAACTGGGCGCCATGGCCAGCGCGCCCTGGATCGCCTTCCTGGCCTGGTCTAGGCTCCAACGGGAGTCAGCGTAATGGTTTCGTTCATAGGCGCGGAAGGAACGGATCAACTGCACCTGGGCCACCAGCAGGGGCGCTTCAACATGCCAGGGGCCCTGGGCGCCCACCCGCTCCGCTTTTTCCATGGCATCGGGTTCGCGGCCCTCCACTAAATCCAGCAGGGCTTCCGCATAAAGCGTCCGGTCATTTTCCAGGGATCGCGCCCGGCGGAGCTGTTGCTGTGCCGGCCAAAGCAGCGCGCGGTTCAATTCGGCGAGACGGGCTTGGCGCGATTTTAGATCCGAATCCTCCATGGCATCGGTCACGCCTTTTTGGTACAGCTCCGCCAAGGCCAGACCCAGGGCCTGACTGACTTCCGGCCCATCGAATCCGCCCTTCCAGGCGGCCTCCAATTCCTTCCTTGCCGCTTCGGTTTCGCCCAAGGCCAGGTAGCCGCGGCCCAGGGCAAAACGCCCCGGGGCTTCAGACCAGGAACCCTTTCTGTGCATCAACGCACGAAGACTCTCCATCTTCTTCGCCACCATCGCCCTTTCAGGCGCGGGGTCATGAATGGGTAGCAGGCTCGCCATGCGGATGGCCGATTCGGCGCGTTCGGCTTCTAGGCCAAAGTAGCTCGCATACTGCTGTTGCTTCCGGGCCTTGATGGTGGTTCTCACGCCGTAGGCCCCCAAAACCAGCACCACCGCGGATGAAGCCGCGCCCAGGATCGTGAGGCCCCGGTTTTTCCGCACCCATTTTTCGATGCGGTATTTCCATGACGGTTTGCGGGCCAGGATGGGTTCGCCATCGAGGAAGCGTTGCAGATCCTCGCCCAGGGCCCGGGCCGACTCGTAGCGCCGATTCGGATCCTTTTCCAGGCAGCGCATGGCGACGGTATCCAGATCCTCTGGAATGGCCGGGGCGCGCGTTCTCGGCGCTTTCGGCTCATCATTGAGGACCTGGAGGATGACGTCCAATTCGCCGCCCTGGAAAGGCGCCGCGCCGCAAAGCAGAAAGTACATCGTGGCACCGAGGCTGTAGACATCCGCGCGGCGATCCAGGTTCAGGAGATCGCCCCGCGCCTGTTCGGGGGCCATGTACACCGGGCTGGCTCGGCGCAGAGTAATTCCCCATGGAGTCCACGCGCCCGCCCACCGGGCCCTCCTGCACCACGTAGGTGGCGTTCACGTCAACTTCATCGAAGACCGCGGCCACGGGAGGTGGAGGAATAACTTCCTTTTTGCCGCGCCCCCGGGAACCAACGCGCACTGAAGCCTGGGCCTGCACCGTGAATTTCGACGGCACGATGCGAAGCCCGATGTTGGCCGCGTCACCGGCGCTCAAGACTTCCAAGGTCGCCGTGGCCTCGCCGGTGGGATTGGAGCTGCTGGCCTTGACGTGGAAGACACCGCTCGCAGAAGGCGCCTGGTAGGTGCCCGTGAGGCCTGAACCATTGATGGTGCCGCCCCCGCTTTCCACCACCGACCAGGTTATCGTCCCCAAATTGCTGCCGCTCACCTGCAACTGGGCACTGGTGCCCACCGCCAAGCTCGCTTTCTCGGGGCTCACGATGACCGTGGCCGTGACGGGGGGTCCCGGGGGTTTGTCTCCTCCGCCTCCGCCACCGCCACTGCAGGCGAGCCCCCAAGGCAGCAGCAAGCCGAGAGACAAGATGAGGCGAAGGGGATGGCGCAAGTGAGACATGAAACCCTCCTGAGAAGGCTTGGCTCAAATGAATACGGCGCCGGAATACTACTCCAAAAGCATCAGTCAATGGAAAATTTCGAAAGCCGTCCAGAAACTCATAAACAATCACGCTTTCATTTTTCAAAACCGCCAACTCACGCCCACCCTTGCGCTGAAGGGTTCCACGGGGTGGGTGTGGATGTCGTTGGCGCCATCTAATTTTTCGTTTTTAAGACGCGATTGATAGTAGTAATCAATGTCGCTGGATTTGGTGTTGGCGAGGTTGAAGAATTCGAGGTTCGCGCGGAGGTTCGGCGTGATGTCATAGCGGAATTCCGCCTGGATCATGGAGGCGGATTTGCTGCGCACGGTGTTGTCCTCGATCAGCGGACGAGGCCCGAAATAGCGGAGGTTGAATCCCGCTTGAAATCCCTGAAAAGGGCGCAGCACGAGGCCGAGCTGCGCCACGCCTTCCACGGCGCCGGGAATGCGATGGCCGCCATCGGTGAAGTTCAGGAAATCATCATCCGCAAAGCGCGCGCGACTGTAGGCAAGATCCGCTTGGAGCGACGCTAGGGTGGAAAGCTGGATCTCGTTGGACCACTCCACGCCGTCGCGGCGGCTGGGGCGGCTGGGGGAAGTGTCCCCCGCGTCGCCGCTGAAGACCAGCTCGCTGCCGATGTCCAGGCGCCATAGGTTCACCGTCGTCTGCCAACGGGGAAGGATGGCGCTGCGCAAGCCCGCTTCATAGCCTTTGGCGCGCACCAGCGGGGTCACCTGCGAAACGTGCGTGCCTTCTTTGGGACTCACGGTGATGGTGGTACCCCGAGCATCATTGCTGTGAAATCCGTTCCCAAAGTTCACGTAGAACTCCGTGTCCCGCCATGGCCCAAAGACCAGTGCGAGTTTTGGACTCGTCAGACTTTCGTTTCGCTTGCCGCCGTTCAGGGGATTGTCGCTGCGCACGTCGAATCGGTAATCGTCGTACCGCAGACCTAGGATGGAGCGGAATTTGTCGGTCCAAATGGTCTTGAGCTGGACGAAGGGCGAGACGCTGGTCTGCACCACGCTGTCCTGGCGCGTGGTGGAGAGGAGCTGTCGTTTTTCCGTGTGATAAAGCGCGACCTTTGCGATGTTGTCATTGCGTACCTGAAGGCCAAAGGTGGCTTCCATTGGCTTAGCGCCCAGCTCAAAACTCCAGGCGCGGCTGCCACGAAACCCAGCGATGGTGCGGCGATCGGATTGCTCGAACTGATCCCCGTGATCGGGGTCATCCAAGTAGTAGGTGAAGTTGCTGATGAGATTCAGGCGGTAGTTGATGAGGTAGGCCGTGAAATTGTCCACGAGGTTTTGATCCACATGCTTGAGGTCGAAGGAGAGGCTTTGCCGCAGCGTATTGCCGCCGTCGCTGGGATCAATGGCGCCGAAACGGGACATGAGCCCTTGATCAATGGCCCGCTGGGCCACCTGGTCCGTGGAATTCCAATTCGCGGCATAGGCCATGGCCGTAAAACTGATCTGCGTATTGTCCTTGGCCAGCGAATAGCGCAGCACGCCATTGGCTTTTTTGTAGTCATCGCCGTGATCCCAGGGGCCGTCATTGTGGACGCCTTCGATCGCGTAAAGCAGATACCCATCGCCAAGGCGGGGAGATCCCGCCGCGAGCAGGCGCCGGTAGCCAAAGGAACCGCCTTCGAGTTCCAGGAGATTCTTTTCAAGACTATGGACCAGGGACAGATGCACCGCGCCCGCCGCGGCGAAATCGCCTTCCTCCGCGAAGTAGGGCCCCTTCTTGTACTGGATGTGATCCACCAATTCCGGGATCAAAAAATTGAGATCCGAATAGCCCTGGCCGTGGGCGTGGGTGGGCATGTTCACGGGCATTTCGTCCACGAAGCTCGCGAGATCGGTTCCGTGGTCCAGGTTGAAACCGCGCAGGTAATATTGGTTGGCCTTGCCCTGCCCGCTGTGCTGGCTGATGAGTAGGCCCGGCACGGTTTCCAGCACATCGCCGGGACGCTGATAAGGCCGCCGCTGGATCATCTCCGGCGTGACGATGCCCTCGCTGGCAGTGTCGGCGATGCCCAGCAGATGATTGAGCGGCGCGTCCAGTTCGTTGATATTCGCGACACCGGCCTTGGCTTCTACGATCACCTGTGCGGAGTAGACGAAGAGGGTCTGCTCCAATTCCGCGGCGTGTTCCTCCACCAACTTCACCGTGCGCTGGGCGGCAAAATAGGCCGGGTGCTTGAAGGCCACCAGGTAGCGGCCCTTAGGGAGATGGGCGGTCGCGAAGGCACCATTGGCCGTGGTTCGAAGACGGATGGGTTCCTTCAATTCGGCGCCGCTGATCACAACGGACACGCCTTCGATGGGTTTGCCCGCGCCGTCCTTCACGAATCCGGAAAGGGTGCCGGGTTCATGAGCCACCAATAGGGCCGGAAGGAGCAGGGATGCAGATAGGACAGCGGGACGAATCATCTCAACCACTCATGAAACTGAAGAAGGCCGGGCTTTAGCCGGGGCGCCCTACGGTTCCTGGAACCGCCATCGGAGCGCCAAGTGGCATTCGCACAAATTAGCAAAGGTTCACCGCAAGTCAAAATGATTCCTGATGACCAAGGGTTCTCATCACATCTTACTTCTCTAAGTTTGGGCTGACGCCCGGAATCCCCGTCGAAAAAATCACGCGGAGGGCACCACCCCTTCCGCGCAGCGGTTTTCGATTTATTGATGGCGTAGACCACTCGCCTGAGGATCGCTGGTCATCAGGTATTGTTTTTATCCCCTGCATCTCCTTCATCCCTGTTGATTAAGCCTTTTCAAACCGATTGTCGAGGCGTCGGTGCTCAAGCTTGGGTGTCCAAAAATTCAGGACTCCAACAAGCTGGCGGTGGAAGTAAACCCCGCGCCAAGCTTATTGGAGACCTCGAAAGCGCATTCGAGGATCTGAAATGTCAATGACTCAAGGTGTAGGCGCGTGGGTAAGGCGCTAGTGGAATAACAAAAAAATGGTTAACAGGGATGAAGTGGATGAAGGGGATACAAACAAAGAAGGCCCGGTGCGGGTCGCCCCGCGCCGGGCCCATCTGGAAATAGATCACCGCTAAATGCCTAACAGCGCGTCGAATTCATGGATGTCTTCTACGTCTGCGCCATCGAGCTTTAGCGATTCCAAAGAGGACGCGCCTTCGCTGTCATTGGTGTGATTCTTCACCAAGTCCGAAACCGTGGCGGCGAAGGGTGGAATCGTCGGGGTTATGGGTCTGCTTGTGGTGGTGCTGCTGGTGCAGCCCACGCCTAAAGCGATGACTCCAAAAGCGGCCCCGGGGAGGAGGATTCTGCGCGGGCTCATGTCACTCAGCTCCTTTCTTGGCCCGCCTCGCGGGGGCCGTGTCGTTGGGCGAATCCGTCACGGGAGGCTTGATGTAGGGGAAGGTGGCGTCAAAGAAGGAATCGTCAATGTAGGCGCCATCCGTAAAGGGCAACTGGCCGCTGGGGGCCTGAGCCGCGGTGAGCAGCTTGCCCATCACCACGCGGAGGGCGATGTCCACCACGTCATCACCTGGGCGGCGTCCATTGGGATAGCCCGCTACATCCCCGGCGATAACGCCCAGGCGGCTTTGCGCACCCTTGGCCACCACCGGCGTGCTGGTGTTGAGACGCAGCATCTCGGAGCCTACGACATTGGGCGGCTGGTTCAGCCCTGAAACACCCGTCAGAAAGACCGATACCAGGTCCGCTCGGGGGAACAGGGACGGCGCCCTGACGCCCGCCGATGAGTAGAGCAATTCGATTATGGCGGCGAAGGTCGGGTTGGTGACGTAGTCCGCGAACTGGCCATCATCCTTGGGGGAACTGCCATTAAATTTGTCCTTGTCCTTGAGGCCAATGACAACTTCGTTCACCAGCGGATTGCCCAGACGGGAGACCTGCACCCAGGCGCCACCGGTCACATCCGGTTTGGCGTAGGTGGCCTGCGGATTCTGAATCGTTGCCTGCCGCAAGGAAGCCGTGGTCCAGCCGCCGATGATGGGCGTGGTGGCGCTGGTGATGAAGCTGATGGGCAGCTCCATGATGATGGAGGTGACATTGTCATCAGCAAGGTTGTCCTCCTCGCCCCTTTCCGCCCCCAGCACATTTGAGACATTGATCAGATCGAAGGTCTCGCTCAGGTTCACGACGAAGGGGTCTTTGCGCTGGCCCACGAAGATGCGGCCCGTGGCGCCACCGGGTAGATTCAAGGTGTAGATGTACTGGTTGGCGTAGGTGCTGTAGTTGGGCAGGGATTTCATCCCGATGTTGTCCACGGGCTTGGTGAAACTCAACCCGCTGGTGGTATTGCCGAGCTGGGTCTTGGTGCCCGTGCGGCGATCGCCCTGGACCATCGTCACGGTATAGGTCTCGTTCATATTCAGCGAGGCGTTGTTGCCCGCCGAGATGGGCCCGACATTGATGAGCGGCACCGCGAGAGTTTTCCCGCCCACATTCAAGGTGATGCCGTTCCCGCCGTTGGCCAGGGTGTTGGTGAAGCGGAACTGAAAAGTCAGGTCCTCTTTCGCATCGCCGTTATTGTCTAGGTGGATCTCATAGAGCGCGTCAGGATCCAGGGTGAAAAAGTTGGGGCCTCCATAGGTGGCCTGCACCGGGTTGTAGTTGGCCACGATAGTCACGTAACCCGAGCGGCCCGTTTCGTAGCTGCGGAACATGTAGAAGTCCGTCGCGTCCACCTTGGGATGGCGGGTGATGCTGGGCGCTTCGCGATGGCTTGAAGGCAAGGGGCCCGCGCCGGCGCCAGCGAAAGCAGGCAGCGATAAAGCGCCGATCACTGCGGCGAGACCAAGACGCGTGAGCACATTCCACGGTCGAGAATTCATAGTTCCTCCTGAAAGTTGAAGTGGATTTCCCTACCACTCCAACGGGCACTGGAGAAATTTGGATGATGATTTTTTTGGATGGCCAGAGTTGCTTCCACCCGGAGACGCCGAGGCGGGGTGAAAACAAAAAAAGAATCAACCACAAAGGACTCAAAGCACACAAAGTGGTTCTTTGTGACCTCTGAGTCCTTTGTGGCCAATCATTTTTTTAGGTCTTTTCTTTTCTCTGCGTCCCCGCGTACCTAATTTTTTTCACGCATTCATGGAGAATTTTTTCCTGTCCGCGGTTTACAGTTTTTGCAGCAATCCCCGCCATCCGCCGAAGCGCACGTCGCCGCCTTCGAGTCGCGTGAGCAGCCAGCAGTCTTCGTCTTCGAGCGCCGTGGGCTGATGCGTCAACTCCGGTCCGTTCTCTTCGTAGTCGCCCGCTTCCATGGTGCAGAGATGATCCTTGGTGCCACCCGCCAAAATCACCGCCTGCTCCAGCCCTAGGTGGGTGTGGGCCGGAAAACCGCATCCCGCCTTGATATGCACGATATAGACGGCCGCATCTTTGGCCTTGTCTTCCAACAAGGTGACGTAGCGGATTCCACTTTTGAGAATGCTCTTCCATCGCAGATTCGACGTTTTTGGCAACATCGCCGCGATGCGATCCGGTAGCGGAACCGGCGTACCTTCCACCTTGAAGGCCTGGGCCGCAGAAAGGCCGTTCACTTGGGCTTCAATGCGATCAAAAAAATCGGCGATGGGGACTTCTTTGGGAGTCTCACGAAGGGCGGCCCCGCCCGGTGCGGAGAATTCAGCCACCTGGTTGGCGCAGACGTCGCAAACGCCCAGGTGGGTCTCCATGAGCAGGCGCAGGCTGAAGTCGATCTGCCCCGAAACATAAGCAAGCAAACGGTCTTCGGTCGGATGATGAAGCGGAGCGGAGTTCATGCGCGGCCTCCCAGGTGTTCCCTCAAGATGCCAAGGCTGGCGCGAATGCGAGACTTCAATGTGCCCAAAGGAACACCGAGACGCTCGGCCGTTTCTTCGTAGGTGAAACCACCGAAATAGGCCATTTCCAAAGGTTTGCGCTGGTCTGGGCTGAGCTTGCCGAGAGCCGTGGCCAAAGTCAGCGCCAGCACCGAATCCGTAGGCTGCTCGGGTTCCATGAAAACCTCCATGTCCATCTCTCCAATGTCCACTACGGGACTTTGGCTCCGCCAGATGTCCACGACTTTGTGACGGGTGATGGTGAAGAGCCAGGCTTCGGGCGCCCCCAAGGCTGACCGGTACTGGCCTGCCTTCAGCCACACCGCCACGAAAATCTCCTGGACGATGTCTTCCACAGGGATTTTGGCGCCACCGCCCCCCATGGCCCGAACATAGGCCAGCAGGCGCCCCGAATAGCGGTTGTAGAACTCCCGGAAGGCCGCGCGATTGCGCTCCGCCACCGCCCCAAGCAACTCACCGTCCGTGCAAGCGACGTAGGCCCCAAAGGCTCCGCTCGACGTATTATCCATGACCAACATGTTAACTCGGACCTCCGTTGTATAGGTATGGGATGCCGGAAGTTGGGGAACTGTGAAAGCGAGGGATGAGGGGTGAGGTACGAGGTGTGAGGGGTGCGCCTGTGGCGCACTAGATGTCGCGGCCCTTGGCCGCCTCCTTATTGAACCTCATACCTCGTACCTCACACCTCATGACCTCATGACCTCACACCTCAACCCTCAACCCTCTTAAACGCCTTCGCCACTTTTTGCATCAGCAAGGGGTCGCCTTCGATTTTTATTTTTCCGCTCATGAAGGCTTCCTGGGCGTTGAGCTGGCCGGTACTCATGGCGGTGAAATCATCGGGCTTTGCGGTAAGCGTGGTGTCGGCGGGGGCCAGCAACCGCGGCATCACCAGGCAGCGACCTTCGTGGATGAGCAGCGTGTATTCCAGGTCGTCCAGCTTGTAGCCCACCACGGCTTCCAGCTCCCCAGCTTTCTCCTTATCGAATCGCGCGGGCATGGATTCCAAAATAGCCTGGGCGGGATTCACCGCCGCATCAAATAATCCCGTGTAGGCGGCAATCTGGGTGAAGTCGCCCTTGAATGAAGCCTGCCCGCCGAGCAG
>JANXXC010000062.1 GCA_025350765.1 Holophagaceae bacterium | reverse complement strand
TGAGTTCAGGGTTTTCCATGGGCAGGCGCGCTTGAATTTCCGCGATGACTTCGCCGCGTTTGAGCTCGCCATTGTGCATTTCCAGCATTTCCCGCACGAGCTTGAAGAGTCGCAATTCCAGCAGCTGAGCCTTCCAGATGTCCTTGCGGTCGTCCATGCCCGCCCTTACGAAGCGCTGACCCAGGGGCGTGAGCACCACCATGCGTTTGGGCGTATCCACGAAGTCGAGCATTTCAGCACCCTTCACCGAGGCCAGCACCTTCTCGAAAGCCACGTGGGTGTGGGAGACGACCTGGAAGAGATCGCAAGTTCCATCCTGGGTTTCCAAATATTCCAGCAGGCCGAGGATGTCCGTGCTGGGGGCCGGAGGCAGGGGTTCGACCATATCCGACAGGAGGCTCGGCTCCGGCGCCGAGATCTCCACGTCGGGCAGTTCGGTGCTGGTGATGATGTCGTGGAGCTGATCCACGAGGCGCAGAAATTCCGGGCTGCGGGTGTCCCGGGGGCGGGACAGGGGATTCTCCACGATGGTCCGCACGCGGCCTGGATTAGCGGAGAGCACCACGATGCGGTCGGCCATGTAGGCGACTTCCTTGATGTCGTGGCTGACCATCAGGATGCTCGATGGATTGGTGGCGGTGTCGCCCCAGATGTCCAGAATTTCAGCGCGTAGGCCTTCCGCCGTGAGGGCGTCCACGGCGCTAAAGGGCTCATCCATGAACAAGATTTCCGGGTCCACGGAGAGCGCGCGGGCCATGCCCACCCGCTGCTTCATGCCGCCGGACAGTTCGCGGGGATAGGCCTCCTCGAAGCCTTCGAGCCCCACTAGGCTGATGGCTTTATTGGCGCGGGCCTGAATGTCGTCTTCGGCCATGCCCTTGGCGCGAAGCACCGTGCGGACATTCTCTTCCACGGTCATCCAAGGATAGAGCGCGAAGCCTTGGAATACGATGGCCACGCCAGGGGTCAGGCCGTTCATCTCCTTCTGGTGGTAGAAGACCTTGCCCTTGTTGGCGAAGATCAGCCCCGCGAAGATGCGCAGGATCGTGGATTTTCCGCAGCCCGAGGGGCCGATGAGGGCCACCACTTCGTTGGCGCGGATATCCAGGTTGATGTCCTCCAGCACGCGCAGCGGCTTGCCATTGTCCCGATCAAAGGATTTCTGGATGCCCTTCAGTTCGCAGATCACGTCGTGGGTAACGGCGTTCATGGGCGCCTCACTTGGTCAGGGAATAGCGGGTTTCGGCCAGCTTGTACAGCGGCTTCCACACGAGACGGTTGAAGATCACCACCGTAGTGGCCAGCACTAACGTGGAGGCGGCCAGCAGTGCGAAATCCTTCTGCTCTCCGGCTTGGCTGATGATGGCACCGAGGCCGAAGGTCTTGAGGGTCGGTCCGCTCAGGTTGTAGTACTCGGACACGATGCTGGCGTTCCAAGCGCCACCAGCGGCCGTGAGGCAGCCGGTCACCAGATAAGGGAAAATCGAAGGCAGATAGAGGCTCTTGAAGCGCTGCCAGCGGCCGAGGCTGAAAGAGGTGGCGACTTCGCGCAGATCGCTCGGAATGGCGGATGCGCCTGCGATGACGTTGAAGAGGATGTACCACTGGGTCCCCAGCAGCATGAGCACGATGCTGCCCCATCCTAGGCCGATCCCGAAGGTCGCGAGCAGCGCGATCACCGCCGGAAAGAGCATGGGCGCCGGGAAACTCGCGGCCACCTGAACAATGGGCTGAAAGATTTTGGAGAGCCGCGGCGAGAGCCCGATGGCAAGGCCCGCGGGCAAGGCCCAGGCGGTGCCGATGATGATGGAGGCCATGACGCGGGAAAGGGTCAGGCCGTCAGCCTTGGCCAGGTACCACCAGGCCCCGGGCCGAAGCTGAGAGAGCAGGTGCACCACGCCGAAGCCGCCCAGCACCAAGAGGCCCCCGATGACTAGGAGCGCGATGCCCGTGATCCAAGGCGCGGCCACTTCAGCGCGCGCGGCGGCGCTCGAAGGCCTCGCCTCGCCCATGGCCCGGTGGGCGCTCCGCCGGTGGGCCCGCCAGTGGTCCCAACGACGGATCAGCCGGGAGCGGCGGATGAGGTTCAGGAACCAGCTTTGGGGGGCCGCGGATTGCACGGTGTCCTCCACCTTGAAGCGTTGCGCCCACACTACGATGGGACGCCAGATCACCTGGTCCAACACAATGATCATGGTGATCATGGCGATGACCGCGAAGATCTGCGCTTTCACAT
Organism: Holophagaceae bacterium; assembly: GCA_025350765.1. Lineage (GTDB taxonomy): Bacteria > Acidobacteriota > Holophagae > Holophagales > Holophagaceae > JANXPB01. The sequence continues at coordinate 4,376 of JANXXC010000062.1, read as the reverse complement.
CATGCCGTGCGGCCGCCACGCTCATGTAGGAACCCAGTCCCGGCACCCGGAAGTCGCGCTCACCGAGCTTGAAGGCCTCGATGATCATGAGGAAGAACCAGCCACCGGCCATGCTCATCATGGAATTCCAAGCGAGGCCCGTGGTGGCGAAGGGCAGTTCGATCCACTTGAAGCGCTGCCACCAGTTGAATCGATAGATGGTGCCGACCTCCTGTAGATCTGCGGGAACGGATTTCAGGGAGTGGTAAAGGCTGAAGGTCATATTCCAGGCCTGGCCCGTGAAGATGGCGATGATGGCCGCCAGCTCGATGCCCACGTTGCTGCGGGGAAAGAATGCCACCAGTGCTAGCAGCAGCGGCACGATGAAGGCCATTACCGGGATGCTCTGCAGGATGTCGAGCAGGGGCACCAGCAGCTTCTCGGCCCGGGAATCTTTGGCGGCCCAGTAGGCGTAGACCAGGGTGAAGGCGAAGGAGATCAGGTAGGCCGCCAGGCCCCGCATCATGGAAAAGAAGGTGTACTTGACGAGGGATAGGGCCGAGAGATTGATCTCGATCTGGGGCCGCAGAACATCGGTGACCTCGCGGCCCATCAGGATGAGTCCGTAGACGAGGCCGAAGGCCGCCGCCACCAGCGCGAAGTCCACCCAGCGCCGCCGCCGGAATGGCGTGAACAGCGCATTGGCTTGGCCCCACATGGTGTTGAGGAATTGATTGAGCATGATGGGATCGGAAAGAAAGCGGAATCAGTCTGATCCCGGGAGGTTTCACGTCAAACCATTCCATGGCCGCGTGACCGGAACGTGAAATTCTCCTTCGCTCTTTGAGGCGCCAGGGGCTTCAGTCCGTGGTTCGCGGCCCGCGCGACGGAGGTTCAGCGATCGTCGAATTATTGCTCATCGCAACCTCCTTTCAATCAGGGTAATAGCCAGGATCACCTAATGTCCGCGCTTGGGTCAATCGGATCCGTGGCAGATTTTAGATTTTCGATTTATGGGACGTGGCATCGAGCGGGTGTAGCCCTGCCCGGACGCCCTTCAACCGGAAACCCCACCGAGTGAACCCCGGAATTGCCCACCTAACATCCTGGCGTCAAAACGAAATGAAGCATTTTTATTCCCTATCCACTGTCTCCGTTATCTCGTTCCACGCGAATGATCATGTCCGCGAGGCCTGAGTGCAGGTCGTACAGCCATAATTCCAGATCCCTGGCGATGACGTGGCCTTGCGCCGGAACGGCCTAACGGATCGCGGTGCTGGACGTGGCGCCCGCCCGGATTTCGGATCCCCCGAGGTAAACCTCCAGCGCGAATGAACCGTATGCCCATCATTCCGATGGCGATTATCGGGCCCCTCGATTCCTGTTCTGGAGAGCCCGCATGGACTCAAAAAGCATCCTGTTCAATCCCGCCACCCAAGTCCTCCGGAAGGGTTGGCGGATCCCATGGCTGATCCTTTGGGTTGCACCCGTGTTCATCGCCCTGCGCCTCCTGGCGATCGGCGTGTGGACACGCCTTCCCGCACCCATGGTCAAACCTGCGAAATCCACGGCGGCCCTGGCATCCATCCTCGTCGTCCTCTGGATCTACCGCCTCTTCGCCAGGAAGGTGGAGCATCGGATACCATCCGAAATAAAGGTGGATCGGGATACGCCCTGGCATGTGGGCCTGGGCTTTCTCATGGGCGGCGGAGTCATGCTCATCATCGTCGGCACGCTGGCCATGGCCGGATGCTATCGCGTAGAGGCCTTCAACAGCCCCTGGACGCTCCTGCGGGCCGTGGTCTTCTACCTGCCCCAGACCTTCATCGAGGACTTCGTCTTCGGGCTGGTCCTCTACCGGCTCCTGCGGGAAGGCCTCGGCATGCGCACGGCGCTCATCCTGGCGCCGTTCCTCTTCGCCGCGGCCCACACCGGCAACGACCATGAATCTCTGCTGGGCCTCGCGGAGATATTCACCGCCGGCACCGTGCTGTACTACGCTTTCGAACGCACCGGGCGATTCTGGACCATCTGGGCCCTGCATTTCTCGTGGAATTTCATCATGAACGGGATCCTCGGAATGGCCAACAGCGGGCAGGATCTCAGCGGGTTCATCAAGCCCGCCATCACCGGCCCCGCCTGGCTCACGGGCGGTGCTACGGGGCCCGAGGCCTCCGTGCTGGCCGTGGGGATGGATCTCCTCGTGCTTTTCCTGCTTTGGAAGATGCCCGACCGGTGCTTGCGCTCACGGGCCATTTGAGGGGGTCCGCCGGTCGTTCAATGGGTGCGGAATTCGTGGAAAGGGCTTGGAAACGGGCGATGATGCGCTGCTGCTCTCGCTGGGTGGGCAAGGCTTCGATCTCCCGGGCTCACCTGCACGCTGATCAAAGGCCGCGAGATCATCCACGTCTTCCGCTAGGGCGGTCTTGACGGCCTCAGTTTATCAGGTCAGACATCGAATGGTCCGACGACGCCACCTTGAGGCGCAGGCCTCGATGGAAGGTGGGACACCCGTCTCAGGGTCTCGGGATGGCCTGCAGGAGTTGCGTGATTACTTGATCGGTCTTCATGCCGTCCGCCTCGCTCTCGTAGGTGAGCAGCAGGCGGTGCCGCAGCACATCCGGCGCCAGGCTTATGACGTCATCGGGCAGAACATGGTCTCGGCCGGCGAGAAAGGCCAGGGCCTTGGAGGAGATCTGAAGGGCCAGGGAGGCCCTCGGGCTGGCGCCGCAGCGGATGTGCTCGCGGCCCTTCCATTCCTTGCCATAGGTGGGCCGGGTGGCCTGCACGAGCTTCACGATGTAGTTGCGGATAGCGTCATCCATGCGTACTCGGTTGGCCTGCTGGCCCATGGCCAACAGCGTGGCCGCGTCGGCGATGGGGCGCACGATCTCCTCGTTGCCATCGGCCCGCCGCAGCACTTCCACTTCCTCAGCGGCGCCCGGGTAATCCACGCGAAGCTTGAACAGGAAACGGTCCATCTGGGCTTCGGGCAAGGGGAAGGTCCCTTCCTGCTCCAGCGGATTCTGAGTGGCGAGCACCAGGAAGGGGTCGGGCAGCAGAAAGCTCTCGTCACCCAGCGTGACCTGGCGCTCTTCCATGGCCTCTAAAAGGGCGCTCTGAACCTTCGAAGGCGCCCGGTTGATTTCGTCGGCCAGCAAGAGATTGGCGAAGACCGGGCCTTTTTTTGGCATGAAGGTGAGGTTCTTTGGGTCGAAGATTAGGGTGCCGACCACGTCGCTGGGCAATAGATCCGGCGTGAACTGGATGCGGCGGAAGATCATGCGGCTGGCCCCGGCCAGGGTCTTGATGGTGCGGGTCTTGGCGAGGCCGGGCAGGCCTTCCAGCAGAACATGGCCGCGGCACAGCAGGGCCACCACCAGTCTGTTCAATAGATGGTTCTGGCCGACGATCACCTTCCGGCATTCAACGAGAAGGGGTTCCATCGGGGACACGGTGGCGGTCGGGGGCATGGAAAACAGGGTACCGGAGTCTTCAGGAAGGGGTGGGGCAGAGAAAACATCCTTTGCGAGTATTAATCGTCGGACTCCCGCAACGTTCAGGCCTGGATCGGCAATCGCAGGATGGCCCTGGCTCCGCCTTCAGTGCGGTTCTCCATCACGAGGTTGCCGCCGTGGGCCTCGGCGATCTGGCGGCAAAGCACCAGGCCGATGCCACTGCCGGTGGGCTTGGTGGTGAAAAATGGCACGAAGAGGTTGCTGGAAATCGGTAACCCCAGGCCTTCATCTTCCACCCGGACTTCGAGGTGCTGCGGTGCCACCGACCATCGAATGAACACGCCGCCAGACGTATCCATGGCTGCGTCGGTGGCATTGCGCACCAAGTTGATGAGCAATTGATCCAGCTGGTCTCCATCGGCCTGGATGCTGAGGTTCGGGCCATTTTCCACCGCGACGCTAAGGCGCGTTTCCAGTTTGGCAACGCGATGGATCCAGGCCCCAACATCAACGGTTTGAGGACGGGGCGCCGGCAGCTTGGCGAGCTTCGCATAGGCCTCCAGGAACCGCTTAAGGCCCTCGCTGCGGGTAGCGATGATCTCGAGGCCGTGATGCAGATCCGCCTGCAGGTCCTCCGGCGGCGGGTCCCGGTGAAGCATCGCGCCAAGACTCCCGGCGATGGAATGGATGGGCGCCAGGGAGTTGTTGATCTCGTGGCTGAGCACGCGGATGAGCCGCTGCCAGGCCTGGCGCTCTTCTTCCCGCAAGGGCCGCGTGAGATCCGAAAGCACCAGCAATTGGTGAGGCCGGCCGCCTTGACGGAAGGCGTCGCGGCGCAGCTCGAAGCGTCCTGCTCGGCCGGGGAAAGCTAAATCCAGAAGTCTCATGCGCGGGCCATGCAGCGCCTCGGTCATCCCCAGCTCTTGAGCGGACGCGCCC
>JANXXC010000128.1 GCA_025350765.1 Holophagaceae bacterium | reverse complement strand
ATGCGGTGTCCGAAGCAGACTTTTTTCAAACCATATGGATCGATGTTGTTGATCGGATCATTGTCCACATATGCATAAAGATTGGTCCCACCCTCCTCTTCAATAGGATCGCGTTGGGTCCATCGTCCGAGATTTGGGTCGTAGGGGCGATTGATGGTCAGGTTCAACGCGCTCGGGGAATGCCACATCATCCCTGTGTACTGGAACAGGCTGTCTCTGTCCCCGCTTATCTTTGTGGCGCGACCATAGGGATCGTAATCGTACCTCGCCCGCACGTTGCCCTGAGCATCCGTGAGTTCACGGATGGAACCCAGATGGTCGCGGGTGTAGGAGAGCTTGGTTCCGTCCGTATCAATGAATCCTTGCGTGAAGAATTGCCGCGAAACTGTGCCATCGGTAGTTTGCTCTGCTAGCAATTCGCTGGTCATGGAATCCCATAGAAGGCGCTTGTCGCTGGACACCTGACCATTGTCCTTTTCTACAACCTGCCGCATGAATCCAAGGCCGTCGTAGCCGAACTCCGTGACGTGGGTCCCCATCGTGATGCTGATGACGCGGTTCTCATCGTCGTACTCAAAATTTCTGCCGCCGGTCATTGCCACAGCCGTTGAAGTCTTCGACCGCGCCGTCATTCGGTTGGCTACCCGAACGAAACTTTGCTTGCTCCCATCCTTCGCCTCAAGTTCGGCGGCTTCCACCATGGCCCAGTCGGCCAACTCCTGGACACCCTTTCTTGACTCTGCCACTTCGTCATACAGGCTCGCGGCAGCGCGGAAGGCAGCTAAGGCATCCTTCGTCCGTCCGGTTTCCTTGAAGGCCATCCCTAGAGCGTAAAGATGCGGATCCTGCCCATGGTGAGCGGGGGTTCTTCTCCAGGAAAGTCAGCAGCGGTCTCACGACTTTGGGATCGTGAGCCTGTTGAAAGGCAAGCAGGGCCTTGGAAAAGGCCTTCGTATCCGAGGGCTTGGGCTCACTTGTGGGAACCAAGATGGCGTTGATGAAGCCGATCTTCGGCGCGGAGCGCTTTTCGGATCGGGGAGCGGAACGAGTCGTGTCGCGCATGGGCGCGGTCATGGCGGTGATGGCCGGAGCCACCATGAGGCAGACCATCATCCATCCGAGCAGCAGAAATTTCGTCATCATCAGACCTATACAGGAAATGGCAAAGTCCACCAGAACGGCTCCTTACCTTCATTCACAGGTTGGACGAATCCGAGGAATGGTCGCGCCAAAGGCGGGTGCAAAACCAGCTCAGGACTCATAGCTCAAGGCTCGTAGCTCAAGTCTCAAGCCTCTCATTCACCACCCCGCTCACCACGTGCCCCGTCGGTCCCACCTGCGAAGCTGCATCGCAGTAGCGGGTCTGATCATCGAAGAAGAAATCAGGCGCGAACTCCCGCAGGAATTCCGCTTTTTCAAGGCCGCCCAAAAACATCGCTTCGTCCACGGTGATGTTCCATTGCATGAGCGTGCGAATGGCGCGCTCGTGGGCGGGGGCGCTGCGGGCGGTCACCAGCGCGGTGCGGATGCGCATGTCCGCGCCAACCGCCGATGTCTGCAAGCGCTGAAGGGCTTCGAGCAGGGGTTTGAAAGGTCCCGGTGGCAGCGGCACGCCCGCGTGTTCTTTTTCGTGGCGTTGGAACTCGTCGATGCCATGTTGCTGGTAAACCTGCTCGGCCTCGTCGCCGAAAATCACCGCGTCGCCATCGAAAGCGATGCGGATTTCCGTAGGATGTTTTTCCGCGGCGATGGCGCTGTGGGGATAGACCCGCGCCGCGGGGAAACCCGCCACCAGTGCGGCCCGCACGTCCTTTTCAAGCGCAGACAAGAATAGATTGGCACCCAGGGGCCGGAGGTATTCGAAAGGGCTGCGACCGCGCGTAAACACACCGCGTTCCAGTTTCAATCCCGCCGCCTGGGCGCTACGGAAAACGCGCAGACCGCTCACGGGATCGTTCCGGGAAAGGATCACGACTTCCACACGTTTTTCAGTCGCGGTGTTGAAGGCCAGTAATTTTTTCACCAGAGGAAAAGCCACGCCAGGCCGCGCGACCTTATCCAGACGATCTAACTGAAGTTTCATGTAGGCCGTGTCGTCAGACTCTTCGAAAATCCGGTTCTCCTCTTCAAAATCAAAGAGGGCCCGGGATGAAAGGGCGACGACGAGCTGGCCTTCGAGGGTTTGGGGCATAGGGACTCAGGATTCCTTTTTCGATTCTCGCATGATGCAAAGGATGCCCGGCATGGTGGGCCTGTCAGACTTGGCGGATGGATCGCCTTTACTTCGATGCCAATGCATCCGTGCCGCCCCTGCCTTCAGTGGTGGAGGTGATGCGCACCGCGCAGCCATCCATCTGGGCCAATCCTACGAGCACCCATCGGGAAGGCCAAGCCGCCCGCCACGCCATCGAAGAAGCGCGGCGATCCATCGCGCTGAGTTTGGAAGCACCCCCTTCCCAACTGATCTTTTGTTCCACTGCGACGGAAGCTCTGCACCTCCTAATCCGCGGACTGGATCCAGCCTTTGGATTCATGCCCGCGGCCGTGAATCCAGGCGAGCATAGCGCCTGCCTCAACCCCTTGAAGAGCTGGTCAAATGTCCGCTGGCTGCCCTGCGATCTGGATGGCATCGCGACCATCGTGCAGATGGCCGCGAACAACGAGAGCGGGATTCTGTCCGAAATGCCACAGGTGCCCGGAGCCATTCGCATTAAGGATTGTTGCCAAGCCTGGGGCAAGGTGCCGGTGGATCTTTCCGACTGTGACGCCGCGGTGTTCAGCGGCCATAAGATGGGCGGTCCTCGCGGCGCGGCGCTGTTGTGGATGCGGCCCGAGCTGCCTTGGACGCCCATTATGGAAGGGCCTCAAGAACGCCGCCGCCGGGGAGGCACCGAGGATACGGCGGCGATTCTTGGACTCGCTGAAGCCGTCAAACATCTCCCCCGGCGCATTGAAGAGAACGCCTCGCTCGCGCCTCTTCGCGATGCCTTGGAAGCCGAGGTGATGGCCTGGTCATCGGATTACGAAATCATTGGCCGGGATCAGGCGCGATTACCGAATACCTCATCGCTGTTGCTGCGCGGCCACAACGGCGAGGCGATTCACATGGGCATGGACTTGGCCGGTTTTGCCATCAGCACCGGCAGTGCCTGCCATAGCGGCGCCACCAAGCCCAGCCACGCCATCATGGCGCTCGGCTACAGCGAAACGGAAGCTCGGAGCGTCATCCGCATTTCGATGCTGCCGGGGACCACGGAGGTTGAAGTGCATCGCTTGGTGGAGGGCTTGAAGAAAATCGTTGGTTGATACTCGGAATCTCGAAGTCCGGTGAATTCAAGAACAAAACCTGAAGCCGCAGACGACGCAGATATGCGCCAAAAAATATCGCCCACCTTCTCATTTTTATTTCCGTGTGAATCCGTGTAATCCGTGGCTGATGATCTTTTCATTCACCACGGTTAAAAAGTTGGGCCACAGATTACGCGGATTTCCACGGAATGAGCGCAGTCTCGAAGGCAAACGTCCGGTTTCCTAATTCATGTAAATCCGCTAAATCTGTGCCTCAGCGTAGCGAGTCAACGGGCTTTCCATCGGGCTCCACGGCCCATTTGATCTCCATCCAGGCGGCGATGGTGGGCGCGAGATCCCACAGGGGGACTTCTCCAAGATCGCCTGTTCCGCTGCCCAGGACAACAAGCCAGGTATGCATTTCGGGACGGTCGCTGTCGTAGGCGTGGGCGCCACGCCGCCCCAGACCTTCGATGAAGCCCGCCACTCCAGAATGCTCGGCCAGCCAAGTTCCCGTGGGCGCCTCGGTGATGAGATCTCCCACGCGGGCATTGGATCCCAGATGAAAGCGAGCCGGCAATTCTTCGCGCGTCCAGGATTCCAATCCTGCGCTCTTCAGTCGCTTTTTCGTCTCGGGGATCTGTCCAGGTTTTGTATGGATCTAGGCGCTACCGCCGTGCGCGATGATGCGTGTGAAGCATCCTTTCAGCAGCGAAGGCAGATGAATGCGCGCCTGCATGGTGGCCATGCCGTGGTCGGCGGCAAGGACTATGCGGAGGCCAATGTGCTCCGCCAACATCCGTTCCAACCAAGGCGCGATTTCATCATCCATTTTGCGGAGTTTTTGGATGGCTTTGGGACTGTCGGGGCCGTGGTGATGACCTTCTTCATCGAGTCCCGAAAGGTAGGCCATCACGAGATCCGCGCCATCGTTCAGGGCCTTTTCAGAGAAACCCATGGCATCGCCATCGGGATGGCCAGAGTGATAGGGCTCCAGCCGCCAGGGTTGGATTTCCTCCCACGGCCCCGTGGCACATGGCCATTGATAAACCGCGGCTTTCATACCACTGCGCGTCGCGGCCACCCACAGCGGTTCCCGTTGGAGCCATCGCGCGTCCGAGGTGTGACCCACAAACCCATTTTCTGGATCCACGAAACTGTTGGCGACGATGCCGTGGTGTTCCGGCCAGCAACCCGTGGCCAAGGTCGCGTGGCCGTTGAAAGTTGTGGAAGGAAAGGGCGGCAACCCCTCGCCATGGCGGCCTTCCTGGGCCAGCTTCCACATTTTTGGCATGGTTCGCGAGGTGAAAGAGCGCGCCGCCAAGCCATCAAAACTGAGGAATAGCACGGGGGGCGCGGCGCCAAGCCAAGCTCCGAGAAAAAAACCGAGCAGCAGTTTCCATTGCATCGCGACAGTGTGAAGCATCGCCTGGGTTAGAGTAAAAGGATGAGTTATCACAAGCCCTACCCGATCATTCGATTGAAACCCGGCAAAGAGGAGCTGCTGAGCAAGCTCCATCCTTGGATCTATTCCGGGGCGCTGGAGGCCAAGCCGGAGTCGCGGTTGGTTCGCATCGCGGATCATTCGGGCAATGTGCTGGCCACGGGTACCGCCAGCGCATCAAACACTCTGACCGCGCGGATCTTCCGCCACGAGGATGCGCCGCTGGATGACGCCTTCTTCCGGGAGCGCTTTGAAACGGCGCTTCAACTGCGCAAGGATCTGGGGCTCTGGACTCCCGAGGGAGGCTGCCGCATGGTCTTCGGCGAGGGGGATTTCCTGCCGGGCCTGGTGGTGGATCGCTATGCCCATGCACTGGTCATCCAGGTGGGCACCGCGGGCCTGGAGGCGCTGCGGGAAGTCTGGTGGCCGGTGCTGATGGAGATCGGCAAACGGGAGGGCTGCACGGTGTTTGTGGAGCGCAGCCAGGCGGGTCGCAAAGAAGAGGGCTTGGACGTAGTGAATCGGCTCCTCAAGGGCTCTCTCGCGGGGCCTCTCACCATTCGGGAAGGGAAGGCGGTCTTTACGGTGGATCTGATGAAAGGCCAAAAGACGGGCTTCTTCTTGGATCAGCGGGATCATCGCTTGGCGCTGGGGAAAGTCTCCAAAGACCGCAGCGTGCTCAACACCTTCGGATACACCGGCGGTTTTTCAATCCACGCGGGCCTGGGTGGAGCTTCGCAGGTCGTGACCCTGGACATCAGCGCCGCGGCCCTGGATCAGGCCGAGAAGGACTGGGAAGCCAATGGCCTGGACCCCGCGCGCCACACCCGAATGGAAGGCGACGCTTTCGACCTGATGCGCGAGCTGCGGCCCGAATCCTTCGACCACGTCGTGGTGGATCCGCCCGCCTTCGCCAAGCAGCGCAAGGATGTGGAGAAGGCCTTCAAGGCCTACAAGGATGTCTTCCGATTGGGCGCCCGGGCGACGACTCGCGGTGGAATGTTGTGGTGCTTCTCCTGCAGCCAGCACCTCGACCGCATTCGCTTCCAGGAGGCCGTGTGGACGGCTTTGTTAGAAGCGGGCCGCGAAGCTCAGGTCCTGGCCCATCTCGGCCAGCCCGCGGACCATCCCTACTCCTTGAGCCATCCTGAAGGCTTTTATCTGAAGGGGCTGTGTCTTCGGGTGCTGTGAGGCCCAAGACGCTGGCTGGTTATACCTAAGGGGGAAGCATGAGTGCTTGTCGAAAGTGTGGTGCGGATGTTCTGGCGACCGCTGCCTTTTGTGGGGCCTGCGGCACAAGCATCAGTGATGGGGGAGCCGAACCCGCCAAAAAATGGCCGAGCAAGATTTACGATTACGCTCCACACCCGCACATCGAAAATCGGAAAAAGAAAGCGCCGAAAACCGTACCAGCCGAACCACGACCCCTGGGCGCGATGGACCGGTTCAATGCATTTCTCGCGGTGAAGATCACGAACGCGGTGGGCACCATGTGGTGCGCTTACATTTTCGCCGCCCTAGCGCTGATCAGCCTCCCCGAGGCCATCAAGGGCGGGACTCCGACCCTCATTGCCTGGATTGCGCAGACCTTTTTGCAGTTGGTGCTGTTGTCGATCATCATCGTCGGGCAGAAAGTTGGATCAGAAGCTTCAGACCTTCGAGCCAACGAGACCTACAAGGATGCCGAAGCGGTACTCCATGAGGCCCTACAGATCCAGCAGCACCTGGCCGCTCAGGATGCAATGCTGCAAAAACTGATTGATGGAATATCTGAACGGAGTGAACCGCTCCCCCACACCTCCCAGGGCGGGTGAAACATAGGTTGGAGTTTTGGCGGCAATACTCTTCCCCATCCCAATACCAGCTCCGAGGCAGGCAGCGTGTTAGACGAGCTTGGCGGCAGCCCCAGCTCTCACCAGGCCCCCCAAATGGTGTAAGCCCGATCTGCTTTCAGCCACCGCAAAAAAATCTGGGCTAACATTTCCGATCTCCCTTACCCACTACAGGAGCACCCATGGCGATCCATCGTTTGTTGTCCATCACTTTGAATCTATCGGTCGCATCGATCCTTCAGGCGAGTACCCCGACTCTCGAACGGAACGCGTCCCCGCCCCGACAGAAGACTCTGAAGTTTCTCCTGTCTCAAAAAGCTTGGCGCGGGGGGGAAACCGCTGAGACAGCTGGAAAGCCCCTATCGTCAGTCCCAAGCAATAGCACTGAGGCGGCTTCTCCCGCCGAGGCGGCAAAACCTTGGAGCGACAAAGCCAGCCTTTCCCTGGTGTCCACCAACGGGAATTCAAAGGGCAATTCAACGGGCTTCTCCAATGAATTCCTCTACAAGTGGACCCACTCCGCCCTGGCGGTGAATTTCGGCGGCGTGCGCATTGAAACGACCAACATCGCGCGCAGCGCCTCAGGGCTCAGCACCCAACCTGGCGGGTACCTGCTGACCGAGACTGAGACGAAGACCCTGACCTCCGATGCCTACTTCGCCAACGGTCGCTACGACTACAAATTCACGGAGCACTTCTTCGCCTTCGGGGGAGCTTCTTGGGAACGCAACCAGCCCGCGGGTTTGGACTCCCGCCAGCGGGTCATCGCCGGTGTAGGAGTGTTGTGGCTCGACACACCGGCGACCAAGCTGCGCACGGACATCGGCGGCGGCTATACCAAAGA
>JANXXC010000126.1 GCA_025350765.1 Holophagaceae bacterium | reverse complement strand
CCGACGGCAAGTTCCTTTGGCCGGGCTATACCGAAAACATGCGGGTGCTGAAATGGATCGTGGATCGCGTCCGGGGTCGCGCTTTCGCCGCCGAAACCGTGCTGGGCTGGGTGCCCCGCGAGAAGGACCTGAACCTGGATGGCATCAAGGACTTTGACAAGGCCAACTTCGGCGAGCTGATGAAAATGGATCGCGACGAGTGGCGCCTGGAAGTCCTGCGCCACGAAGAGCTATTTGAAAAGCTCTACGACAAGCTGCCCCGAGAGATCCGGCCCATGCGGGAACTCATTCTCAGCGGACTGTGGCGCACCCCGGCGAAGGGGTGAGGCTAACTCCCAACAGCGGGGATATACTGATCCGATGCGACCGGAAGATCTGAAGGCTTGGGTGGATGGGCTGCAGAAAGCGGCAGCCTTGAGTCTCTCCGCGCAGGCTGGTCGTACCATGGACCCTCTGGAATCCGAAGATCGCGCCTCGGAACTGGCGCAGCTTTGGAGCGAGATCCACACCTGGCCGGGTCCCGTGGACCTTGTCAGGGAGCGAGGCGTAGAAGAAGTGCGATCCCGTTGGATACTGGTTCAAGCGGCTTTCGCGGTTTCATGAGTGGGAAAAACCAACTCCGGTCAGCTTTGGCAGCCCTTGCAAAAGCCCTCGAAGGTTTGGACTGCATGGTGATCGGAGGGCTGGCTGTCATTCATCGCGGGTTTCCACGCTTGACCACCGACGTTCACGCTGTGATTCCGGCCGAAAAGATTGAACTTGGAGCCCTATTGGAACGCCTTGCTGCCCAGGGTCTGGAACCCCGGGTGGAAGACCCTGTGGGTTTCGCACGAAAGGCCCACCTTCTATTGCTCACCCATCAACCCACTTCGAGCGAGGTGGACTTGGCCCTCTCGTGGCTCCCTTTTGAGCACGAGGCCATCGCCAGGGCGTCGCCTGAATTGATTCTGGGTACTAAGATCCGGGTGGCTTCCCCAGAAAATTTACTAATTTACAAAGCCTTCGCGGGTCGCCCGAAGGACTGGGAGGATGCAGAGCGTTTGTTAGTCATGCACTCGTCAAACATCCGACTCAAGAATGTAAAAACAATTCTCCGAAATTTATTCGAGGTTTTGGACGAACCCGACCGCATGGATGCATTCGAAGCCTTAGTCCTTCGCTGCGGCATCGCTTAGCCCCCGCTATCCTGATTTCATGGCCCCTGACGCGCCCGGCTCCTATTGCCAGAATTGCTTGACCTGGAATCCCGGGGATCGGGAGACCTGCGTCAAGTGCGGGACACGGCTGCTCATCGTCTCTGGCGACCAGAGCTGGGAGGAAGAATCCGGATCCAACGAGGTTGAAGAAGATCTCGACGAGCACCTGCTGGAGCGCATCACGGGGCTCGAGGAAACCCTGCGTCGCGTGGAGACTTACCTGGAAACCGTGTCGGACCAAATGGGCAAGTTGGAGCGCGCCGAAGTCATGCTGCGCAACGGGCTCATGGCCCTGGTGCAGGAAATGGATCAGCGGGGCCAGCTCAACGCCGAGACCTTTTCAGGCCGCTGGGAAAACCTCGTCGAAGATAATCTGCATCTCATCGAAGCCCGAGAGCTCTTCACGCGCTACCGCGCCCGCATCCTGCCCATCGCGAAGCCGCGCTCCATGGCCCAATTGCGGCGGGCCCTGTTGGAGACCTCGGCCCTGCTCGACAGTTCCCAATTATCCCAGGCGGCCCAACGGCTGCAGCAGGCCCTTGCCCTCGACCCAAAAAACTACGAGCTTCTTTTCACGGTGGCCTCCCTCATGGACATGGCCCAGGACCCTGAGGAAGGCGAGGTCTTGGCCCGCAAGGTGGTGGGGCTCAGCCCCCGCCACTTCGAGGGCTGGATGCTGCTGGCGAAGCTTCTGGAAGAAATTCCCGAGCGCGCGGACGAGGCCATCGAGGCCCTCCGGATGGCTGCGGATCTCCACCCCGATGAAGCCGAGCCACGGGAGCGCCTCGCCAACTTGCTGCTGAGTGAAGAAGATCTCCAAGGCGCGCTGGAGTGCGCCCAGGAGGCCGTGAACCTGCAGAAGGACGGCCACACCCTGGCGCTGCTGGGTGAGGTGCATTTGGCCCGCGGGGAATCCGGCACGGCCATCCCGATTTTCAAGGAGGCCTCCGGCTACCTGCCGGGTGAACTCTCCATCCGCCGCATGCTCGCCGAGGCCTACATCCAGGCCGAGGAGCGCCCCAAAGCCTTCGCCATTCTGCAAGAGCTGCTGACCCAGCATCCCGGGGAACCGGAGCTTCTGTTGCTCCTGGATGCGGAGTCCCCCGCGCAGGTGCGCACCGCTCGGGGTGGTAGCGCCAAGGCCGTCGCACTGCTGGACGAAGCCCAATCCTGGTTGGACGAGGGTCACGTGGATGACGCCGAAATCTGGCTCCGGAAGGCCCGCCGCAAGGGCAAGAGTGAGCGGTTGGAGTTGCTGGAACTGGAATGCGCCTTCCTCAAGGACCCGGAAAAAAGCCTGCCCAAGGCCATCGCGTTCTGCCGTTCCAACCGCCACCCCCGCCTCTGTTTTCTGGCGCTGCGCCTAGCGCTGGACCACCTTATGAAAGCCGATAGCGACAAGGAATTGATGGAGGCGCTCCAAGTCTTTTTGAATGCCCACCCCAAAAGTAGTGGGGCCTGGGAGGCGGCCCTCATGCGCCAGGCCCACCGGTTGCTCCGCTCCCCGGTCACCGATCAGGATTTGGCCGAAGTGCGCCGCCTGAACGCCCATCCCCTTCCAGGCATGGAGACTCGCGCCCGCACGCTGCTGGGGCAATACTTGCTGGCCATGCACAAACCGCAGGACGTAGTGGAATTACTGGATCCTCTGCTGGAGAAGGAACCCACCCTCATCAATCATTTCCAGCTGGGGGCGGCCTTGGCGGCCCTGGGTGAGACCCGAGAAGCCCTCTTCCTTCTGAAGGAAGGTCAGCAGGCGGATCCCGGCGACCTCAGTGATGAACAGGCCCGGGGCGTTCGCGATCAGATGCAGGCTCTCATCACGGAATTGACTGAAACCTCTTCCGCCAAGGTCTGAGAGCCCGTCCACACTGGCATCAATTGTTGACAATCCTAGTAAGGATTCCACAATAGGAAGGTTCGGGAGGCGTTGCCTCTGGGTTCAGAAAGGTCGGATTAGAGCGATGAACACGGCCCTCAGCACGGTCACCAGCCAGGAATACAAATACGGATTCGTCACCGACATCGAATCCGACAGCGTTGAAGCAGGCTTGAACGAGGACGTAATCCGCTTCATCTCCGCCAAAAAAGGCGAGCCCGAGTGGTTGCTTGAATTCCGCCTGAAAGCCTACCGCCACTGGCTCACCATGACCGAGCCCGACTGGGCCAACGTCCATTACACCAAGCCTGATTTCCAGAAGATCGTCTACTACAGCGCTCCCAAGCAGAAAGAGGCCAAGTACGCTTCCATGGACGAGGTGGATCCAGAGCTGCTGCGCACCTTCGAGAAACTGGGCGTACCCCTGAACGAGCAGGCTAAGCTCGCGGGCGTGGCGGTGGACGTCGTCTTCGATTCAGTATCCGTAGTCACCACGTACAAATCGAAACTCGCCGAAGTGGGCATCATTTTTTGTTCTTTCAGCGAAGCCGTGCGCGAGCATCCAGAACTGATTAAGAAATACCTCGGCAGCGTGGTGCCCACCGCCGACAACTTCTATGCGGCGCTCAACAGCGCGGTCTTCACCGACGGCAGCTTTGTATTCATCCCCAAGGGTGTCACCTGCCCCATGGATCTGAGCACCTATTTCCGCATCAACAACAAGGATAGTGGCCAGTTCGAACGCACCCTCATCGTCGCAGAGGAAGGCGCCTCCGTGAGCTACCTCGAAGGCTGCACCGCACCCCAATTCGACACCAACCAGCTGCACGCAGCGGTGGTGGAACTCATCGCATTGGACGACGCCAGCATCAAGTACAGCACCGTCCAGAACTGGTACGCCGGTGATAAAAATGGTATCGGCGGAATCTACAATTTCGTCACCAAGCGAGGCCTCTGCAAGGGCCGCAATAGCAAGATTAGTTGGACCCAAGTGGAGACCGGCAGCGCCATCACCTGGAAATATCCATCCTGCGTGCTGCTGGGCGACAACAGCATCGGCGAGTTCTACTCCGTGGCCCTCACCAACCATCATCAGCAGGCCGACACCGGCACCAAGATGATCCACATCGGCCGGAATACCAAGTCCACCATCATCAGCAAGGGCATCAGCGCTGGTGTAAGCAGCAATTCCTACCGCGGCCTGGTGCGCGTGATGCCCAAGGCGACAGGCGCCCGCAACTTCAGCCAATGCGATTCCATGCTCATTGGCCAGAGTTCTTCCGCCAACACCTATCCCTACATCGAAGTGCAGAACAAATCCGCCAAGGTCGAGCACGAAGCCACCACCAGCAAGATCGGCGAGGAACAGCTCTTCTATTTCCAGCAGCGCGGCATTCCCATGGAAGACGCCATCAGCATGATCATCAACGGCTTCTGCAAGGATGTTTTCCGCGAGTTGCCCATGGAATTCGCGGTGGAAGCCACCAAGCTGTTGAGCCTGAAACTCGAAGGCAGCGTGGGATGAAAAAGGAAAGAAGCCACTAAGTCACACGAAGACACACCAAGAAAAGATTAATGACTCGACGGTTTGGGTAGCGGATTGGAATGGGAGACGACGGAATGCTGAGCATCAAAAATTTGAGCGCGACCATCAATGACATCGAAGTCCTTAAGGGCATCTCCTTGGAGATCGGCGCCGGCGAAGTCCACGCCATCATGGGGCCCAATGGTTCAGGGAAATCCACGCTGGGCAAGGTGCTGGCGGGTCATCCGGCCTATCAGGTGACCTCCGGCGAAGTCCTTTTCGAGGGCAAGAATCTTTTCGAGATGGAAGCCGACGAGCGCGCCCGGGCTGGGGTCTTCATGGGATTCCAACACCCAATCGAGGTGCCCGGCGTAAGCAACGCCCAATTCCTGCGCCTGGCCTACAACAAGCAGGCGGAAGCCAACGGCAAAGAGGAAATGGACCCTTTGGAATTTGATGATTTCATTCGAGAAAAAATCAAGCTTGTCGGGATGCGCGACGAATTCCTGGATCGCAGCCTGAACGTGGGCTTCAGCGGCGGCGAGAAGAAACGCAACGAGATCCTGCAGATGGCCGTGCTGGAACCCAAGCTCGCCATCCTCGATGAACTGGATTCGGGGCTGGATGTAGACGCGCTGCGCATCGTTGGCGAGGCCGTGACGGCCCTGAAATCCCCCGACAAAGCCATCCTTCTCATCACCCACTATCAGCGCTTGCTGGACCACATTCCCGCCAGCCACATTCACATTTTGCAGGGCGGCCGCATCGTGAAATACGGCGGCCCGGAACTGGCGCTCGAAGTGGAAAGCCGCGGCTACGACTGGATCAAGGAAGAAGTTGAAGCGGGAGCCAACTGATGGCCACCCTCACGGACTGTAGCCTCATCCCGGATCTCTTAGGGGCCCCTCGGCCCCAAGGATTCGCGGATCTGCGCAAGTCCGCCGAGACGCGACTTCAACAGCAGGAACTGCCCACTACCCAGGACGAGGATTGGAAGTACGCCGATCTCAAATCTTTAAAATCACTCACCTTCGCTCCCGGCAAATCCGAGACGGTGGATATCAAGGACCGCATCCTTCCCGAGGCTCGGGGCACGCGATTGGTCTTCGTCAATGGTCACTACGACCCCCACCATAGCTGCACCTCCGCCCTGCCCCAAGGCGTGCGGCTGCTGCATCTAGCATCTGCATCCGAAGCGGCGACGCAGCTCGGAAGCCTGCTGAAGCCCGAAGATTCAGACACCTTCGCCAATCTAAATTCAGCCCGGTTTCAGGACGGCGCTTACATCTTCATTCCGAAGAACGTGAAGGTGGAAGCGCCTTTGCACCTGCTCTTCATGAGTCATTCCGTTACTGAAGCGACCGTCTCGCAACCTCGCATTTTAGTGGTGGTGGAGGCTGGCGCCGAAGTGGAACTCATCGAGGAATACGCGGGTGAAGGGACTTACTTCACCAATACCGCGGTGGAAATCTTCGTGGCGGAAAACGCCGAGCTGCGCCACGAGCGCGTGCAGCGCGAATCTGCCGATGCCTTTCACGTCTCCAATCTCCGCGCCCAGGTAGCCCGAAATTCCCGCTATCACAGCCGCACCATCAGCTTCGGCGCGAAATTCAGCCGACAAACTCCGCAGATTTCCATTCAAGGCGAAGGCGCCGACGTGATCCTGGATGGCCTCGCTTTGCTCAACGGCCAACAAGTCGCAGATACGCATTCGGTGTTGGATCACACGCAACCGCACTGCACGAGCCACCAGCTCCACAAGGCCATCGTGGACGACGAAGCCCGCGCGATTTTCAACGGCCGCATCTTCGTGCGCCGGGGCGCCCAAGGCACGGACGCGCGTCAGCAAAGCCGAAACCTTCTGCTCAGCGAGAGGTCTCGGGTGGACACCAAACCCCAGCTTGAAATTGATACCGATGACGTCAAATGCGCTCACGGCGCCGCCATCGGCCAACTCGATCCCGAGGAGCTTTTTTATCTCCAAAGCCGCGGCCTCAACGACCAAGCCGCGCGGAATCTCCTCACCTATGGATTCGCCGCGGACCTGCTGGCTCACATCCCCGTCGCCAG